>CAZDPJ010000005.1:0-67915 GCA_964507405.1 uncultured Staphylococcaceae bacterium
AGTCTATGTTAATATAATTTAAATATATTTTGATACCTACTGGCAAACTCGGGAATACAAAAAATAATACTTGTTTCATTTTACAAATATAAAAAAATATGATATAATAATAAAGAAAGGATGGTATTATTTATGGGCAAACAAAAAGAACAATTTGAAGTCACAAGATATACTCCTCGCTATGATGAAGGGCTTTCGGAAGAACAAATAAAAGAAAGACATGAACATGGCTTAAATAACGTTAATAATGATGTTAATAAAAAAGGTTATTTTAAAATCGTTGTTAAAAATGTATTTACCTTTTTTAATATGATATATTTATTTATTGCAATTTTACTTGTAATTGTTGGAACTAAAGCATCTGAATATACTTTTTTATTTTTAGTTGTAGTTAATACTTTAATTGGAACTATTCAAGAAATTAGATCTAAACAAACAATTGATAAATTATCTTTACTTTCTGCTCCTGAAGTAACCGTAATTCGTGAAAAAACTAAAGTTAAAGTAAAAGTTGAAGATATTGTTTTAGATGATATTATGTATTTAACACCTGGTAAAGAAATAACTACTGATGCTATTTTAGTTGAAGGTGAAGTAGAAGTAAATGAATCTCAACTAACTGGTGAGTCAGTACCGATTAGAAAAAATGTGGGTTCAACTTTGTTTTCAGGTAGTTTCATTGTTTCAGGAAACTGTTATGCGCAAGTTGAAAGAGTAGGTAGCGATAATGAAATTTCTAAACTTGCGGCACAAGCAAAAAAATATAAACAACCTAAATCAGGTATTTTAGGTTCATTAAATAAATTATTACAAGTAGTTGCGGTATTATTAATTATTTTTGGTGGCTTATTATTTTTAAGATATTTTAATTATCATATTGATTTTTCTGATCCTAATTTTAATCAAAACTTTAAAGATGCGGTTACAACAACTACTACAGCTTTAATTGGAATGATTCCTCAAGGATTATATTTGATGACAACTATTGCACTTGCGGTAAGTGTTATGAGACTTGCTACGCATAATACATTAGTTCAAGATATTTACTGTATTGAAATGTTAGCTAGAGTTGATGTTTTATGTTTAGATAAAACTGGTACTATTACTGATGGTTCAATGAGTGTTGTTAGATATATTGAAAAACAACGTAATTTTGAATATAGTGTTAAAGATATTATTTCTTCGATGAATTCAGCTTTACAAGAGTCTAATTCTACATCTAAGGCCTTAGAAAATTATTTTGGTTTTAGTGAAAAGTTAAAACCAATTGAAGTTATTCCTTTTTCATCAGAACGTAAATTTAGTGCGGTAACTTTTGAAAATGGTACATATTTGATTGGTGCTCCTGAATTTGTTTTAAGAAATGGTTTTGAAAAATATTCAGTAGAAATTAATGAATATGCTAATCAAGGACTAAGAGTTGTTGTATTAGCCTTTACGCCGACACCATTAAAAGATGGTAGAATTCAAAAAAATCCTAAGTTATTATCTTTAATTTTAATTGAAGACCAAATTAGAAAAGAAGCATTTGATACTATTAAATATTTTAAAGATAATGGGGTTGAAGTTAAGGTGATTTCTGGTGATAACCCCGTTACAGTATCAGAAGTATCAAGACGTGTTGGTATAAAAAATGCTGATGAATATATTAGTTTAGATGGCTTGAGTGATGATGAAGTTTATCAAGCAGCAAATCAATATACAGTATTTGGTCGTGTTAAACCTCACCAAAAACAAATTATTGTAAGATCATTAAAAGATGCTAAACATACAGTTGCGATGACTGGTGATGGTGTTAACGATATTTTAGCCTTAAAAGAAGCTGATTGTAGTATTGCTATGGCTTCGGGTAGTGACGCTGTTAGAAGTGTTGCTAAATTAGTTTTACTTGATTCTAATTTTGCTTCAATGCCTACTGTCGTTGGTGAAGGAAGAAGAGTTATAAATAATATTCAACAAACATCTATTTTATTCTTTGTTAAGACTTTATTTATAATAATCCTAGCTGCTCTTACTATTAGTGGTTTCATTGGTGCATTCCATCCTGAAGGACTTGCGGGATTCCCAATTGAAAATAAAATGGATTTGTTTATGTTAGAATTCTTTGGAATTGGTATTCCATCATTCTTCTTAGCTTTACAACCTAATACTAACCCGATTAAAGGT
The DNA here is from genome assembly GCA_964507405.1 of uncultured Staphylococcaceae bacterium. Lineage (GTDB taxonomy): Bacteria > Bacillota_I > Bacilli_A > ML615J-28 > CAG-313 > UMGS75. The sequence continues at coordinate 2,167 of CAZDPJ010000005.1, forward strand.
AATTTCTTAGTTAATGCGATGAAAAAAGCATTACCAGGTGCGTTAGCGGTGGTTATTGAAGTAATTCTAGCTTATCTTGTTGCTAAGCCACTAAAATTATCTGGTGATCAGTTAAGAACAGTTGTTGTTCTTTGTGCAACTTATACAAGTTTTATGATGTTATATATTGCTTGTCAACCTTTTACAGGAAAGAAATTCTTATTATTTATTTTCTGCGTAGGTGCATCATTCTTCATAACACTCGCTTCAATGTATAATTTTAGTATTTTTGGTTTCAACTTTAGTGAAATCTTTAATTTAGTTAAACTTTATGAAATTAAAAATACAACTGAAGAAACAGTGGTTATTGCTAATCCATTATTATTGACCATTATTTTAGCATTATTATCTTATACATTTATTACATCAATTACTTATTTCTTAAATGTAATAACTGATAAGATTAATAAGAATCATAATAAATATAAAGTTAAAAAAGATGAAAATTAAACCAGTCAATTGGCTGGTTTTTTTCATATAGCCCATACTTTTCTATTATATTTTAATATTATATAGTAGACTAAGAAATGAGGTGAATCATGAAAGTACTATCAATGAATAATGTGTCTAAAAGTTTTTTTACAAAACTTGGAGAACTAGAGGTATTAAAAAATGTAAGTTTAGATGTAAATGAAGGTGAAATTATTGCGATAGTTGGTCCTTCAGGAAGTGGCAAATCAACGATATTAAATTTAATTTCAGGTTTAATTAAACCAAGTGAAGGTGAGATTAATGTAAAGGGTAATCTTGGTTATATGTTTCAAAAAGATCAATTATTTGAATGGCGAACAATTTGGAATAATATACTATTAGGACTTGAAGTAAAACATCAAATTACAAGTGAAAAAAAAGAAGAAATTAAAGAATTGCTTGAAAAATATGATTTAATTGATTTTATTAATAATTATCCATCGGAACTTTCAGGAGGAATGAGACAAAGAATAGCATTAATTAGAACACTTGTTGTTAAACCTAATATTTTACTTTTAGATGAACCATTTTCAGCTCTTGATTATCAAACAAGAATAAAGGTAAGTGATGATGTTTTTAATATAATTAAAAGTGAAAAACTAAGTGCGATTCTTGTTACACATGATATTTCTGAAGCAATTGCAATGGGTGATAGAGTGATTGTTTTATCAAAACGACCTGCTCAATTAAAAGGTATTCATCAAATAAAAATGGAAAAAGAAAATTTAGCACCACTTCTTAAAAGGAAAGACCCTAATTTTAGAGTGTACTTTGATGAAATATGGAGTGAATTAAATGAAGAAAACTAATTATTATATTAAAAAAAGAAGAAAAGAAAAAATAATAATTACAAGTATTCAAGTTATATTATTAATCTTATTTATTATATTATGGGAATTATTTGCAAACTTAAATATAATTGATACCTTCTTATTTAGTAAGCCTTCTAGTATCTTTAATTTATTATTTATGTACATTAAGTCGGGTCAATTATGGAATCATATTTTTATATCGGTAACAGAAACAGTTCTTGGATTAATAATTGGTACCCTGTTAGGTCTTTTAATTGCAATTATTTTGTGGTGGAACAAGATGCTTGCAAGAATATTTGATCCTTTTTTAGTGGTATTAAATGCATTACCGAAAACTGCACTCGCTCCAATATTAATTATTTGGGCAGGAACAGGGATTAAAGGTATTACGGTAGTCGCAATTTCGATATCTATTGTTGTAACCATAATTTCGGGATATAGTTATTTTAAAAATATTGAAGAAGATAAAATTAAAATGTTAAGAAGTTTTAATGCTAATAAATGGCAAATATTAACTAAACTTGTCCTCCCTGCAAATTTTGGCAATATAATCAATATAATTAAAATAAATATTGGTATGTCATGGATAGGAGTAATTGTCGGTGAATTTGTTGTTTCAAGAGCGGGTATTGGTTATTTAATTGTCTATGGTTCACAAGTATTTAAAATGGATTTAGTCATGATGGGTGTTTTTGTACTGGCAATTATTGCTTTTATAATGTATGAAATAGTCAATTTAATTGAAATTAAAGTTAAAGGGAAGAGGAAAATTTAATGAAAAAAAATAAATTAATTTTATTTATATTATGTTTATTTATTTGTATTACTTCTTTAACAAGTTGTAGAAATGATAAACATAAAATTAAGGTTGCTGAGGTAGCTCATTCGGTATTTTATGCTGCTCAGTATGTAGCACTTGAAAATGGATATTTTGAAGAAGAAGGCCTAGAAATTGAATTAATCAATGCTTCTGGTGCTGATAAAGTTACTGCTTCTTTACTATCAGGTGATGTGCAAATAGGTTTACAAGGGCCAGAACCTACAATATATTTATATAATAATAATCAAGAAAATTATTTAGTTAATTTTGCTCAATTAACCAAAAAAGATGGATCATTTATTTTTGGCCGAGAAAAAATAGATAATTTTAGTCTTGATATGTTGAAAGGAAAAAGCATTTTAGGGGGACGAAATGGTGGCGTTCCTGAGATGACACTTGAATATGTTCTAAAAAATGCAGGACTTGTGGTAAAAAGAGATGATGAAAAGGTAGATGCAACTTTATCAGAAGTTAATGTTCGGACGGATGTAGCCTTTAATGCAATGGCAGGTTCTTTTTTAGCAGGTGAGGGGGATTTTGTAACTTTATTTGAACCCACCGCAACAGATTTAGTTAATTCTAAAAAAGCCTATTTATTATGTTCTGTTGGAAGCCTTGCAGGTAATGTTCCTTATACTGCTTACTCAACATCAATCAATTATTATAATAAAAATAAAGATATTATTGAAAAATTTACAAGAGCAATCTATAAAGGACAACAATTTGTAATGACTCATTCTGATTTGGATGTTGCTGAAGTTCTTACAAATTCATTTAGTGACATTGCACTTAAGGATTTAGTTAGTGTTGTAAGTAGATATCGTAGTATTGATGCTTGGTGTAGTACTCCATATTTTGAAAAAGAAGGATTTGAAAAACTTATGGATATTATGAGTCTTGCTGGAGTATTAGAAAAAAGAGCACCATATGATGTACTTGTTAATAATGAAATAGTAAATAAAATATTATATTAATTTTAATAAAACCAATAGATTTATTGGTTTTATTCTTTACTTTTTTATAAAAATAGTTTATAATATATCTATATAAACTGAAATTTAATTGAAAGAGGTATATAAAAATGGGAATTTTTTCTGGAATAAAAAAACAATTATTAAAAGTCATTCAATGGAATGATGACACAACTAACACGATTGTTTATCGTTATCCAATGGATGATCGTGATGAAATAATGAATGGATGTCAACTAATCGTAAGTGATTCACAATGTGCAATGCTTGTTAGTGGTGGACAAATTTGTGATGTTTATGGACCTGGTACTCACCCATTAACAACTAAAAATATGCCAATTATAACAAAACTATCTAGTTGGAAATATGGCTTTGATTCTCCATTTAAAGCTGATGTTTATTATGTTAATACTAAACAATTTATAAATATGAAATGGGGTACCGCAACTAAAATTTCCGTTCGTGATAAAGATTTTGGTATTATTCGTGTAGGTGGACGTGGAACATATTCATTTAAAATTGAAGACGCACCTAAATTTATGCGTGAAATTTTTGGAACAAATAGACAATATACAACTGATAGCTTAATGGAATATTTTAAGAGTATTATCGTAGCTGGATTTACAACTGTTCTTGGTGAAAATCAAGTATCAGCCCTTGATTTACCAGCAAAACTTTTAGAAATATCAATAAGTGTTAAAAAAGTAACTGATGTTGATTTTGACGCAATCGGTGTACAAGTTGTTAATTTAAAAGTCGAGAGTGTCGCATTACCAGAAGAAGTTGAAAAAGCAATTGACCAAAGATCATCAATTGGTGTTATGTCTGGGGTTATGAATGAATTTACTCAATATCAAACTGCTCAAGCAATTAGAGAAGCTGCTAATAATCCAAATGGTGGTATTGCTTCTGCTGGTGTTGGCCTTGGCGCTGGTGTTGCGATTGGTCAAGCAATGGGTAGTGCAATGGGAAATGCCATGAACCAAAACAATAATCAAAATGTAGCCCAAATTAGATGCCCTAACTGTAATTCGTTAAATAAAGAAGATGCCAAATTCTGTAATAATTGTGGAACAAAGCTTGTAAGAAATAATTTCTGTACTAATTGTGGTACTAAAAATGATGCGGATGCTAAATTCTGTAATAATTGTGGACAAAAATTATAATATATGAATGATGATTTAAAAGATTTAGAAATTAAAGAAGCGGATGCTGAAGACTTTAGTTGTCCTTCATGTGGAGCACCGATAAATTATAATCCTGATTCACAAATGTTAGAATGTAGTTATTGTGGATTTAAACAAAAAATAGATGGAACAAGAAGTGAAGAAGAATTTGATTTTGAGGAAAAAATCGATGATGATAATCTATGGAATGATGAAACTAAAATCATTAAATGTGAAAATTGTGGTTCTAAAAATGTTGTCTCTCGTGAATCTATAACTAATTGTTGTCCATTTTGTGGCTCGAATCAAGTTGTAGATACTGATGAACTTGCTGGTATTAAACCACACCGCGTAATTCCATTTACTATTTCTAAAGAAAATGCAACTAAAAATTATACTAAATGGGTAAAAAAACGTTTCTTTTCACCAAATAAAGTAAAAAAAGAAAAAATTAAACTCAATGTTAATGGTGTCTATTTACCTGTTTGGACCTTTGATACGGATACTTTTAGTAGTTATGATGGTAAACTTGGAAAATTCCATACAACAACGGTTGGTTCAGGAAAAAATAGAACGACAATTACAACAACAAGATGGTTTCGAATAAAAGGAACTACCCAAGTAATATTTGATGATTTATTAGTTAATGGTGGTTCACAAATAACACAAGGTGAAATTCAGCGAATTGCTCCTTTTTCAACAAATGAGTCATTTTTATATGAACAAAAATTCTTAGTTGGTTTTTCAGCAGAACATTATCGGGTTAATTTAAATGTAGCTTGGAAAAATGCAAAAAAACTTGCTGTTCCTCAAATTAAGAGTAAAATTCTTAGTAAATATCATTATGATGTTGAAGGAACAATTAAAATTGATACTATATATAATAATACTAAATATAAATATGTATTAATTCCTGTTTGGATTGGAACATATAAGTTTAATAATAAAAATTATCGTTTTTTAGTTAATGGTGAAAATGGTAGATTATATGGCAAGGCTCCAACATCAGTCGTTAAAGTAACATTATTTATAATTCTTATTTCGATTATTGCGATTGTAATTTTTATTCTTACTTATATGTCTGGTTCTTGTAACTAAGGTAGCGGAAGGAGCATTACTATGGATGAAAAAGTAAATAAACTTATCGTAAACGCTCTTCAAGAAGATAGTTATAATTCGGATATTGTAACAAATATTTTAATTGAAAAAAGTAAAGTTGTTACTGGTAACCTAGTTGCTTGTACATCTGGTATTGTTTCTGGAACTGATGTTGTTAAAGCTTTATATAAACATTTAAATCCAAAAATGAGTATAACTATTCATCATGATAATGGTACTTTTGTTAATCGTGGAACTGTTATTATGACGCTTAAAGGACCAATGCGAGATATATTAAAAGGTGAACAACTTGCAATTAATTTGATTACTAGAATGAGTGGAATTGCAACATTAACTAATCAATATGTAACGGAAATTAAAGATTTGAAATGTCAAATTTTAGATACCCGAAATACAACTCCACTACTTAGAATTCTTGATAAACAAGCAGTTAGAGATGGTGGAGGAGTTAATTATCAATTTAATTTAGGAGATCATTTATTAATTAGATATAGTCATGTTTTAACAAATGATAATTTACCAGAATTAATTGATAAGGTAAAAAACAATTCTAAAATAGATTTACCACTTGAAATCGAAATTAAGACAATTGATGAATATTATTTGTTAGAAGATACTAAATGTGATGTCATAATTTTAAAAGATATGAATGATGATACAATAAGAAATATAGTTGAATTAAATAAAAATAAAAAAAAATTAGCTGTATTTGGTGATTTTTCAATAAAAAAAATAAGAAGTATTGCTAAAATGGGAATAGAATATATTATTATTGATTGTTTAACTCATTCATATAAAGCTATGGATATAAAAATGAAATTTTATAAAAATCTAATGTAAAAAGCACCCGAGGGTTCCTTCCTTTGGTGCTTTTTATTATTTATTCTTTTTAATATTAATTCCAATTATTCCTCCGATACTGGATGTTAAGATATAGGAAAAATACTTAATAAGTAAAGTAAAATTAAATGAATGAGTACATAAGTTTATTAATAATGCAATTAGTAAAATAAAAATAGAAGCGGATAATCCTTTTAACCAACCATTCTTATTTTCTTTTATTGTTGAAATAATACCAAGTATAAAGAATAGAAATAATCCTATTATATAACATGTAATTTTGATTGTATTTTTATCAGTAGATACAACATTAAAATATAAAAGAATGGTATAAACTAAAGATGTAATGGATAAAATAATAATAAAGAAAAGTAATGTTGTAATTTTGTTTTTAATAAAGTTCATATTATCACCATTACATTATATGAGAGGAATTAGTTTGTTATGAATGATCTTTTAATAATTATATTGAGAACATTAGCAGGATATTTAGTTTTAATAATATTGATGAAATTTATGGGGAAAAGAGAAATTGGACAACTTAGTTTATTTGATTTATTAATATTACTTACTATTGTTGATATTATGGTGGTAGGAATTGAAAACTTTACAATTAATTATTTGTATTGTCTTGTTCCAATGGTATTTATCGCAATAGTACAAAAATTAATTGCTTTAATTAGTTTAAAATCAGTAACTTTCAGAAATTTTATTGATGGAAAAGAATGCCTGATTATTGAAAAAGGAAAAATTAATATTAAAAAAATGAAGAAAAATGGATATAATATGGATGATTTATATGTTCAACTAAGAAAAAATGGATATTCATCTCCTAATGAAGTTGAATATGCCATTTTAGAAAATAGTGGTGAATTATCGGTATTTCCTAAAGAACTTAATTCTTTTTTTCCTCTTCCTTTAATTTCAAGTGGTAAAATGAATAAAGAAAATATTATTAAAGCGGGTTTTACTATTAGTTTTATTGAACAATTTGTTATTAAAAATGGGTATAAGTCGATTAAAGAAGTATATGGATTAAGTTTATTAAATGGAGTATTAACATTTACAAAAGTTATAGATAATAATACTTGCAATTAATTAATATTATGATAAAATATAGATATTAAAAGTATCTATGTTTATTTTTTTTACATTCTAATGATACTTATAAGTAGCGAAAGTAGGGGAAATATGGACAAAAATGTCGAAAAAAGAAGGGATAAAGCTAGTAAATTAATCCTTAAACAGATTAAAAAGACATATAAATATGATATGAAACTAGCCTTAATGGAAAATGTAAAGTTAAAGAAACTAAGGTTAATTGTTAATAATTCGGTTAAGTTAAAAATTGATGAAAGAATTAGTACTAATAATTTAATTATTAATCATAAGAATAATAAATCCTTAGATTATATATTAATTAATATTATTAATAAAATATCGCCAGTATTATATCAAAATATACCAAATGATGTACTTGATTTATATAGTAATGCTTTAAATTGTTATTTTAATAATGATTCAGAACGATTATTTTCAATATTTAATAACTTATCAACATTGCCTAATAACTATATTTTAAATGATTTAAATGATGTAATTAAATCTTTAAAATATGAATTGAAAAATAAGAATAATATAACTTATTATCATATTAAGAAAAAGTTAATTAATAAAAGACTTAATATGCTTTTAGAAGACTTTTGATGTTTATTAATTTTAAAATGTAACACCAAAATAGATAAATAAGACCATTTATGAAGATACTAATTATATAATTGATATTTAATAATTTAAAGAAACATAATGAAAAGAATGTAAAAATGAAAATTAATAACAAACTTAAACTTTTATTATAACTTACCTTTATATTGGTAAGTTTTTTAATATTTAGGTATACTATAAAAGTAAAACCAATAAGTGTAATGGCGGTTGATAGAATAATTGATTGATAACTTATTTTGTTAATAGTAGATAAGATTATTATTAATAAAATTCTTAAAATATTAAAAAAACTTGATATTTTAAATAATGATTTTGAACAGCCTAAAGAATGATAAATAGAAGAAAGTGGTGCTTCAAGATAATAAGGTATAAAAAAGATAACATAGTATTTGATTAAATTTGAACCTGAGGAGGTTCCATAGACTAGGTTCATTAGGTCTTCGGGATAAATAAATAATACAGCAGTAATAAAAAAAGCTGGTACTAATGAAAAAATAATTGCTTTCTTAATATAATAATTAACACTATCTGTCTTATTTAAAGCATGTGATTCAGAAATGGAAGGAACGATTGTTGTTCCAATCGCATTAGAAACAAAAGAACCAAGGGTTAATAGAGAAATTGTATAAGCATTGATAATGGTATACATGCTATTAATTTTATCAATTGGATGATTTAATAATGATAATATCCAAACATATACAATTGGTTCTAAAAAGTATGTAAAGTTACCGATTAAATGAGACAATGTTGATGGTATACTTATTTTTATAATTGCATTCAATTCATTTTTTGTATTTTCATAATGAATTATTTTAAGTTTTTTAATTTTTATACTTGAATATATAATTGAAAATAACTCACCAATACTTAAAGCAAGTAAACAAAAGAAGGTTGCAAGTTTTATTCCATATGGAATCATTAATATAAGTAGTAATGTACTAAAAATAATTCTTGAAATTTGTTCTATTAAATTTGCAATTGAAGTATGATTCATTAGTTTTAGGCCATTAAAGTAGCCCTTTAAAGAATCACTAATTCCAACAAGCGGTATTAGAAAGACAGCTGATAGAAGAGGCAAGAATAAATCTTCATTTTTTAATAAATAAAAAGTAAGAGGATATAACATTAATAAATATAATATTATGGTAATTATAGATGTAATTAAAGCTAAATGAATTGCTTTTTTTAATAGTATTTTCGGTGAATATTGTTTGGTTTTAATACTTTCAGAAACTAACTTACTAATAGTAATATTTAAACTAAGACATGAGATATTAATGAATAACATAATAGTTGGAAATGACATAATGTACAATGTCATACCTTTTTCACCTAATGTTCTTGTGATTATTATTCTATAAATTAATCCTAATAATTTAATAATAAATCCTGTAATTAAAATAATTAAGGTATTATAGAAAAAAGATTTTTTGTTAATATTTATTTTTTTAAACATTTTTTAAACTCCTAAACACTATATTTTATGGATATTTTATAAAAAAATGACCAAAACCCTTTATAAAAGTGTCAAATAGTGGTATAATTAATATATATAAAATTAGGAGGAATTATGAATTATAAAGATTATATAGCTACAGTTGAAGGATTTCCTAAAGAAGGTATATCTTTTAAAGACATTACCCCATTAATGCAAAATGGTGAAGCATTTAAATCTGCTTGTCATGATATGGCAAATATTGCAAAAAGTTTAGGTGCGACGGTTATTGTTGGACCTGAATCAAGAGGATTTATTTTTGGTTGTCCTGTTTCTTGTGAATTAAATATTGGTTTTGTCCCTATTCGTAAACCTGGAAAACTACCAAGAGAATATATTTCTGAAGAATATGAGTTAGAATATGGAACAAATACATTATGTATGCATGCGGACGCATTAAAACCTGGTGATAAGGTAGTCATTATTGATGACTTACTTGCGACTGGCGGTACTAGTCTTGCGGCTAAAAGATTAGTTGAAAGATTAGGTGCTGAGGTAGTAGGACTAATTTTCTTAATTGAATTAGAAGATTTAAATGGAAGAAAAGAATTAGAAGGAATAAGTGTAAATTCTTTAATTAAGTTATAAGGAGGTGAATATTTATGGAAAGCCAAAAAACTTTAGACGACCTTTTAGAAGTAGCAGGTCAATACTTACATGAATCTAGTCATATTAATATTATTAAAAAAGCATATGAAGTTGCTTCTAAAATGCACGAAGGTCAGTTTAGAAAATCTGGTGATCCATATGTTCAACATCCACTTGAAGTTGCTTATATTTTAGCAACACTTCATACGTCTCCTAGTACAATTTGTGCTGGTTTATTGCATGATGTATTAGAAGATACTGATATGACTAAAGAAGAAATGATTGCTTCATTTAATTCTGATATTGCCAATATTGTTGATGGCGTTACAAAAATTAGTAAATTAAAATATATGACTAAAGAAAAAGCTTTAGCGCATAATCATGAGAAGTTATTACTTGCGATGGCTAAAGATATAAGGGTTATTGTTGTAAAACTAGTTGACCGTTTACATAATATGAGAACAATTGAATATCAAGATGTTTTAAAACAAAGAAGAATCGCTAAAGAAACGCTTGATTTATATGCTCCTCTTGCTCATCGACTTGGTATGTATCGTATAAAAGCTGAACTTGAAGATACAAGTTTTAAGGTTTTATATCCTGATGAATATGTAACAATTACTAAAGCAGTTGGAGAAAAGAAACTAGAACGTGAAGAAGACATTAGATTAATGGATCAAAAGATTAAAGAATTACTTGCTTCACATAATGTAACTAATTATGAATTAAAGGGTCGAATAAAAAATATTTATAGTATTTATAAAAAGACAATAACTAAAAACAAAACTTTAAATGATATTTTTGATTTACTTGCTTTAAGAATAATTGTTCCGACGATTGAGGAGTGCTATCAAGTATTAGGTATTATTCATAGTACTTGGACACCAATTCCAATGCGTTTTAAAGATTATATTGCGGTACCAAAGCCAAATCTTTATCAGTCCCTACATACGACGATTGTTGGAATCAAAGGAAAAATATTTGAAATTCAAATAAGAACTTTTGAAATGGATACAATAGCTGAACTTGGTATTGCTGCACACTGGGCATATAAAGAAAATTCAGGTTATAATCCAGAAAAAGAACAAATTGAAATTACGAATAAGTTAAAATGGTATAAAGATTTAACTAATTATGTTGAAAATTCTGAAACAGAAGATCCACTAGATAGTATTATTGAAGATATTTTTAGCGCAAATGTTTATGTTTTTACCCCTAGAGGAGATGTACTTGATTTTCCAACCGGGTCAATGCCACTAGATTTTGCTTACCGTATTCATAGTGATATTGGAAATAAAACCGTTGGAGCGATTGTTAATGGTAAAATTGTTCCCCTTTCCTATAAGTTAAAAACTGGTGATGTTGTTGAAATTAAAACCAATAAAGCATGTGCAGGTCCGACAAATGCATGGCTTAAAAATGTTAAAACAAGTCATGCTAGACAAAAAATTAGGGCGATTATTAATAAACGTAAACGTGATGAGTTAGTAGAAAAAGGTCGAATTGAATTTGAAAAGGCTGCGAAAACCGTAGATTATAATATTAATGATTTAGATGATAAAACAGTTGAAAATTTCTTTTCTATTAGAGGTTGTACTAATGTTGAGGATTTCCTTTGGGAAATAGGTAAAGGTGTTATTTCTCCACTTGGTGCTGTTAATAGACTATGTGGTATTACCGATGTTAAAGTTGATGATGCTATGCTAATGGAACAATATAATGAAAAAACTTCTGAAAACAGAACAAGAAGGGCATATAATGGATACGGCATTATTGTTGAGGGATTAGAAAGAGCTCAAATTAAACTTGGTAATTGTTGTCAACCTGTATATGGAGATAAAATATATGGATATATTTCTAAAGGTAATGGTATTATTGTTCACCGTGAAGGATGTCCTAATATTCAAAAAAGCGAGAAAGATCGTTTTATTGATATAAGTTGGGATAAAAACTTTGAAGGACGTGTTTTTGATGTGACATTAAAAGTATCATCAATTGATAAACGCAATGGGCTTGCTGATATGATTAATGCTTTAAACTCAACTAATATCGGTATTGCATCGGTTACTTCAACTAAAACGAAGTTAGGAGAGTGTATTACTAAATTTAAAATCCAAGTTTCAAATGTTGATGATTTAAATCACGCAATTGTTAATTTAAATAAAATAAGTGAAATATACAATATTGAGAGGGTCTTTAAATGAGAGTAGTCATCCAAAGAGTTAAATCAGCTAAATGTATTGTTGATGAAAAAATAGTTAGTTCTGTAAATCATGGTTATATGTTATTAGTTGGTTTTTGTAAAAGTGATAATGAACAAAATGTAAAGGCGATGGCTCAAAAAATAAATAATTTAAGATTATTTGATGATGATGAAGGAAAAATTAATTTAAATATTCATCAAGTAAATGGTGAAATATTATCGATATCTCAATTTACTCTTTATGCTGATGTTAGAAAGAGTAATCGTCCATCTTTTACAGATAGTATGGAAAAAGAAAGAGCTAATGAATTATATTCATTATTTAATGATATTTTAAAGAATACTTGGAATATAAATGTTCAACCTGGTTCTTTTGGTGACCATATGTATTTGGATGTTGTATGTGATGGACCTGTAACAATTAATTTGGAGATGTAAAATGTATCGTAATATTATATTAGAGTTTCTAAGCAGTAAGCATTTAGAACTAAGTAGTAATAATTATTTTCAAATGACAATTTGTCAACTTGGTCAAAATTATGATAATCAACTGTTAAAACTAGTAAAAAGTGAAGATATTGTAACTGTTTATCATATCAAGGAACCTCGAATTTATCAAAAAGATATTTCTTTTGATGATTTAAAAGATAATATTGTTATGATGGCTATTGATTTAAAAGAAGAAATTAGATTTAATAAAACAGAACTTAACTTTGTTTTAAAAGATCCTTTCTATTTAAAAGATTTACAAAATCAATCATTTTCATCTCTTGTAGTAAGCCCGATCATTGAAAATGATAATGTAATTGGTGTAGTAATCACTTATTATAATAAAGAAAATGGATATGTTAAATTTACGAATAATGAATTATTAAAGCTAATTAATAATTTAACAATTGATTTATGTTTTGATTATGAAGAAAATATAAAAAATACTTTACTAAATGTTAATAATTTATTACTACTTGCTAGTAATAATAAATATTATTATATAAATGATGCTTTTCAGAAGTATTATAATATTGATAACAAAATTCTTAATATTGTAAATAATAAGTATAATGATATTATTCAAAATTTTATTGGCCTTCTTGGAGTAAATAAAGTAATAAAAGATAAATTAAATATTTATTATATAAATGAATTAAAACTAAAGGAGTGCAAGGAGACCCCTATTAATATTTGTCCATTTAGTAGAATTAATGATATAAAAATTGATGAAAAATTTACTTTTATATTTGTGAGGAAAAACTTATTATCTTCAAATAATAATATTTATGATATCTTTTTAACTATTGTTAATAAATTAGATTGTATTGAGTATAAGATTTATGAATATAGCGAAGATGCTATGGTATTGATAATTAATAAAATTATTAATTCTAAAGATATTATTAAAATTAATAATATGTTTAATGATGATTATGTTATTGTTTTACAAGGTTCAAAAGATATTACTAATTCAATGAATTTTAAACAATTAGTTGCTTATTTAATATCTAATTTACCAACTACATTTGATATAAAAGATTATATTAATTATTTAAACAAGAATAATGAAGAAAAATTAACTTATAATGATAAATTTAATTTTAATAAGTTTAATTATGAAATTATTAATTCATCTAATGCTTCATTTTTAGCAGAATTATCTAATTTACCACTTCGTAAGAGTTATCGTTTAAATCATTATGATAACTATATAAGTTCTGTGGAAAGAGAAATTAGTTTATTAACTAAAGAAGTAGATCAAAAATTGTTTATTACTATTCCTTTAAAATTACTTAAGAAAAGAAAAGTATTTGAAGATATAAAGAAAATTATTGAAAATAACGAATTATGGATTAATGTTATAAGTAATAATGAATATTCTTCAATAGAATTTTTAAAATTAATATCAAAATATAAAAAGTTACGTCTCATGTTATGTTGTGATAGTAGTATTTATTTAAACTATTTTTATATGAATTCTTTACCTCTATTTGATGCCTTTTATGTATTAGAAGAAGAATACAATCATATAAGACAACAAGAAGTAGGACTTCCTCAACTAATATTTGACTACGCAATAAAAAATTATAAATACATAATATTTGAAAATTTTTCACCAAATAGTGATTATGATTTTAATCACTTTAATTGCTATTTTGTTAGAAATAAAGATGAAAGGAAGAGAGTATGAAAAAAACAAAAGATATTATAATGTCTTTGATATTACCACGTAGAATGGCTAAATATCGTAATATGCATTATATATTAGCTTTATTCATTTATATATTGGGGATGTTTTTAGCACTTGGTTCTCAGTACATTATGTCTGAAAAATTTGTTGCTGATGAAATGGATAGAACTGAGTTTAATGAGTCTTTAAATGTTAAGGGTAATCCGACATTTACTAAAATGCAAAATATTGATTTTACTACTGATGCCGATTTATCAATGCCGGAGGATAAAGCTCCCCAAATTACATCAAAAGTATGTAAGGAATTATTTAAGACAAGTGATGATTCCATAATTGAGGTTCAAATTGGTTTTGATGAAAATTTTGATGCTAGTGAAAAATCAGAAACTACCTATTTTTATGATAATTATGCAGAATTTACAAGTAGTAATAAAACAATTCTTTATATTTTTACAAAAAACTATGTTTATTATGCGATAGATTTTGAAATTACTTTACCACTTCCTGATTCAAGTCTTTTTACAAAAGAAGAATTTGAAAAAGAAAAAGTAAAGTTTAGTAAAAGTGTTTTTGAAACTCTTAATAAAATGGATCGTTTTAATGACGCTTTAACAAATACTCAAGATGAATTTGAAAATATATTAGCTTATATTAGAAGATTAAAAAATGTTGAGAAATGTTCTTTTGTAAATAAAATGAATGAAAAACTTAATATAAGTACAAGAGTAAAAAAAATAGAAACAAGTACTTTTAAATATAAGTTTGAAGAGTATATCGATAGCTATTTTGCGACGAGAGGAATATATCATGCGGTTCTTCAAGATAAAATTAAAGGATTTAAAGATGATGGAACTACGGTTGCGAAAATCGATTTAACAATAGTTATTGATGTAAATATGGATATTGATGCTAATCATAAGTCTTTTACATATTTTGATTATGAAGGATATATGAAACAAAATAGAAATGGTGATGTTAATACTACGTATATTTTATGTGTATATTCTTCAGTTAGATTTTTCTATGTCTATGATTTATGTCAAAAACTTTCTAATGGTAAATATCTAAATTTAGATTATAGTGGCCAAAGTATTTTCGAAAAAACGGCTGCTGGAAATTATAAATTATATTTACCTAAATCAAATGATGAAATTGCTTATAATGAATATGGAGAACTAGATACTACTCTATGGACAAGAGAAGTAAGAGAAGATGATTCAATTGATTTTGAATTAAATATTGATGGAATTGAGTCATCTGATATTGTGCCTGTTGACCGTCATAAACCGAACTTAGAAGATGCCTTATATACAAACCTAAGTAGAAGTTATCAATATAATGAGTTAAAGGATACTTCATTTATCGATAAATCCACGAGAATTAGAGGTATGCAACTAAACTTATATATGAAGTCAATTGTTGAATCAATGATTGCGGTTAATGCTTCAAGTTATGAATTAATTTATGGCATAATGGCTTTTGGTATTTTTGTTTTATTCCCTTTAATTTTAGTATTAGTTGTATGGCTTATGTCTAAAAAACTATTTATGAAAAAGTTTAGAGAATATTATGCCATTGGGGCTATTTGTTATGTTGAAACAGGACTTATTGCCTTTATTCTTGGTTTCTTCTTTTCATTTGATAAGTTTGCCTTATACTTTATGCTATTCCAAGCATGGTATTTTATCTTTGTAACATTCCGTATCAATACTGATCCCCAATATAATAATGATGCGGATGATCCAAATGAAAATATAAAGAAAAAAGAAGAAATACTTGATTTTAAAAAAGTAAATAATTCTAATCCTTCACAAATAGGTTAAAATTTTTAGTAATATTATTTATTCTTCATGCATATTATTTATTGATATGTAGGGGGAATAAAAATGAAAAAAAATCAAATAGCTTTACTATTTTTAACATTAGTTGTGATGCTTGCGGTGTGGTACGTCAAATCACCATTATCAGATAAATTAAAAAGTGATAAAGAAGAAACTAATTCACCAGTAGCTATGGTTAGTTCTAGATTAGAATCAATTGTGAATATGCGAAATTCAGTAATTGATGAAAGAAGTACAACTGTAGTGGCGTTAGATGCAATTATTGCTAGTGCCGATTCAAGTATTACTGAAAAAGAAAATGCATATATAAAAAAGAAAAACTTATCAGATTGGACTGAAAAAGAAGTATCCCTTGAGTCATTAATTATGAGTATGGGATATACTGATGCCTTTGTTCATACAAGTGGTGATGTGGTTGAAGTTATTGTTGTATCAGATACTGATGATGCTTTAGTTGCATTAGAAATAATTGGTAATGTTAAAGATAGTTTTTCTGATATTGATAATGTAATTGTAACTTTTAAATCGTTACAAGAATTAGAATCTAAATAATAAGGGGGGAGCTAATCCCCTTTTTTTAAGGAGTTAATATGGATTATTTTAATTATAAAATTAAGGAAGAGATAAGTCTAATTGAATGGTTTAAGAAAACACATCTGGCTAAAAATAAAGTAAATTATTTAATTGATAATAATTGCTGCTATAATTCAAATAGTGTTTTATCAAGAAATTCTATATTATCAAAAGGTGATAATCTTTATATTGATCTATCTAATTTTATTGAATTAATTGATAAAACATATTCATATAACTTAGATATTATTTATGAAGATGAATATTTATTAATAATTAATAAGCCAAGTGGCTTCATTATTTACGATTCTATTAAGTTAGAAACAATTACTAATATGGTAAATGGTTATTTATCTCATAAAGGAATTACATCTGTTGCATATCCATGTCATAGGTTAGATTTAGAAACATCAGGTTGTTTAATATATTGTAAAGATATTATTACTTTAGCTTATCTTTCTTCTTTATTTGAGGAAAATAAGATTCAAAAAGATTATTTAGCTCTTGTTGAAGGAATAACTGATAATAAAGGAATTATTGACAAACCAATTGGTCAGCATCGTCATTTAAATAACACAATGATTGTTAGTAAAACAGGAAAAAAAGCATTAACTTCATACGTTAGATTAAAAAGTAAAAATAATGTTTCATTGTTAAGAGTAAGTATTAATACTGGTAGAACTCATCAAATTAGAGTTCATTTATCATTTATTTCTCATCCTATTATTGGTGATGAAAAATATGGCAGTAAGGTTAAAGCATCTAGAATAATGTTACATTGTGAAAGAATAACTTTTTTTGCAATTGATGGACATAAAATGTCAATTAATGCAAAAATACCAACAATTATGAATAAACTTGTAAATTAATTGATATATCTTTTAAAAAAGAGTATAATATCTAAATAGTAGAGGTGACTTATGTCAAAAAAAATTAAAGTATTATTTTTAACAATTTTAGTCTGTTTTATAGGATCATTTATTAGCTGTACTACAGTTGGTGGTAGTAATTTACCAGATGATGATGATAGCCCAGTTAATTTAAGTACTCCTTTAAATGTCGAAGTTTTAGTCGAAAATGAAATGATTAATATATCATTTGTAAAGGTCAGTAACGCAAGTAGTTATACTATAAGAGTATATACAAGTTTAAGGGTTTTAGTTACTTCAACAACTATTTCTAGTGATGAAACAGAATTAAATTTATTAGTTAGTAATTATAAAAATGGTAATTATTATCTTACTGTTTCAGCAAATGGTGATGGTGAAAAATATTTTGATTCTCCTTCATCAGAAAAAATAAATTTTGAAATTAATAATGGTCAAGAAGGAGACCCAACTAAGTTAGATGCTCCAAGTAAGGTAGGGGCTGAAGTAACTGATGGTAAGGTTACTGTAAGTTATACGAGTGTATTAAATGCAAATGGTTATAAAATAATAATCAAAAATTCCAATAATAAAGAAGTTGTTACTGCTGAAAATAAAAAGGACGTTTTAACAAAAGTATTTGATATCAATGCCTTTGAAGATGGCACATATAAAGTAGTTGTTATTGCTTTGGGTGATAAAACATCGTATTTAGATTCTGATGAATCTAGCGGTACTTTATTTGAGGTTAAATCTGGCAATGGTGGCGGTGGTGATATTATTGATGGTGATTTATCCGATTATTATAAGTCTGTCGAAGGTCTTACTGGTAGCGCCTTAAAGAAATCATTAAGATCACTTATTACAACAACTCATAAAAAAATAACTAGTTATGATGATTGCAAAAAATATTTACCACATGCTGATGAAGATTTAACTAATTCAAAAAATATGATTTTATTCTATACTGGAGAATCAATCAAAAAATCAACTGATGTAAATAATGACTGGAACCGTGAGCATGTATGGCCAAAGAGTCTAGGATGGTATAAAAATTCTGGAGCTGGTGCTGATTTACATCATATTAGACCATGCTCAATTCCTGTAAATAGTGCTCGTGGTAATATTAAATTTGGTATTGGATCATCATATTATACTCCAAATGATGATTATAAAGGTGATGTTGCAAGAATTATTTTCTATATGATGACTAGATATTCACAATCTGATTCATATGATTTTACAAGTGTTGCTCAATCTAAAGCATTATTACTTGAATGGAATAAACTTGATCCAGTTAGTCCTCAAGAAGTTTATCGTAATGAATATGTTTATAAAATTCAAGGTAATCGTAATCCATTTATTGACTATCCTGAATTTGTAGATATGATTTGGGGTTAAAATAAAACACGTAGAAAGCTTTAATGCTTTTTACGTGTATTTTTTTATTATTTTCTTTTTATTAATTTACCAATTTCACTAAATATAATAGTTGATGCACCAAGAGCTATGGCAATTAATAGATGAATAGCATCAAGAGATACTAAATTAAAGGCACTGTTTAATCCTGGAGTATAACAAATTAATATTTGAAGTGACATTCCTAATACAAAGGCTAGTAATAAGAATTTATTATTAAATGTATCTTTACTAAAGATTGTTTTATGCGATTTAATATTAAATGCATGGAATAATTGTGCGCTAGATAATGTCATAAATGCCATTGTTTGTCCAATTGCATGTCTAGTTGATTCATCCCCAATGAAATTTCCAATGGCGTATGATATCAATGCAAGACAACCAACCATAATACCTTGTAATATTATTCTTAATCCTAATCCTTTAGAGAAGAAACTTTCATCTTTTTGTCGAGGTTCTTCAGTCATTATTTCTTTTTCAGGAAGTTCTGTACCTAATGCAAAGGCTGGTAAGCTATCAGTAATTAAGTTAATCCAAAGTAGATGAGTGGCAACAAGAGGAATGCCAAAGTCTAGTGATGGAATTACTAATGAAATGATTGAAGCTAAGAAGATGGTTAATACTTCACCAATATTACTTGATAATAAGTAATGAACAACTTTTCTTATATTATCGTAAATTCCACGACCTTCTTTTACAGCTGTTACAATTGTACTAAAATTATCATCAACTAGAACAATATCAGCAGCCTCTTTTGCGACATCAGTACCAGTAATACCCATTGCGCAACCTATATCTGCTTTTTTAAGGGCTGGTGAATCATTAACACCATCACCAGTCATCGCAACAATTTTACCTTTCTTTTGCCATGTTTCAACAATTCTTACTTTATCTTCTGGAGCAACTCTTGCATATACAGCATATTTTTCGATATTATTGTATAATTCTTCATCTGAAAGCTTACTTAATTCATGACTTGAAATAGCAAGATCGCCTTCTTTTAATATATTTAGTTCTTTAGCAATAGCTTTCGCTGTTAAGATATGGTCACCAGTAATCATTACGGTTTTAATACCAGCAGAAGTTGCAACTTTTATTGCATCTTTAACTTCAGGTCTTGCGGGGTCAATCATACCTACAAGCCCAAAAAAATCTAAATCTTTTTCAACTAAAGATGGTGTTAAATCGGTAGGAATATTATCTACTATTTTATATCCTAATCCTAATACTCTTAAGGCCATTTCGGCCATTTGATTATTTGCTTCTAAGGCTTTTGTTAAGTTTTCATTATTTTTTGATAATTTAATAATAATATCAGGAGCACCTTTAGTAATGATTATGTATTTATCAAAATATGGATAAATAACTGTCATTAGTTTTCGATCAGAGTCAAATGGAATATCACCAACTCTTGTTAAATGCTCAAATTCTTTATTTTTAACATATTTATTTCTAGCAATAAGAAGAGCTATTTCAGTAGGGTCTCCTATTGCTTTTTCTACGCCATCAATTACTTCATATGATGCATCAGTACATAAAGCAAAAAATTCGATTAATTTATTTTCATCATATGATAATTCATTTTCAATACTTTTAATTTCTTTTTGATAAATCTTTTGAACTGTCATTTTATTTTGAGTTAGGGTACCAGTTTTATCAGAACAAATAACACTAGCACATCCTAAAGTTTCAACCGCAGGTAATTTCTTAACAATTGCTTTTTGTTTAGCCATTTTTTGAACACCAATTGCAAGTACTACCGTTACAATTGTGGCAAGACCTTCAGGTATTGCGGCGACAGCTAAAGCAATAGCTGTTTTTAAAGCTTCAAGCCATTCATTTTGACCATTTAGAATACTTGCAATATATTCAAGTGCAAATACGATAATACAAATAGCAATACACATAATACCAATTACTTTACCAATTTGGGTTAAACGCTTTTGTAATGGAGTTTCACTTTCATCAGTATTCATTAATGCATTAGCTATTTTACCAATTTCTGTTTTCATTCCTGTATTGACAACCACCGCATATCCTTTACCATTTGTTACGTAAGTAGATGAATATAGACAATTTGTCATATCACCTAGTGAAGTAGTTTCTTTTAATATTACTTCATTATTTTTAATCACGGGCACAGATTCACCAGTTAAGGCACTTTCATCAATTAAAAGATTTGTTGCTTGAATAATTCTAGCATCAGCGGGGATAAAGTCACCAGCTTCTACATAAATAATATCACCTGGAACTAGTTCATTTGAATTAACAGTAATAAGATTTCCATCTCTAATTACTTTAGTTTGAGGTGAACTCATTTTCTTAAGTGCTTCTAATGACTTTTCAGCATTGTTTTCTTGAATTGTACCTAAAATTGCATTAATAAAGATTACAGCCCCAATGATTAAAGTTTCAATCCATTCTTTTTCTTTAATCCAACTTTCGGGACTCACTATAATTGGAAGTAATGCCGCAATTATTAGTATAATTACTAAGAAGTCCGCGAATTGCATTAAAAATTTAACGATAATTGGTGTTTTCTTTTTACTGGTTAATTCATTAAAACCATAAAGAGTTTGACGTTTTTTAACTTCGGTACTACTTAATCCCTCGGTTTCATTTGTTTTTAAATTTTCAATAATTTCTTGATAATTTTGTTTTTGATTCATACATCCTCCTAAAATAATAATAAAAAGACCATTATTCTACTGACTGTAAGAATAAAGGTCTTGCATTTCAAATTGAATCTTAATTCCGGATTTTTAGTCGTGGTGTCGAAATTAAGTCAAGATTTATATCTTGTGCTACTCCCCTTTTAAGGAAATATATAGTTTTTGAATAATGGAGGCTCCGGCCGGATTTGAACCGGCGATCAGGGTGTTGCAGACCCACGCCTTACCGCTTGGCTACAGAGCCATTAGACCAAAATATTATATTATAAAATACGAAAATAGTCAAGTAAAATGTATTAATATTTATAGAAAATGCAAATTCAAGTTGTGTTAATGTTAACTATGGTATAATATATTATAGTTGAGGTGAAAATATGAATGGTATTAAAAAATTGGTTGTTTTATTTTTAATATGTTTTAGTATTTCTTTAAGTAGTTGTAATAAGAAAAATGAAGAAGAACTAAAAATACTAAAGGAAGCAAGTAATGAAATATTTATCCAAGAACTAATTTATGATGATATTACTTTACCTTTATCAATAGGAAATGTTAGTGCTAGTTGGACTTCATCAAATCTTGATGTTTTGTCAAATACTGGTAAAGCATTTTTTCAAGATACTGATATTTTTGTTACACTAAAAGTTATCCTAAAATATGGTAATAGTAGTCTTGAAAAAGAATATAATGTTACTGTACTTAATAAAAATTCAATAGATGTAATTAATAATAAATTGAATAAAGATGTTGAATCATTTGAAATGGTAAGTGAAACAATTAGTGATTTGGAGTTTGTTACAAGTTATAAAAATTATAATGTAACTTGGCATTCTAAAAATTCAAATATAATTTCTAATACAGGTAAGGTAAATAGGAAAGAATTTGACCAAGAAGCTCAAGTTGTTGCTGTATTTAGTATTGGTGAGTTATCAACATCGAAAAGCTTTAATATTAAAGTTTTAAAATATAGTGAATTAGAATTTATTCAACTTACATTAGAAAATATATCAATACCAAGTGCTGTATTTTTTGATATAAAAGATGAGATGAAAATAAATTTACCAGATGGATATAAAGCGACTTGGAAAAGTAGTGATGAACTTGTAATTGATTCTACTGGTGTAGTCAATAGACAAGAAGAAACCAAAGATATTAAATTGACAATTACTATCTCTGGGAAGGAGGAAACAATGTCAAAAGATTTTAATGTTAAAGTTTATGATAAAAATAGTGAATTGGTTAAACCACATCAAATAATTGAAAAAGCAATTAATTTTAATAAAGCATCATTTGATAATGTAATGCTAAATAATAATAATAAATTAGTTTTAAAAGAAGATGCAATAATTGGAAGTTATGAATCTGATGAAATCTCTACTTTAAATTTTTCTTCATTAATAGCTTCATGGGCTGCGACTTCCACTAAAACTTCAACTGTTGAATTAATGGTAAAAGCTAAAGTAAATAATGTATGGAGTGATTATATTACTTATAATCCATGGGGATTTGGACTTGAAAATAAATGTTATGACCAAAATAATGGATTAATTAAATTATCAGATGATGAAGTTGTTGTTATTAATGAAAATGCATCTTGTATTAGGTATAAAGTTATTTTAAGAAGAGATACGTTAAATGATGTTTCACCTGAATTATCTTTAGTATCATTCGCACTTGAGGTTAGTAATTATAAGTTTAAAGTTGATATTAGTAAACTAGAAAAAGAAAAAATTTATATTGTTCCTAAATTATATCAAATAGCAGTACCTAGCATTGGTAATAGTATTTGTAGTCCTACGACATCAACTATGCTTCTAAAATATATGGGAGAAGATTTTTCAATGTATGATGAGTTTGAACATCGATATATTGCCTATAAATTTAAAGAATATAATTCAGGCATCTTTGGAAATTGGGTTTATAATACAGTTGGTATGTCTTCATTTGGATATGATGCCTATGTCGCAAGAATGTATTCAGTAGATGAACTAATTTATCATTTAAGTACAGTCGGACCTTGTGGATTAAGTGTTAAAGGACAAATGACTTCAACTGAAAAAAGTTATTATACAAACGGTCATTTAATTGTTGCTATTGGCTATAAATATATTGATAATGTTCTCTATATTGTATGTAATGATCCTAATGTACCTAATGTGTACTGTGAATATAGTATTAATGTTATTAAAAATACATGGCGTGATATAGCTTATGTTATAAAATAAGAAAAAGAGGTTTCCCTCTTTTTTTTAATCTATTGTATTTACAACTTTTACATTTTCTTCTTTACAAGAAATTAGATTAAGTTTTTTCCCATAAAGATGACCTATTTGAAAACTATTATTTAGTTTTTGTGTTGAATCCCAAGTCAATCCATCTGTAAATAACTTAATGTTTTTAGCAAGACAATTTTCTAACTTAATATCTACGACTCCAAGCCCGAAGAAGCACCCTGCCGTCGCATTACTACCTCCAATAAATGAATTTTCTATTTTACAGTCTTTAAAACTTGGAGAGTAAGTCTCTGAATATCCAACAAAACCTCCACATTGCCAATTATTTATTACTTTAGAATTAATTACTTTTACATTATCAAAAGTAACATTTGCATAGTTTTTACCAATAATTACTCCTGCATATGTTTGATTTTTATTTGATGTTGTTTCAACCTTAATATTATCAAAAATAATATTTTTAAAAGTTAATTTTGATGTATTATAGGATATAATGCCACCATTATCATTAATTTTAGTTTTTAGGTTTTTAATTGAATGGTTATTACCATCAATAGTTACATTATCTAACTTATTGTTTTTATTTGTGATTTGGTCAAATTCTTTATTTTCATAGTCAATATTTGTTAATAATTTAATTGTTTTGTCTTTAAAATCATGACCATTATTAATAGCATCTTTAAATAAATTTAAATCAGTAGAAGTTTTAATTCCTAATTCATTAGTATTTAAATTCGTATTTTCTACCGTACTTACTGTTGCTGCATTATCTATTTTTATTGTAAAACTAGTTGCTTGATTATTCTTAATTATATTTTCTGGATAATTGATTGTTACTGTTAATTTCTTTTCTTTATCAATACCCTTTTTTAAAGTAAACCAAGAAGAATAAGCGTTCATACCAAGGTATATCTTATTATCAATTGTAATTTCCATTTCTTTAAATAAATCATTGTTATCTAAAGTTGTAATAGAAACTTGAGTATTTATGTCAATAATGCTATCATTTTTAATTATAATATCAAAGGTAAATTTATCAAGTGGTTCAATTTTATTAACTAATAATGTTTTATTATCATTATTAAGAGTAACTTGTCCATTATTTACAAAGGTATTATTATTTTGTTCTTTATCTTTTGAATATGTTTTGATATTTTCTATTTTTATAGATGTTAGAATATCATCTTTTGTATCTTCTATTTTTTTACATGAAGTAAAACTAATAAATAATAAGAAGATACATAATAATAAATATAATATTTTCTTTTTTTGCATATTTTTCTATTTAATATTATGTTTAAATATTAAATTTTCCTCCACAATTATATTATTTGTTTAAATTTTATAATTATACAAATAAAGTAAGCATTTTCATAAATAAAAAGAATGTTAAAAATATTGTTTTATTGTATAATTAGAATATGGAGGAATTTACTTATGAATAAAGGGTCTTGCATGATTGGACAATCTGGTGGTCCGACTGCTGTTATTAATGCTAGTTTACAAGGTATTATCGAAGAAGCAAAGAAGAAAGATGTATTTGACCATGTTTATGGTTTATTAAATGGTATCGATGGATTACTAAATGAAAGATTTGTTGATTTTAATGACTATAATTTAGATGAATTAAAATTATTAAAAACAACTCCAGCCGCTGCTCTTGGGTCAGTTAGATATAAACTTCCTGATTCATTTGATGATGAAGTATATTATTTAATTGAAAAAATATTTAAAAAATATGATATTAAATGCTTTTATTATATTGGTGGAAATGATTCAATGGATACATGCCATAAATTAGGTGAATTCTTAAAAAAAATAAAATATGATTGTAAGGTAATTGGAATTCCCAAAACAATTGATAATGATATCGTTGGAATTGATCATACACCTGGATATGGTTCCGCTGCCAAGTTTATTTATACAACAATTAGTGAAATATATGAAGATACTAAAGTATATCAAAAGGGTCGTGTAACATTTGTTGAAGTAATGGGAAGAGATAGTGGATGGTTAACCGCATCAACTAAACTTGCTTCATTTGTTGGTAATGGACCTGATTTAATATATTTACCTGAACATCCTTTTGAAATAAGTAAATTCTTAGAAGATGTAAGTAAAATATATAAAGAAAAAAGAAGAGCTTTAGTTGTTGTTTCTGAAGGTATAAGAGATAAAAATAATAATTATATTTTACAACAAAGACTATACAATCAAAATGATAGTTTCGGTCACTTACAATTAGGTGGAGTTGGAATGGTTCTTGGTGAAATTGTTAGTAAAGAATTAAAATTACCTGTCAGAAGTGTGGAATTAAATATTTTACAAAGATGTGCTAGTCATTTACTTTCTAAAGTTGATGTTGATGAAGCTTATAATTGTGGTAAATATGGTGTTATATTTTATATTCAAGGTAAAACTGATGTTATGGTAACATATAATAGAAAAAGTGGTAGTAAGTATTGTATAAAGTATGAGACGATTCCTTTATCTAATGTTGCTAACTTTGTAAAAGAAGTACCTAGTCACTTTTTGAATGAAAGAGGAAATAATATTACTGATGATTTTGTAGAGTATGCATTACCATTAATTCAAGGTGATGTTACAATACCAAAGTCTAATGGCATAATCAAATATTTCAAAATTAAAAAATAGGAGGTCTTTTGGCCTCTATTTTTTCCAAGTTATTTATAATTTAATCTTTTCATACATAATATAAAAATAAAAATGAGTTAATCTTGGAAGTGTTTATGAGAGTATAGTTGTAAATAAGTTAAAAAGCCATGTTAGAAAACTATTGTATTATTATAATCGAAATAATGGTGAAACTAATTTTTAATTGATGATTATCTTACTCTTTCATTAATACGTATTGAAGTAAAATTAGGAAAAGATTTTTCTGTTCATTTATGGCTTTTGTAATAAATTAGAAAATACTCTGTAAAACTTTATTTACAGAGCTTTATTAATAAAAAAAAGTTCAATATTTTACGTATTGAACCTCTATCTTTCAAATGGTACACCCTCAGGGACTCGAACCCTGGACCCACTGATTAAGAGTCAGTTGCTCTACCAACTGAGCTAAGGGTGCATAACAACTTGCTAGAATATTATACACTAAATGTTGAATCTTTGCAATTTATTTGCCTATTATTTCAAAAAATATAAGACTAATTAGTCTATTAAAGTTGAAATATTAGACTTATTATGATATAATATTATTATAAAATAAGGAGAATTGAATGAATAAAGTTAATAGATTTTTAAAGTATATTTCATTAGTTTTAGTCTTTTTATTAATGGTAACTTTAGGCTTATCATGTAAAAAGGATAATGATGAATTAGATTTACAAAAGAAAATAACAATATATACAGTAAATGATTTTCATGGAGCGATTAAAGAAAAAGCTAGTCTTGTTGGTGATTATTTAATTAATGCGAAAGACGAGAATAGTGTTATTATATCTGCTGGTGATATGTTTCAAGGTTCAGCTTTATCTAATTATAGTTATGGCCTAGATATGGTTAATTTAATGAATATGATGTCTTTTGATAGTATGACTGTTGGGAATCATGAGTTTGACTGGAGTCTTGATACCGTGTTAAATTATTTTGATGGTGATGATACTAATGGTGAGGCTAATTTTCCTTTACTTGGTTGTAATGTTATAGACAAAAGAACTAGTACGCTTCCTATAAATATGCAACCATATGAAATTATTACTCGTAATGATCTTAATATTGGAATCATTGGTTATATGGGACTTGGACTTGAATCAGATATTACTGAATCAATGGTTGCTAATTATGAATTTATTGACCCAACAACAGAAATAAGAAAATATTCTAAAGAATTAAGAACTACTAAAGATGTTGATATTGTTATTGCTGTAGGACATGATGCTTCAACTCTTACTAATCGTAATATTTCTAATTTATCTGATGATGAAAGAGTAGATGCGATTGTTAATGGTCATACGCATGTTAATACAAAAGGTGTAAATAGAAGAATTAGTGATGAAGTTAAAGTACCTTATGTTCAAGCGGGTTCATCTGGTGAATATGTAGGTATTATTGAACTTACTTACAGTATGAATGAACAAAAGGTTATTGATGGAGTTGCCTCCAGCAAAAAAATTAAAGATACTGATTCTAAGAATGAAAAAATACAAAAGTATGTTGATGATTTAGTTGAAAATACATCATCTGTATTTGAAAAAGTTATTGGTTATGCGGGATGTGATGTGAATAATGTACAAGGTATTAGATGGGCATGTAATTCAATTTTAAAATATTGTCAAGATAATTATTTAAATTGTGATGTTGCATTTACCAATACTGGTGGTATAAGAGAAGCAGCATTCCCTATTTATAAAGATGAAGCTATCACGGTGGAAAGAATTTATCAAATGATGCCATTTGATAATGCGATTAAACTAGTAACAATAAAAGGAAATGTCTTAAGAAGTTTAATTCAAAATAAAGGAGAACTTGCTTATAGTGAGGATAGCGTTACTGTTTCAGGTGCATCTATTTATATTCATAATGAATTATTAAACGATGAACTGGAATACCGAGTTGCAATTGTGGATTATATCTTTGATAAGGATTCATATCCATTTAAAAAAGGAACCAATGTTGTAACTGTTGATAAAATATTAAGAGATATTTTAATTGTTACAATTGAAATAGATAATGCGAATGAACGTAAAAGTTTTATATAGGAAGGTATTGTATGAGTAGAAAAGTTATAATTGCAAGTGATAGTACTTGTGACTTATCAAAAGAATTAATTGAACAATATGATGTTAAAATAATTCCACTTTATATTAATTTTGGAGAAAATAGTTATAGAGATAATTTAGAAATTAATCTTGATGAATTATATAAAATGGTGAAAGAAAAAAATGAAATGCCAAAAACATCAGCCATTTCACCTAAAGATATTCATAATTTCTTTAAACAATTTGTAGATGAAGGATATGATGTATTTTATACTGGTATTGGTTCTGCTTTATCATCAACTTTTCAAACCGCGATGATTGTATCTGAAGATTTTGATGGACATGTTGTTTGTGTTGATAGTGCTAATTTATCAACTGGTATTGGTTTACTTGTTTTAAAAGCATGTACCTTTAGAGATAAAGGCATGAATGTAAATGAAATTGCTGAAGAAATTAGAAATATTGTTCCTCGTGTAAAAGCCCAATTTGTAGTTGAAACTTTAGATTATTTACATAAAGGTGGAAGATGTAGTGGAACAACTAAATTTATTAGTAGTGTTTTAAGAATTAAACCAATGATTGTTGTACGCGAAGGTAAAATGACAGTTGGTAAAAAATTTATTGGTTCAATGAAAAAATCAGTTATGGGAATGACTAAATTATTTTTAAGTGATGTTGATCACTTAGATCCTGAGTTTGTTTTTATTACCCATACTCATGCTGAACCTAAAGTGCCTCTAATCCAAGAGATGATTAAAGATGTACATGTTGACCATCTTTATGATACAGTTGCTGGTTGTGTTATTGGTTCTCACTGTGGACCAGGAACAATTGGTATTCTTTATATTTTAAAAGATCAACAAGTTAAATTAGAAGAATCAGAAAATGATCTTTAATATAATGCTTCATTGGTTTTAAAGCTAATGAAGCTTTCTTTATAAATATTATATATAATAAGGAAGGTAAGTCTATGGAAATATTAGCTCCAGCTGGGAATTTAGAAATATTAAAGATAGCTGTTCAAGCAGGTTGTGATGCTCTTTATGTTAGTGGTAAGAACTTTGGAGCTAGAAAATCAGCACCAAATTTTACTAACGAAGAGCTTGAAATAGGGGTTAATTATGCCCATCTACGCGGTAAAAAAGTATATGTTACTGTTAATACCATTGTATATGATAAAGAGTTTAGTATGCTACATGAATTTCTTGAATTCTTAGTTAAAATTAAAGTTGACGCGGTAATTGTCCAAGATTTAGGAGTTCTATACTATATAAGAAAGAACTTTCCAAGTTTAATTATTCATGTTTCTACCCAAATGAATATCCATAATGTAGAAGGAACAAAAAAACTAATTAATCTTGGTGTCAAACGAGTTATTTTAGCCAGAGAAACACCACTTGAAGAAATTAAAAAAATTACTAAATTAAATATTGAAGTCGAAGTATTTGTTCATGGAGCGTTGTGTTATAGTTATTCTGGTCAATGTTTAATGAGTTATATGATTGGTGGAAGAAGTGGCAATCGTGGTGAATGTGCACAACCATGTCGTAAAAAATATCAACTTAAAGAAAATGATAGAATAATATGTAATAATACATCACTATTATCAATGAAGGATTTAAATACAATTGAATATTTAAATTTATTAAAAGAAAGTGGTGTAACTTCTTTAAAAATAGAAGGAAGAATGAAAAGTAAAGAATATGTTTATACTGTCGTTTCCTCTTATTATAATGCTTTAAAAGGAAAGATTTCTTCAAATACTCTTGATAAATTGAAAATTGCTTTTAATCGGAAATTTACCAAGGGATTTATGTTTAAAGAAGATAATATGAATCTAACCAATATTCATGGTGTTAATCATCAAGGACTTGAAATAGGAAATATTCGAATAGTAAAAAACGATAAAATTGGTATTAAAACAGCTGAAGAACTTAGGATTGGTGATGCTATTAGAATAAAGGGAAAAAATGAAATTGGGTTTTATATTAAAAAAATTAATAAAGATAATAATTTATATTATATTCCTGGAAATTTAAAAGTTAATGTTAATGATATAGTTTATAAAATGATTGATAGTAATGAATCTAATTTGGCATCTGATTTACTTAATAATGAAAAATATAGTATTGATTTATCAATTAGTCTAAAAGCACATTATAATTCTATTTTAGAACTTGAAGTGTGTGGAAAAGGAATAAAAGTTTTAATAAAATCTATTTTTTTAGGTGAAATATGTAATAATCCATTAGAAGAAGAAAGAATTAAATTACAATTAACAAAAGTAGGTAATAAATTATTTAATATTAGTAATATTAATATAGATTATGATTGTAAAGCTTTTTTTAGAATTAGTGATTTAAATGATATTAGAAGAAAAGCAATCGATTTATGGCAAAAAAAATATCTTGAAGAATATAAATTAGAACAAAATGATGTGTTTATAGAAACAGAAAATGATTGTGAAAAATCAAGAAATATTTGTTTTGATTTTGTTGTTCAAAATAAAGAACAAGAAGCTTGGTGTATTGATAATGGTTATAATAATATATTTAAAACCTATGATAATACTTTTGCTAGACATTTTCATACCGATGATATAAGTAATCGAAAAAATATTATTCACAACATTAGTGATTTAAGTAATGAACAAATTGCATCACCTTCTTTTAATATTGTTAATTCATATGCTTTAAAACTTGTTGATAGTTATAATGTTGATACGATATATCTATCTAATGAATTAAGTAAAAATGAAAGAATTGAACTTGCAAAAAACATCCATTTTTCAAATCTTGGGGTCTTAATTTATGGACATATGGAAGTAATGACTTCAAAACATTGTTTTATCAATAAAATTAAGAATATGAAAAGTATAAATTGTATGCTTTGTAAACATAATAATTATAGTATTATTGATGAATATGGAAATCAAATGTATGTAAGTGGAAGATGTAATATGGACGGACCTGAAATTAGTATTTATGGATATAGACTTGTTAATGAATTAAGTAATATTAAAGAATATATTAATAGTAGTATTACACATTTTATGATTATGCTTACGAATGAGACTATTGATGATCTAAATCATCTTAATCAAATTATAAGTAAATATAAAGGGTAATATAAATGAATAAAAGTAGAAAAAGTTATTTGATTTTAGAAAGTCCAAATTATTTAAAAATTATAATTAGTTTATCTATTCCATCGATAATTAATTATTTTCTAAAATCATTTTTTGAAATATTAGATATTCGTATCATAAATAAACTAAGTATTAGTTTATTTGATAAGAATAATTTAATATCTTGTATAACTTTTTCTTCTTTTATTTTTATTT
The DNA here is from genome assembly GCA_964507405.1 of uncultured Staphylococcaceae bacterium. GTDB lineage: Bacteria > Bacillota_I > Bacilli_A > ML615J-28 > CAG-313 > UMGS75. Next base: position 34,270 of record CAZDPJ010000005.1, read on the forward strand.
TATTTTGTTCAATAATTGAAGTTTTGTCAATTGTTTTTGTTTATTTACTAAGTCATGCTATTGGATCTAATGATGAAAAAAGAAAAGAAAATATTATTTCTATTTTCTTAATTCTTAGTATTATTGGTGGATTAATTATATTTATTTTATTGTTTCTACTTACGCCTTTTATTGTTAAGATTAATAATAATGAAATAGTTTCTACTTTATGTTTAAAGTATCTTAGAATAAAGTCATTTGAGATTATTCCTCTTTTTATTATAAATTATTATTATTCGCTTCGAATTGCTAATGGAGATACGTTAACACCTGTTTTATTAAATATTATTATATTTATACTTAACTATACTATATTTTATTTTTTCAATATTAATGATAATTTATTAAGAATTGCTTTATCTAATGTAATTTCTAGTGTTATTGGAATGATTACTTGTTTAATTTATTTATATTTTAAAAAGGTATTTAAGCTCTCCTTAAAAAATGACCGATTAATGTGTACAGAAATTATAAAAAAAGCATATCCTCTATTAATTAGTAAGTTACTTACTAATTTTGGCTTCCTTGTAATTAATAATATTATTTTATCTAGTTCTGATGTATTAGCTAGTAGTATTTTTATATGTAATCGCATAAATAATTTTCTAATGGTTCCAATTAATGCTTTTACCAGTATTTTAGTTACTTTAATTGCGCATAATGTAGGTCAAAATAATATAAAGAGAATTAATAATTTTATAAATTATATAGTTAAAATGATTATGGTTTTAAGCATTTGTGATATAATATTGTTTGTATCTTTTCGAAAATTATTAATTTCTACACTAATTAGTAATGAACAAATTATCGATGTTGCTTCAAATTATCTAATTTATGTGTTATTGTCACTTCCTTTGTCTTGCTTATTTCAAGGATTAATTAGTATATTTGAAGGATATGGTTGTACTTTAATCAGTATGGTGTTATCGGTTTTTAGGCTATGGGGTGTAAGAATACCACTAAGTTTAATTATTAACAAAACAACAAATTTAAATTTGATAAATATGGGTAGTAGTTTATTAATTAGTAATTTACTTGTTGTAATTATGGGAGTAATATTTTATTATATAAAGAAAGAAGGATTTATTTATGGAAGAAATCATCAAAAAATATCGTAATCATATTGTACTTTATGAACCAGAGATTCCTCAAAATACAGGCAATATTATGAGAACATGTGCTGGTACTGATACATTATTGCATTTAATTAAACCATTAGGCTTTAAAATTGATGATAAACATATGATTAGAGCTGCTGTTAATTATATGCCTAATGTTCATTTTATGGTATATGAAAATTGGGAAGATTTTTTATCAAAAAATAGTGGCAAGATGTATTACTTTACTAGATACGGAATGAAAACACCTCATGAATTAAAACTTGATGATAAAAATGAAAGATATTATTTTATTATCGGTAAGGAATCAACAGGAATTCCTAAAGAGATTTTAAGAGAACATCTTGATGATTGCATTCGTTTACCAATTAATGATAAAATTCGTTCATTAAATATAAGTAATGTTGCTGCTGTGGCTATTTTTGAAGCATTACGTCAACAAGATTATAATGATCTATCAAGATTCGAACCAGAAACATTAAAAGGCAAAGATTGGTTATTAAAATAATTATAAAAGTTTGTTATTTACCAACAATAATATTGTGAGGTGAATAAATTGTATAAACAAACAAAAAAGAAAATTGTTAAGAAGAATTTATCAGAAAAACCAGTTGAACTAAAGTTTCCAAATGACTCTATTGTTTGTAAAAATGTAGTTGAAAGTGATTATTTTTACAGAGATTTAGAAATGTTTAGACCTGATTTAGATGAATAAGTTTAATGCACATTTTATAGAATATCTATAAGATGTGTTTTTTTTATCACAAAAAATAAATTTAGGCATATACATAAAATATAGATAGGGTGGTAAAATGATGGAAATTGTTAATAATTTTAATATTGTGGGTCAAATTAACAAAATAGAACCAATTAAAAATGGACTTGTTAATAAAACATATTTAGTAGAAACAAGTAAATGTAAATACATATTACAAAGAATTAATAATTATGTATTTAAAAATCCTATTTTAGTAATGAATAATATTGAATTAATAACAAATAAATTAAAGTTAAATAATGTTGAAACTTTAAATATTATAAAAACATTAGATAATAATAATATTTATATTGATAATTTAAATGAATCGTATTATCGGATGTATGATTATCTAAATACTATGGAACAAGTTTCTAATAATGATTATCATTCTTGTCTTGGGGTTGGAAAAACGATCGGTGAATTTCAAAAAATACTTAGTAATACTGATATTAAACTTTTAAAAGTAACGATTGATGATTTTCATAATACACCTAAAAGACTAAATAAACTAATTAATTTGTTTAATAGTGTCAATGATTCAAATATTAGAAAACAAAAATCAACTTGGATATATGATTATATAATTAAAAATAAAGATAAAGTAAATATTATTCAAGAAAAAATAAATAATGGATTAATTCCTATTAGAATTGCCCATAATGATACAAAATTAAATAATGTAATGTTCGATAAAATTACAAAAAAAGCTGTTGCTTTAATTGATTTAGATACAGTCATGCCGGGAAGTGTATTATTTGATTATGGTGATGCGATAAGAACTTGTGCATCAAATTCAGTAGAAGATGATTTAGATATTTCATTAATTAATTTTAATGATAAACTATTTGCAAGTTTTACTGTTGGATATTTAAGTAAAATGTATAATGTTTTAACGAAGGAAGAAATTAATTTATTAGTTAATTCTGTTGAGACTATTACTTTAGAATGTGCAATTAGATTTTTAACCGATTATTTAGAAAATGATGTATATTTTAAAATTGATTACCCTGAACATAACTTAGTAAGAGCAATAAATCAAATAATTTTATTTAATAGTTGTTTGTTTAATGAGAAACGGTGGCAAGTACTTATTAATGATATCTTAAATAGGCTATACTTTTGATAAAAAGAATTGTACTGGTTGCAAAAAAAATTAAAATATGGTAAAATAAACATAAATATTAGAGGTGACTTATGAGAAAGTTTATTTATATATTTATGTTTTTTACTTGTTTATTTTTAATATCATGTGAACAACATAAAGAACCACTTGGAACTAAACCTACTAAACCATTTACAATTAATGAATATCTTGGTGATAATGCTGTATATAAAAGTAGTAGTACGCTTAATTTAAATGGTATTTCTGAAGATGGCGTTATTATAAAAGTTGAATTAATTAATCAAAATGATAAAGTAATTGATTCATATAAAACAGTGGTAAATGAAAAAACACTAAAATGGAACATTAATTTGTCAACGCCTAAAGCATCAAGTGAGTCATATTCTATTAAAGTAACAGATTCATATAATGTTTATAGTTATGAATATAAAAACATTAGATTTGGACAACTTTGGCTTGTTGCAGGTGATATGTTTGATAATAAGGTAGTAAATAATATTTCTAAAAATGATGATTTTGAAATTAATGATATTTCCTTTTTTAATCTTTCTTCTAATTCAGGATGGCTTTTAAATAATGAAAAGGAAAGCATTAATGATGAATATATTATTAATTTATGTAAAAAATTATATACTAATATCGATGTACCAATTGGGATTATTTTAGGAAATGAAGAACATTCAAATTTAGAAGAATGGTTGCCTCTTGATTCGATTGATAATGTAGAAAATATCTTAGATTATGTTAAAAAAATAAATAAATATTCAAAAAATCCATCTAATAAAGGTGATGCTGGTTATTTATTTGAAACTAAATATAAAAAGTTAGAAGGAATTCAAATTTCTGGAATTACTTGGAATCATGGCAGTAAAAATTTAGATTTGTTTAATAGTCAACAATACTCAACGACATATTTTCAAATGTTAACTAGTTTATTTGAATGTTGGCACACTTTATTTAATTGTGATAAAATTGGTGTTTTCCAACTTGCATCATACAATGTTAATAATTGTCATACTTTAAGATATATTCAAAATATTGCTATTAATTATTATACTTATGTTAAAATTATTCCAACTGTTGATTTATTTAGTACTTTTAATAATGAAAACAGTGATATTGAGTTTGATAAACTTGCGAAAAGAGCTATTGATATTTTAAATAATAAAATAAAAGTATCAAGTTATGCTAACTTAGTACTTGATATAAATAAAGATAATATTGTTGATAAAATTAAAATAGAGTTTAATAATACTGATAATCTTATTTTACAAGATGAAGATATTATTAATTATTTAGTAGTTAAATATAAAGAAGATGGAATTCATGAAAAAGAAATTGATGTTAAAACAAAAATTGAAAATAATAATTTAATTTTTGATTTGTCATATGAAGAAATAACAACTAATGAATCATTAGAAGAAGTTGTTGAAATTAAATATTATAATAAAGATTATATTACGATATATTTCGCGACGGAAAATGATATCTCGCTTATCAATATTTTTAATGATGATATGATTCCATTATTACCATTTATAATAGTTATAGAATAGGGGTTTATATATGAAAAGACATAATGCAAGAATTTTAGCTGTAATGGTACTATATAATATAGATATGAATAAGTATACAGCCGAAGAGATTAATACTGATTTAATCGAATCTACAAAACAAGATGTATTTAATATTATTCTTGATGAAGATTATAAAGTTGATGTGGATTATGAATATTTAGACAAGTTATTAAATAGTATAACTTCTAATTACCAAATAGTTTATGATCTTATTAGTGAAAATTTAACTAATTGGACAATTGATCGTCTTTCTTATGTGGATAGAGCTATTCTTATTTGTGCCACTAGTGAAATGATGTTAAATCTTGTTCCCAAAGAAGTTGTTATCAATGAATATTTAGAAATTACTAGGGAATATGCAATGGTTGTTGATGAAAAACAAGTTAAGTTTAATAATCGTATTTTAGATATCATTGCGACGAAAGTATATGAATAAAGAAATTAAATATATTAGTGTTACCGCTCTTAATCGATATATTTCTTATAAATTTGAAATGGATATGAATTTAAAAGAAGTATATCTTAAGGGAGAAATTTCTAATTTTAAATATTCAGGAAGACATTGCTATTTTTCTTTGAAAGATCAAACTTCGGAGATTAGTGCAATGTTCTTTTATCCCGATAATTTATCACTTAAGTTTGTGCCCAAAGATGGAATGAGTGTACAAGTTGTTGGTCAAATTCAGGTTTATCAAAAAAAGGGTACTTATGCTATTATTGTAAAAAAAATAGAACAAGAAGGAATTGGTATTTTATATCAACAATATTTAGATTTAAAAGATAAACTTGCGGGAGAAGGTTTATTTGATGAGTCTAGAAAACTAAGAATTCCTGAATATCCAGAACATGTTGCGGTGATAACAGCATCGACAGGAGAAGCAATTCATGATATTATTTCAACATTTAATCGTCGTTTAGCACTTCCTGAAATTAGACTTTATCCTGCCTTAGTTCAAGGAGTAGATGCACCAAAAGATTTAATTCGTGCTTTAAATGAAGTATATAAAGATAATTGGGCCGATGTTATTATAATTGGCCGCGGTGGTGGTAGCTTTGAAGATTTATCTTGCTTTAATGATGAATCTTTAGCAAGACTTTTAGCAGAATCTAAAATTCCAACGGTTTCAGCTGTCGGGCATGAGGGCGATTATACAATATGTGATTTCGTTGCTTCGTTTAGAGCTCCAACTCCAACAGGTGCCGCAATGCGTTTATCAAAAGATAAAATGGAAGTCTTGAATTTAGTATATGATAAGATGGCAAGAATTTCCTCCGCTACTAAACATAAATTAATAACTTCTTATAATCAGTATGATAGTTTATTGAATTCGTATCCAATAAAAAGATTTGATGAATTAGTTGATAAAATAGCTACTAAGTATTATATTTTAGATGAAAAGATTAATTTATTTAGTCCTACTCGGCTTTTATCTAATTGGCAAGATTCAATTATTAATTTAGATAATAGATTACAATTTTGTTTTAATAACCAATTATTAATAAAAGAAAAGACTTTTGATATTTATTCTAATAAGTTGACTCCTAGTTTATTGCTTAAAAATATAAATAATTTGGAAAATACTTTAGATAAATTAATTGATAAAAGTACTTTATTAAATCCTTTTAATGTAATGAAAAAAGGATATTCAATTATTGAACAAAACGGAGCGATAAAAAAATCAATTAAAGACTTAAATGATAGTGAATCTTTAGTTGTTAAAATGCATGATGGTAAAGTATTAACAAATATTATTAAAATAATAGATGAGAAAGGAAACTAAAAAATGGAAAATAAAACATTTGAACAGTTATTAAAAGAATTACAAGATGTAGTTAATAGCCTTGAAAGTGGTAAACTTTCTTTAGAAGAATCAGTAGAAGCATATAAAAAAGGAATGACTTTAAGTCTTGAATGTAAAAAAAGATTAGAAGAGGCTAAAAGTGTTGTTGTAAATAAATCAGTGGATGGGAATTTAGAAAAATTCTAAGAAAAATAATATATTTTATTTTTTCATCCGTATAATTATAATAGAGGTGCCTTATGCTTTATTCTATTGAAAAATTAAAAAAGATGAATATTAAAGAATTAGAAAATTTAGCTAGTGATATTCGTAAAACATTGATTGATAATATAAGCCAAACTGGTGGTCATTTATCATCAAATCTTGGAGTAGTTGAACTTACTATTGCTCTCCATTATGTTTTTGATAGCCCTCGTGATTTAATTTTCTTTGATGTTTCTCACCAAACTTATGTTCATAAATTATTAACCGGAAGAGCCGATCAATTTAGTTCATTACGAAAATACAATGGATTAAGTGGATTTGCTTCAAAAAAAGAAAGTATTCATGATGTGTTTGAAGCAGGTCATAGTTCAACATCGCTTTCTACTGCTCTTGGTTTTTTAAATGTTAAAGAAAATAAACCTGATTTATTTAATGAGGCAGTAGTGGTTATTGGTGATGCATCAATTGTGAATGGGGTATCAATGGAAGCTTTAAATTATTTAGGTTCAAAACAAAATCAAAAATTAATAATAATTCTTAATGATAATGAAATGGGTGTTTCGAAAAGTGTTGGTGGATTAGCTAAAACATTTAATAAAATTAGATTAAAAGGTCGTTTTAAACTATTAAGAAAACTTGCACCTAAGTCAATTAAACGAATGATGAAGACAGTAGCTTATAAAAATAATTTTTTAAGTGGTCTTGGAATTAAATATTTAGGTATTATTGATGGCCATAATATTAAAGAATTAATTGATTATCTCGAATATGCGAAAAAATCGTCTAGTTCTGTTATATTACATATTAAAACTACGAAAGGAAAAGGTTATAAATTTTCCGAAGAAGATAAAACTGGAATTTGGCATAGTACTCCTCCATTTGATATAGAAAGTGGGACTCTTCTTAATAAATCAGATCCTAAAAAAATATTTGGTAGTGAGATTGCTGATTTTTTATATAAATATAATGATGAACATCCTAATGAAATTAAAGTAATAACTCCTGGTATGGCATATGGAAGTGGACTTGAAATATTTCAATCAACAAATAATAATTGTTTTATTGATGTTGGTATTGGTGAAGAAAATGCTATTTTAATGGCTAATGGGATAGCTGATGCGGGGATGATTCCAATTACATTTATTTATTCCACCTTTTTACAACGTTCATATGATGAATTAATCCATGATTTAGCAAGAAATAATGCTCATGCGATAATATGTGTTGATCGAGCTGGAATTGTGGATGGTGATGGCCCTACGCATCAAGGTATTTATGATATAGCTTATCTTAGTACAATCCCTAATATTAAGATTTTGATGCCTCGTGATATCAATGAAGGAGTTCAAATGATTAAATATGCTTTAGAAAATCCTTCTTTATATGTAATTAGATATCCAAAAGAAGCTTTAAGTTTTACCAATAATTCTGTTTTCTCATATGGTAAATGGCAAATTATAAAAAATGGTGTTAATAAATATATTATTTCATATGGACCTAATTTAGATATTTTATATAATAATTTAGATTCTAGTCATATTGGATTAATTAATGCCTCAACAATAAATCCTTTTGATAAAGAGTTAATTAAAGATTTATTATTAAAAAATAAAAAGTTATATTTTTATGAAGAAGTAGTTCAAAATAATTCACTTTATTCACAAGTATTAAACTATGTTAATGATTTATATTTAAATAAGGTAATTCCATCTTATTATATAAAATCAAAAGCTTTACCAAATGGATATTTACCTCAAGGTTCAAAAAATGAGTTATTAGATTTATATAATTTAAATATTAAAAATTTTATTAAAGAAGTAGAGGGTGATTAAAATGCTTTCTCAATTAATTGTACAAAATTTCGCAATTATAGATAATTTATGCGTGGATTTTAAAAAAGGGTTTACTGTTTTAACTGGTGAAACTGGTGCTGGTAAATCATTAATTATTGATGCGATTGGTTTACTTTTAGGTAACAGATCATCTACTATGATGATAAGAAATGGTGAAACAAAAGCAAAAGTAGAAGGTATATTCGAAAATGTAAGTAGTTCTACTAAAGAAATCTTAAATAATTTAGAAATTGAGTTACTTGATGGTGATGTGGTAGTAATTAAAAGAGAATTATCTGTTACTGGTAAAAATTTAATTAGAGTAAATGGTGAAATTGTTACCTTAAACCAACTTGAATTAATTGCTTCGACCCTTGGCGATGTTCATGCGCAAGGGGAAACTCATAAATTATTTACCGAACATAATTATTTGTCTTTTATTGATAATGATGAAGTAAGTAAGTTAATTGATAATTATTTAGTTTTAAAAAAGAAATATTTAAATACCTATAATGATTATAAAAAGGTCTTAGAATTATCAAAAACTGATAAAACTAATCTAGAGTTTTGGCTTTATCAATATAATGAACTTGAAAAGGCTAATTTATCTATTAATGAAGAAAATAATCTTGAATCTGAACTTGTTATTTTAAATAATTTTGAAAATATTTATAATAGTTTATCAAGTATAAAAAAAGAAATAAATGATAATAATATCTTAAATAGTTTTTATGAAATAATTAGCAATTTAGATAAATTAAAAAAAGTACAAACTGAATTTGAAAATGATTATGAACATTTCAATGATTATTATTATGAAATAGAAGATTTTGTTAATAAAATAAGTAATAAACTTAGAAACTTAGATTTTGATGAATCAAGATTAAATGAAATTAATGAACGATTAAGTTATCTTAATTCATTAAAACATAAATATAATCGTTCAATTATTGAACTAATTAGTTTTAAACAAGAATTAAAAGAAAAAATTGAAAACTTCGAACAAATTGATGATAAAATACTTGAATTAAAAAACCAATTAGAATTAGATTATAATGAACTTAAAACTTCAGCATTAGAAATTACGAAACTTAGAAAAGACCTTGCTAAAAAGTTAGAGAATAATGTATTGGATACATTAAAAGATTTAATGTTAAATAAAGTTATTTTAAAAATAAAATTTAATGACTATACATTAGATGATGCTTTGAATTATCAAGTATTTAAAAAAAATGGATGTGATGAAGTTGATTTCTTAATTTCATTTAATGTTGGTGAAACCCTTAAACCTTTATCAAAAGTTGCATCTGGTGGTGAAATGTCAAGGGTGATGCTTGCTTTAAAAGTACATGTTTTACAAAAACTAGAACTTTCAACAATAATCTTTGATGAAATTGATAGTGGGGTAAGCGGTAGTGTTGCTGAAAAAGTTGGCGAAAAATTAAAAAATATTAGTAAATATTCCCAAGTTTTAGCTATTACCCATTTACCAATAGTTGCAAGTTTTGCTGATAATCATATTTTTATTTATAAAGAATTTACTGAAAATGCAACTTCAACAAGGATTAAAGAATTATCAGTTGATGAAAGAATTGAAATGATTGCGGAAATGATTTCTCCAAATGATGCTACTTCTAAAAGTAAAGATTTAGCAAAATTAATGTTATCAAATAATAAATAAGAAAAAAAGTGGCAGATAAATTAACAATTATCGTCACTTTTTATTCGTATATTTAGGGAAATAATATAATGAAAGGAGGAATTATGAAAAAAACATTTAAAATATTTAAAACTATGTTTTTCTTTTTATTATTGTTTTCTGTATTTTTAACTGTTAATTTAGAAACTTTTGCTGAAAATAATAAACAAGTTATATTAGGTGGAAATACTATTGGTTTAAAAATAGATACAGGAGTATATGTATGTGGAAAGTATCAAGTTACAACGGATAATAAAAAAGTATCACCTTGGAAAAGTAGTGATATAACTTGTGGAGATAAAATAATTGCTTATAATAATATTGATATTAGTTCTAATAGTGATTTATTAAATATACTAAAAAATGATAATAATGAGAGTGCAACACTTACACTTGAGAGAAATAATCATATTTTTAATACTAGCATTGATATTGTAAAAACTAACAATGAATCAAAATCCCTTGGTTTATATATTAAGGATAAGATGATAGGTATTGGTACATTAACTTTTATTGATCCTATAACTAATAAATATGCATCACTAGGTCACGGAATCTATGAAAATAATAAGATTATTGATACCAAAAGTGGTGATATAAGAACTTCATCGATAGAAGGAATAAAAAAGTCGGTTCCAGGAATGGCTGGTGAAAAAAGAGCATCAATTGGTAGTACTATTTATGGAACTGTTTCCGCGAATAAAGTAACTGGTATATATGGTAAAATGACAAATAATAAATATTTAAGTAATGAAAAAATTCAAATAGCATCACAATCTGAAGTAAAAATTGGTAATGCTTTAATTTATACCGTTGTAGATAAAGAAAAAGTAGAATCATTTGATATTAAGATTACTAGTATTGCTCTACAATCATCAAGTAATATCAAAGGATTAAAGTTTGAAGTAATAGATGATAAATTACTTAATTTAACTGGTGGTATTGTTCAAGGAATGAGTGGAAGTCCAATTGTTCAAAATGGAAAATTAATTGGTGCCGTTTCTCATGTTTGTGTAGATAAACCTAATATTGGGTATGGAATTCATATAGAATGGATGTTAGATGATTTAACAGACTAATTTCCCTTAGATATGACAAAATTCGACAAAATGAAGTATAAAACATCGTTTTTTAGCATAATTTAACTATTATTTATTCATTTTTAACATAATTTGTATCTTTTTTTTGCGAATAAATTGCATCATTAAACAAAATTTGGTAAAATATTAGTGCAAGGGGGATATTTATTATGCAGAAATTTAAAATTTTAATTGCTGAAAATTCAGCAGACAAGGATTCAAACTTAACTAATTATTTTAAGAAGGTAACAGATGTTAACATTGTGGGGACATGTTCAACAGCAGAAAATTTATTTAATGTATTGAAAGTAACTGATGTCGATGTTTTATTAATTGATTTATTTATACCTAATTTTGATGGTGTAAAATTTTTAGAAGAATTACAAGATCGTGAAGCTGAATTTAACTTACCAAAGCGTACAATTGTTGTTACACAATTTGTAAGTGGATTTATTAATGCGAAGTTAAATAATTTGGGTGTAGATTATATGGTAATGAAACCAATTAATTTTGAAAATTTATATAACTTGATGATTGGAATGCTTAGAGAACCTTATAAAATACAAGATGATGATTTTGACCCAGATTTAGATAGCGAAATTACTGATATCTTACATGAAGTTGGAGTTCCAGCACATATTAAAGGATACTTATATCTTCGAGAAGCAATTATGCTTTGTTATAAAAATGTTGATATGTTAGGAGCAATAACTAAATGTTTATATCCTGAAGTGGCTCATCATTTTTGTACAACATCTTCAAGAGTCGAAAGAGCAATTAGACATGCAATTGAAATTGCTTGGGTTAGAGGTAATGTAGATACTATTAGTGATATTTTTAGTTATACGATAAGCTATAATAAATCAAAACCTACTAATTCTGAGTTTATTGCAATGATTTCTGATCGTTTACGTATTGAACATCGTAAACAAAAGAAAATGCGATATATTGCATAAAAAAGAGGTACATCGTAAGATGTACCCTTATTTACATAAAATTAGATTATTGAGCAGCTTGTACTAAAACGATAACTAAACTAGCAATAATACTAATTATCATAGCAAAAGCTAGGAAAGCAATAACAATTTTACCTAATAAAGTTTTAGAAGGTGCTTTTGTAATGATTACTTCATTTTTTCCATCTGCTGTTTCTTTAACAATAATTGTTTTTTGTTTCTTTTCTTTTGGTTGCTTTTTATTATTCTTTTTATTACTCATAGGTTTCTCCTCATAATTAATATATTATTTTACTATATTATATCATAATTTTTAAAAAAAAGGGTGGTGATAGCATTAAAAAAAATAGAATTATTTTTCATATTGACATGAATTGCTTTTTTGCAAGTTGTGAAATTGCTGAAAATCCTGAATTAGAAGGTAAAATTTTTGCAGTTGGTCATAACGGAAACGATCGTAAAGGTATCATTTTAGCATCAACTTATGAAGCAAGAAAATTTGGAATTCACGCTGCAATGCCTGTAGCAGAAGCACTTCGTAGATGTCCTAATTTAATACTAGTTGAACCTAGAATGAATATTTATAGTGATTATTCAAGAAGATTTTTCGATTATTTTTTATCGATTACACCACTTGTTGAACCTGGTAGTATTGATGAGGCATATCTTGATGTTACTGATGTATGTGCTCCATCTTTAATTGTTGATTTAGCTAAAAATATTCAAAATGATTTATTAGAAATGTTTAATTTACCATGTAGTATTGGAATTGCTCCAAACAAGTTTTTAGCAAAAATGGCTTCTGATATGAAAAAACCACTAGGAATTACAGTTTTAAGAAAAAGAGAAATTGATAAATTGCTTTGGGTACTTCCAATTAGCGATATGTTTGGGGTTGGCAAGAAGAGCTTAGATAGTTTTAAGGCATTAGGCATTAATACAATTGGTGATTTAGCAACTTATAAAGATTTAAAGTTATTATCTGATGTACTTGGAAAAAACAATGCTGAAAACTTATATGCCCATGCTAATGGAGAAGGTAGTAATGAAATTGATGTCACTAGATTTAATGAAGTTAGTTCGATTAGTCTTTCTCAAACTTTAGATAATGATGAATATGATGTTTCTAAAATGAAATTGATTTTAAAAATATTATCTAATGCATTATCAACAAGACTTGAAAAAGCAAATATTTCAGCATCAACTTTTGCAATTCAAATTAAATATTTTAATTTTAAACAAACATCAAAAAGTAAAACCTTTAAAGAACCGATAAAAGAAGCGAGTAAAATATCAGAAATTATATTAGATTTGTTTGAAGATTTATATGAAACCGATATTCCAGTACGTTTATTTGGTGTAGGAGCAAGTAAATTTGTTGAATCAAAAAATGAAATTAAACAATTATCGCTTTTTGATAAATTAGATGAGGAAGAAAAAGAATATAGTGTAAATAACTTGTTAAAAGAAATTAATAAATCAATCGGATTTGAAATTATTAAAAAAGGAGTAAAAATAGATAGTACAAATCTTAATAATGATGATAAAAATTGGCGCAATAAAATAAATAATATTTAAGTTAATAAGAATTAATATTTTACTATAATATTAGTTCTTTTTTCTTTAATAATGTAATTATTTTGACAAATAAATAAAAATAACTATAATAATATAGTATACATTTACTAAACTTTTAGTTTACATTTATTTATATTGTAAATAAAACAAATAAGGTGGTGAATTTATGAGTATTGGAAGTAAACTCAAAGCGTTAAGGACTTATTGTGGACTTACTCAAGAAGAACTGGCAGATAGATGTGAATTAACTAAAGGTTACATTTCACAATTAGAAAATGATTTAACTAGTCCATCTATAAGTACTTTAACTGATATTTTAACAATTCTAGGAAGTAATTTAAAGAATTTCTTTAGTGATGAAGATGAAAAAATAAAATATTCAGTTGATGATTATTTTGTTAAAAAGACGGAGGAATATAAAATAACATGGTTAATTCCAAATAGTCAGAAAAATGAAATGGAACCAATTTTATTTGAACTTGAACCAAATGCATGTAGTGATACAGATATGCCTCATGAAGGTCAAGAATTTGGTTATATTGTCAAAGGTGAAGTAATGGTTGTTTATGGTAATTGTAAGGAAAAATTAAAAGCAGGTGAAAGCTTTTATTTTACTACAGATAAAAATCATTATATAAAGAATATGACAAATGAAAAAGCAACAATAATTTGGGTTAGTAGCCCACCTAATTTTTAAAATATGAGGTAGAATATGAAAAAAGAAAATATTATTATTGAATTAATAAATGTAAATAAAGAATTTGATGAAACTTTAGCTGTTGAGAATTTTAATTTATATGTTAATAAAGGTGAATTTATTACATTTTTAGGCCCATCTGGTTGTGGTAAAACAACAACATTGAGAATGATTGCTGGATTTGAAATGCCAACATCTGGTAAAATATTATTAAATGGTGAAGATATAACTAATCTTCCTCCATATAAAAGACCAGTTAATACTGTTTTTCAACGTTATGCTTTATTTCCTCATTTAGATGTCTATGATAATGTTGCATTTGGTTTAAAAATAAAGAAAGTGCCAACAAAAGTAATAGGAAAAAATGGTAAGGAAAAAATAGTAATGAAGAAATTATCAAGAGCTGAAATTGATGAAAAAGTTCGTAAAGCTCTTAAGATAGTTGACTTAGAAGAATTTGAATGGCGTGATATTTCCACTTTATCTGGTGGTCAACAACAACGTATTGCTATTGCTAGAGCTATTGTAAATGAACCAGAAATCTTATTATTAGATGAACCACTAGGTGCATTAGACTTAAAAATGAGAAAAGAAATGCAAATTGAATTAAAAGAAATGCATAAAAAATTAGGTATTACTTTTATTTATGTAACGCATGACCAAGAAGAAGCATTAACAATGTCTGATACGATTGTTGTTATGAAAGATGGAATGATTCAACAAATCGGAACACCTGAAGATATTTATAACGAGCCTAAAAATGCATTTGTTGCTGACTTTATTGGTGAAAGTAATATTTATGAAGGTACTATTATTGGAAATAAGAAAGTTAGATTTTTAAATAAAGCATTTGATTGTGTTGATGAATTTCCAATAAATGAAAAAGTAGATGTTGTAATTAGACCTGAAGACTTTATCTTAGATGAAGAAGGCAAAGGTACTGTTGATGGATATTTAACCTCTAAAGTATTTAAGGGTGTTCATTATGAATATACAATGATGGTTGGTAGATATGAAGTTATTATTCAAGATACTAGAAATTTACCTATTGAATGTAAGGCAAGTATTAGAGTTGCTCCTGATAATATCCAAATTATGAATAAGGAATTTGTTAGTAATTTCTATGAAGCATATTTAGACAAGAATAATCAAGTAGTTATTGCTGGGGCTCCATTTGAATGCAATATTTGTCAATTGTTACCTAGTTCTTCAATTGATGAAGAAGGATACTTAGTAGATAAAAATGGTGTAAAATATGATTTAACAGATGCATCAGTTAAAGCTGAAATTGGCTTAAAAGATATTGAAATTATTGATAATGAAGAAGATGGAAATGTAGCTGGTGAAATTATTTCATTAATATATAAAGGTGACCACTATCAAGTTATTATTAGAACCGAAGATGATGAAGACTTTGTTGTCGATACAGAATATTTATGGAATGAATTTGACCGTGTTAGTGTAAAGGTTGATCCTAATAAGATTAAACTAACTCTTAAAGGAGAAATTAAATCATATGTTAAAGAGTAGATTTCATTTTTCCCGTAAGATGCTTGCAATACCTTATGGTTTATTTTTATGCTGCTTTGTTGTAGTTCCTTTAATATTAGTTGTATATTTTGCATTTACTGATGTTGATGGACATTTTACATTTGACAATGTCATTGATTTTTTTAGTGATTCAACTAATATTAATACTTTATTAATTAGTTTATTAATAGGAGTCGGAAATACAGCTATTTGTTTAATTATTGGTTATCCAATTGCTTATATTATTGCTAAAAAAGAGAATAAAATGAGTTTTATCTTAATTCTTTTATTTGTAATGCCGATGTGGATTAACTTCGTCCTTCGTACAGCCGCAACTCGTGATTTACTAACATGGATTGGAATAAGTGGTGGCGAACACCCATATCTTGCGACGATGATTGGTATGGTATATAATTATTTACCTTTTGTTATTTTACCTCTTTATACTACGATGATTAAAATGGACCGTAGTCAAATTGAGGCTTCAATGGATTTAGGTGCAAATCCAGTTCAAACATTTGTTAAAACAATTATTCCAATGACATTACCTGGTATTATTTCAGCAATATCAATGGTATTTATGCCGACAATGTCATCTTATGTTATAAGTGATGTATTAGGTGAAAGAAAAATATCATTAATAGGAAATATTATTCAAACATATTTTGATCAAATTATGTGGAATATGGGTAGTTTAGTCGCATTAATAATGATGATTTTTATCTTTATTGGTATGTTTATTACTAGAAATAATCAAAAAGAAGAATTATCTAGAGGAAATTTATGGTAGACATTGGAGGTAAAAAATGAAATTATTGTTATTAATTTTAATACTTAGTATTGTTTTATTTTTATCCATTGTTGTGCTTGAAATTATTTCTAAATCACGTCATAATAAAATTAAAGGAAAAACATTTAAATCATCTAATCGCATTAATTTAAAAGAATATTATAAATCTAATATTTCAAAATTAAATAATGAACCATTTGAAGAAGAAGTAATACAAGAAAAAGTTTTAGTGAAAGAAAACATTAAACCAGAGAAAAAGGTTAAAGTAAAAAAAGAAAAATCATATAATCCTAAAAAAAGTAAAAAGACTGGCACTATTTTAAAAAAGTCTTATGTTTATTTAATGCTTTTTATAATGTATGCGCCGATCTTGCTACTTATTTTATTTAGTTTCTCTGATGCTCAATTAATTGATTTCAAATTATGGACTAAATTTACAGGTGAATTATATGAGAAACTATTTAAAAATACGGAGATAATGATTGCACTTAGAAATACGTTTATAGTCGCTATTTCCGCAGCGATTATTTCCACGATAATTGGTACTTTAGGCGGCATAGGTATTTTCTATAGTAAAAAACGTGTTAGAAAAACATATGAACTTATTGGACAAATACCAATTTTAAACCCTGAAATTGTTACGGCTTTATCTTTAAGTATTTTAGTTGTTGCTTTAGGAATTGGCTTTAATTTCTTTACTTTATTAATTGGTCACGTTGTATTAACTATTCCATTTGTAGTTTTAAGTATTACCCCAAAATTAAAACAACTTGATTCTAATGTATATGAAGCTGCCCTTGACTTAGGTGCGAAACCTTCTGTTGCTCTTCGTAAAGTAATTATTCCTGAAATTATGCCGGGAATCTTATCGGGGTTTATTTTATCAATTACTCTTTCTCTTGATGATTATATCATAACTGCTTTTACTAAAAATTCATCATTTACAACATTAAGTACTTACATTTATGGTTCAACATCTAAAAAAGGTAATTTACCACCTGAACTTAGAGCTCTAACTACATTATTATTTGTAGGTACTCTCCTTGTTTTAATCTTAATTAATTTATATAATAATCGTCAATTAAAACGTAGAGGAGGATTAACAAATGAAAAGAAACACTAAGTTTATTTTTGCTTTAATTCTAGTATTAATGTGTTGTTTTACACTAACAAGCTGTAAAAAAGAAACAACATATGATAAAGATGTTTTAAGAATATATAATTGTCAAGATTATATTGATGAAGGTCTTGATAGTGATACAGGAGAAAAAGTAGGAGATTCAGTTATGGAATCTTGGAAAAAAGATTTTGAAATGCGTCATCCGGGAAGAACAGTATCGGTTGTTTATGATACATTTGAAACTCCTGAATATATGCTAAATCAAATAAAAACTGGTAAAAAGTTTGACCTTATTTGTCCTTCTGACTATACAATTCAAAAAATGATTAAAGATGATATGTTAGAAAAATTTGATGATGGTGCTTTAGAAGGTGAAAATAATTATTTAGATAATGCATCTCCATATTTAATTGATTTATTTGAAGAAAATGACTGGACTGATTATGCCGCATGTTATATGTGGGGTACCCTTGGTATTATCTATAATCAAGATATTGTTAGGGAAGAAGATGTAAAACATTGGAATGCAATGTGGAATGAAAAATATAAAGGTATCGCAACGGCGAAAGATAGTGTTCGTGACACCTATTTTATGGGGGTTATGTATGTTCATCAAGAAGAACTTCTAAAATATCGTGATGAATATTTAAATGGGGAAATTACGGAAAAAGAATATAATGAGAAAATCAATGAAATCGCTAATTTAACGGATGATGATACTATTGAATCTGTTCGTATTGAATTAAGAAAACTAAAGAATAATATTTTTGGTTTAGAAGTAGATAGTGGAAAAAGTGATATTATTACTGGAAAAATAGCGATGAGTCTTGCTTGGAGTGGTGATGCCGTATACTCAATGGATCTTGCTGAAGAAAAAGGAGTAACTCTTGCCTATTCAGTTCCAGATGAAGGTAGTAATGTATGGTTTGATGGTTGGTGTATGCCAAAAGGTGCTAATAAAGAACTAGCTCAAGATTTTATTAATTTTGTTTCAAGACCTGAAATTGCAGCTCGTAATATGGATGTAACTGGATATACAAGTGCTATTGTTGGTAATGATATATTTGATCTTGTTAATGACTGGTATTCATCTGATGAAGAAGATGGTACGCTTGTTGATTTAACATTCTTCTTTGGTGATTCAGTGTATGATGAAGTTGATGAAGAAGGAAATGTTATTGAAAGATTAACTGATGGCAAAGTTATCATTAGAACATCTGAACTTGGACGTCAATTTTCAACACAATATCCAGATCAAGATGTTCTTAATCGATGTGGTGTTATGAGAGATTTTGGAGACCAAAATAAAAAAGTATTAAGAATGTGGATGAATTTTAAGAGCAATTCATTAGAACCTGCTGTTATTGTTCTTTTAGTAATCCTTGCTTTAATCGTAATTGTAGTGTATTCTATTTTCTTAATTAAAAAGATTAATAAAAAACGTCGTATTAAGATGTATCGTAAATAGAATAGAAGGAAGTTGGAAAACCAATTTCCTTTTTTATTTTAGGTTTTACTATTATTTTTTACAAGTATTATAGTTCTGTTTGTTTGCTTTTTTTTAATATTTTTGTTATAATAATACAAGTATTAATCGTTTTGTTTTTCGTTTGGAGTGCTCTGACAATGCATGAGAAAAACCGTAATTACTGCGTTAAAGGAATAGAGAGTGGAAAATCCAAACTAGGGTGGTACCGCGTAAAAATATAAAAGTTTTTGCGTCCCTAGAGGCTTTTTCTGTTTTTTTATATATAGAATTATTTAATGAAAGGAAGTAAATAATATGCGCGTAACTAGAATGAAAGGAACTCTTGACTTTTTTGATGAAGGAGCTTTAAAATATCAATTTTTAGAAGATAAAGCAAAAATTATTTGTCAAAGATTTGGTTTTACTAATATTATAACCCCAATATTTGAAGCAACTGAATTATTTCAACGAGGTGTCGGTGAAGGTAGTGATATTGTTTCTAAAGAAATGTATACCTTTTTAGACAAAGGGGAAAGATCAATTACATTACGTCCTGAGGGTACAGCATCAGTAACAAGAGCTTATGTAGAAAATAAATTATATGCAACTCCTGGCTTAAAGAAATATTATTATTTTGGACCAATGTTTAGATATGAACGTCCTCAAGCTGGTAGATATCGTCAATTTACCCAATTTGGGATTGAAGCACTTGGTGCGGGCAGTAGTTATTTAGATGCTGAAATAATTAATCTTGCTTCTAGTTTTTTAAAAGAAATTGGTTTCGAAAATTTAAAGGTATTAATTAATAATATTGGTAGTGGTGAAAGTAGAAAACAATATGAAGAAGCACTAAAATCATATTTTGCTAATCATTTAGATGAATTATGCGATGACTGTAAAGTTCGTTTTAACAAAAATCCATTAAGAATGCTTGATTGTAAAGTTGATAAAGAAAATCCAATTATGAAAAATGCACCTAGCATTTTAGATTATTTAACTGAAGATGATAAAGCATATTTTAATGAAGTATGTCATATTCTAGATGAGTTAAACATTAAATATGAAATTAGTGATCGTTTAGTAAGAGGACTCGACTATTACACTAATGTTGTATTTGAATTCATTTATGATGATCCTTCATCTTCAATAAATGGTATTGCGGTGCTTGCTGGCGGTAGATATAATGGTCTTGCTAAAGAACTTGATGGACCTGATACGGAAGCAATTGGGTTTGCTTGTGGTGTTGAACGTTTAATTATTGCCTTAGATGAATTAGGTAAGTTTAATAATATTAAGCCAGATGCATTATTCCAAGTAATTACTATTGGTGAAAATGCTAAAATTGAAGGTATTAAGCTAGCTAATGAAATTAGAAAGTTAAATCATTATGTTGAAATTGATTATTTAAATCACAATTTAAAACCTCAATTTAAACTTTCTGACCGTTGTCATGCTAAATACTTAATCATGATGGGTGAAGATGAAATTAAATCTAATAAATATCGAGTTAAAAATACACAAACACAAACTGAAGAAATTCTATCAAAAGAAGAAATATTAAAATTAAAATAAGAGGTGACTTATATGCTTAGAACAGCAAATAATAATGAATTAAGGATTCAAAATGTTGGTGAAACCCATACCCTTGTTGGATGGGTTAGTAAAAAAAGAAATTTAGGTGGTCTTGTTTTTATTGATTTAAGAGACCGTTATGGTATTACACAATTGGTTGTATATCCTGATTCTTCATTTTATGAAGAGGCAATTTCTGTAAAAAATGAATATGTAATCAAAGCAACTGGGTTAGTTCATGAACGTGAAAGTAAGAATAGTAGTCTTGAAACTGGTGATATAGAATTAAAAGTTGCAGAATTACAAATTTTAAGTACTTCCGAACAACCACCATTTTTAATTCAAGATGATACTGATGCACTTGAAGATTTACGTATGAAATATCGATATTTGGACTTACGTAGACCTTGTATGCAAAAAAACTTTATTTTACGTCATAAAGTTACAATGGCTATTAGAAATTATTTTGATAATCTAGATTTTATTGAAATTGAAACTCCTGTATTAGGTAAATCTACTCCCGAAGGTGCACGTGACTTTTTAGTTCCATCAAGAGTACATCAAGGTTCTTTCTATGCTTTACCTCAATCTCCACAATTATATAAACAATTATTAATGGTTGCTGGATTTGAAAGATATTTCCAAATAGTTAAATGCTTTAGAGATGAAGATTTAAGGGCAGATAGACAATTAGAATTTACACAAGTTGATGTTGAAATGAGTTTTATTGACGAGGCTGATATTTATTCATTAATTGAAGGCTTAATTAAGAAAGTATGGAAAGATACAATTAATGTTGATGTAGAAACTCCTTTTATTCGCCTTCCTTATGATGTTTGTATGAATAAATACGGTAGTGATAAACCAGATACTAGATTTGAAATGTTTTTAACTGATTTTTCTAATTGGGCAAAGAAAGTAGATTGTGGTATTTTTAAATCAAATTTTGAAAATAATGGTGTGGTTAAAGGTATAATTGTTAACGATGCTGCAACTAAATATTCACGTAAAGAAATAGACCGTTTAACAGAATTTGCTAAAAAATATCATGCTAAAGGCTTAATTTGGTTAAAATATGAAAATGGTAATTTCAGTGGTTCGATTGCTAAATTTATTAGTGAAGAAGCAGCTAAAGAATTAGTTGAAACATATAATATTAAAGAAAATGATATGATTTTACTAGTTTGTGATAAACTTGAAAACTGTAATTTTGCTTTAGGCGGTTTAAGATGTTTAGTAGCTAAGGAAATGAATATGATTGATGAATCATTATTTAATTTCTTATGGGTTGTTGATTGGCCATTATTTGAATATAGTGAAGAAGAAGGACGATATGTTGCAGCTCATCATCCATTTACTTCTCCTAAAGATGGTGATGAAGATCGAATGATTTCTAATCCGGAACTATGTAAAGCTAAAGCATATGATATTGTATTAAATGGTTATGAATTAGGTGGAGGTAGTATCCGTATTCATGATCAAGAAACTCAAAAGAAGATGTTTAAAGCAATTGGTTTAAGTGATGAAGAAGTACAACGTCAGTTCTCATACTTTGTTAATGGATTAAAATATGGTACTCCTCCTCATGGTGGTCTTGCCATTGGACTTGACCGCTTAGTTATGCTTCTTACTCATAATTCTAATTTAAGAGAAGTTATTGCTTTCCCTAAAGCTGCTAGTGCTAAATGTTTAATGAGTGAAGCTCCTACTGTAGTTGATGACAAACAATTAAAAGAATTAGGTCTAAGTGTAAATAAAAAATAGGTGAATTTTATGGGTAAATCTACTAATTATATTTCATGGGATGAATATTTTATGGGGGTTGCTAAGCTCTCCGCATTAAGGAGTAAAGACCCTAATACTAAGGTAGGCGCATGTATTGTTAATACTAAAAAAAGAATAGTTGGTATTGGTTATAATGGATTACCTTATGGATGTTCTGATGACTTTTTCCCATGGGAAAGAGAAGGCGAATTTCTAGATACGAAATATCCATATGTCGTTCATGCGGAACCAAATGCAATTTTAAATAGTACTAATAAATTAGATGATGCTACTTTATATGTTACACTTTTTCCATGTAATGAATGTGCAAAATTAATTATACAAAGTGGTATTAAAGAAATTGTTTATATTTCTGATAAGTATAATGGTAGTAATGATAATATAGCATCAAAGAAAATGTTGGATTCAGCTGGTATAAAATATCGTAAAATCAATGATTTTGAGGTAATAGTTAAAACAAATGAATAAATTTTTAAAGAATAATAAAAAAATAATAATAATTTTTCTATCAATTTATTTTTTAGTTATTACTTTATCGCTTATTAAGGTGAAAAAAGATGTAATAGTACCCTCTACAGTCAATACTATAGAGGATATTATTTCTATTGAAAACGAAAGTAAATTGAATGGAAGTATTAATGTTGTTTCCGTATATAGTTATGAAAATATAAGTCTTCTTTCATATTTATTTAGTCTATTAAACCCTTATTCTGAAATATCTGATAATGTTGAATATTATAATATTAGCAGTAAAGATTCTTATAAGGGTGGAGTTATCCAAAAACAAATTAGTATTTATAATGCTATTATTGCGGGGTATAATGAAGCCGATTATAATATTCATTATGATTTTATTGGCTATTATGTTGATAGTGCTACTATCTATTTAGATGAAGATTTATCAATAGGAGATTTAATTATTAGTATTAATGATGAAGTATTAACTAATGAAGTAACTCCTTCAATGATTATAAAAAAGACAACTGATAAAGACATTAAAATGAAAATAATTAAAGATTATTATGGTGGAAATAAGAAAACATCAGAAATTATTGTTTCACCAGTTGAACAAGAATTAAATGGAAAAAAAGTATATTCATATGGATTTAGTGCAGAAGCATTAAATATTCCTAAAATTAATGATGAGCCTAAGTTTGAAATATTATGGGATAATGTAAATAGTATTGGTCCTAGTGGTGGATTGTTACAATCATTTTATGTTTATGAAAAACTTACAAAAGCAAAACTTTCAAATAATTTAAAAATTGCTGGAACTGGAACTATTGATGTTAATGGAAATGTTGGATTAATTGGTGGCATTAAACAAAAGATAATTACTGCTGAATTAAGTGGTATTGATGTCTTTTTTGTTCCGGTTACATCAAAAAATTATGAAAATGATCCAACTGAAACTAATTATATTGATGCATTAAGTGGTTATAATGAATTAAAAAATCCACATATCAAATTAGTGCCAGTATGGAATTTATCTTGTATTATTGATTATTTTGAATGTATGGGTGATAACTAATGAGTAAATATAAGGAAAATGTTGAATTAATAAAAGAACTTAATAGTGAAAAAATAGATAAGAAATGTATGAATAAAGCAACTATTTTTTCAACCATAATCTTAATTATTATCGCTAGTTTTGTTTTTATTATATTAAAAGAACTATTTAAACAATATTCATCAGTTACTTTTATGTTTAAAATATTAGTTATTATTTTTTCTATTTTAGTATTTTCGGTGTGTCCGCTATATGCAACAATAACGGTGATGATTTATAAATATTATTCTAAGAATGAATTAATCCATCAAGTTAAATGGTACTATTCTTTTATTTATGAATTAACAAGAATAGGAAATCTAGTATTTAGTATTATTGCGACAACTGTATTAACAATACTTTTGTTGAGATTGGCAGGTTAATATGAAAAAAACAACAGTAAAATTAATAAATAGTTTAATTGCTATTGCTAGCTGTATATTATTAATAGCTTTAGATCAAATTACGAAAAGTCTTGCGGTTAATAATTTAAATTATGGTGAATCTGTTCCTTTTATTAAAGGTATTTTGAATTTAAAACTTCAATATAATACCGGTTTTGCTTTTGGTATGGGTGATGGCTATCAAATTATATGGGGTATTGTCAGTATTGTTGGTTGTATAATTATTAGTTATTTTATGAATAATGTAGATTTTAAAAATAATTTAATCTTTTCTATTTGTATTGTTCTTTTATTTTCTGGCACATTTGGAAATATGATTGATAGACTATTTTTTGAAGATGGGGTAGTTGATTTCTTTGACTTAGCATTTATTAATTTTGCTGTATTTAACGTAGCTGATTCTTGTATAACAGTTGGTGCTATTTTACTTGCTATTTATATTTTATTTATTTATAAAGAACCTGATAAAACGCCTAAAAATAAAAATACAGATGATAATGAAAATGAGGTGAGTAACAATGATTAAAGATGAATTTACTGTAACTTATAAAGAAAATGAAGAAATAATTAGAATTGATAAATACTTACCTACTTGTTATACTGAAATGACAAGAAGTGAATTAAAGAAATATTTCGATGAAGAAAAAGTTAAAGTGAATGGTAAAGTTGTAAAACCTAGTTACAAAGTAGAAAATGGAGATTTAATTGAAATAGAAGAACTTGATGATGTTTTATCTACAGTTATTCCTGAAAATATTCCCCTTGATATTGTTTATGAAGATGATGATGTATTAGTTGTTAATAAACCATCAGGAATGGTTGTTCATCCTGCTCCAGGTCATGTTACGGGAACACTTGTAAATGCTTTAATGTATCATTATAAATCTTTATCTACAATTAGTGGTGAAAATAGAGCAGGGATTGTTCATCGTATTGACAAAGATACAAGCGGTTTATTAATTGTTTGTAAAAATAATTATTCACATCGTATTATTAGTGAACAAATCAAGGATAAGAAAGCAAAAAGAACTTATTGGGCAATAGTTACTGGTTCCATCGGTCATAATTTAGGAAAAATTGATGCTCCTATTGGTCGTGATCCTGATAATAGACAAAAGATGGCAGTTGTTGCGACTGGTAAATCCGCAGTTACACACTTTAAAGTAATTGACCGCTTCCGTAACTTTACGCTTGTGGAATTAGATCTTGAAACGGGTAGAACTCACCAAATTAGAGTTCATATGGCTTATATCAATCATCCAGTTGTTGGCGATCCTTTATATGGAGTTAAGAAACAAGTAAATGAATTTGGACAATATTTACATGCAAAAAAAATAGGATTCTATCATCCTAGAACAAATGAATATATGGAATTTGAGGTTAGTTTACCTAAGGAATTTCAAGAATTATTAAATGAATTAAAGAATGAATAATTTATATTTTGGAGGCTTATAATGAGAATTATTGTAATTGGATGTGGAACAATAGGTAAAACAATTATTGAACACATTTCAAAAGAAGGTCACAATATTATAATTATCGATAATGATAAAGATACAGTTGAAAAACTAATCGAAAAATATGATGTAATGGGTGTTGTTGGTAATGGTGCTAGTCTTGAAATTCAAGAAGAAGCCCGTGTAAAAAATGCTGATTTAGTTATTGCGGTGTCATCACAAGATGAAATTAATATTTTAGCTTGTTTACTTGCTAAAAAACTAGGAGCTAAAAGTACAATAGCACGTGTTCGAAATCCGGAATATCGAAGCCAAAGTGAATTAATGAAAGAAGAACTAGGATTATCAATGATTGTTAATCCTGAAGAAGAAACAGCTTCTGAAATAACTAATATGATTAATTTACCAACTATTTCTAAAATTGAACATTTTGCTAAAGGACTAGTAAATTTAGTTGAAATTAATGTTGAAGAAGGAAATCCTTTAATTGATGAAACATTATATTCTATGAATAAGAAAATTCATACTAAAGTTTTAATTTGCGCTGTTGAACGTGGTAATGAGGTAATTATTCCGAGTGGTAATTTTCAAATTAAAAAAGGTGATAAAATTAGTTTTACAGCAGAATCTAGTTCCCTTAGAAGCTTTTTAAAAGAGTTGAACTTAATTAAGTCACCTCTTAAAAATGTTATGATTATTGGTGGTGGCAAAACTGGTTATTATCTTGCTAAAAACTTATCTAAAAACCACTATAAAGTACGTTTAGTTGAAGTAGATAAAGTAAAAGCAAATGAACTTGCTGTTAAGCTTCCAAATACTTCTATTATTTATGCTGATGGAACTAAACATGCGGTACTACTTGAAGCTGGTATTGAAAATTGTGATGCTTTTGTCGCCTTAACTAATGTTGACGAAGAAAACATTATTGTTTCTTTATTTGCTAATAAAGTAGGTGTTCGTAAAGTCATCACTAAAATTAAACGTGATACATTAGTTGGTATGACTGATGACCTTGGTGTTACAAATAAAGTTATGCCAAAAGAAGTTGTGGCTAATAAAATTGTTAGTTATGTTAGAGCTATTGCTAATAAAAGAGGTAGTAATGTAATTACATTATATAAACTTGTAAATAATCAAATAGAAGCACTAGAATTTCTTGCTAAAAAGAAAGAAAGATATTATAATAAGCCATTAAAAGAATTAAAAACAAAAGAAAATTGTTTAATCGCTTGTATTATTCGTGATGGTAAAGTTATTATCCCTAATGGTAATGATTTTATTCAACAAAATGATAATGTTGTTATAGTTACAACTCATAAGAATTTTGATGACTTAGCGGATATCTTTGAATAGGTGATATCATGAATTTAAAACTTGTTGGTAAGATTCTTGGTAAAATAATGATTCTAGAAGGAATTTTAATGTTATTTCCTTTAATAGTTTCGATTATTTATAATGAAGGAGTTATTAATATATTATCTTATGTAATTCCAATTGTTACATTATTTATCTTAGGATTTATACTTAATTTATTTAAACCTTCAAGAACATGGTTATATCAAAAAGAGGGATTTGCTGTAGTAGCTCTTGTATGGATTGTAATGACTATTTTTGGAGCAATACCTTTTGTTATTAATAAAGATATTCCTAATTATATAGATGCATTATTTGAAACAATGTCTGGTTTTACTACAACAGGTGCAAGTGTTATTAATGATTTAACTGTTATTTCACATAGTGGATTATTTTGGAGGAGTTTTACACACTGGATAGGAGGTATGGGAATACTTGTATTTATCTTAATATTTATTCCCGAAAGTAATGATGGGTCATCATTTCATTTGTTAAAGGCCGAAAGTCCAGGTCCTCAAGTTGGTAAGCTTACTTCTAAAATGAAGGTTACTACAAGAATTCTATATTTAATTTATTTAGCGCTTACGATTATAGAGTTTATAATGTTATTATTTAGCAAACCAGTTGTAATAGAAGGCATTGCAAAAGAAAGTGACCATGTATTTTATTGTTTACTTACAGCATTTGGTAGTGCTGGTACTGGTGGCTTTGGGTTTATTCCTAATAGTTTTGAATATTTTTCTCCATATGCTCAATATGTAGTTGCTACATTTTTAATTTTATTTGGTATCAATTTTAGTCTTTATTTTCTGTTATTAGTAGGAAAATTTAAAGATGTCTTTAAGAGCGAAGAATTACGAGCATATCTTGGTTTTATTATTGGTGGCGTTATAATAATATTTATAAGCCTTATATATGATAAAGCAAAAGCCTTGGATTCTATTAATTATGAACAATCATTTAGAGAAGCTTATTTCCAAGTAGCAAGTATTATTACAAGTACTGGATATACGACTACTAATTTTGAACTATGGCCACAACTTGCAAAAACGGTAATTATATTATTAATGGTTTGTGGAGCAATGGCTGGATCTACTGGTGGAGGTATTAAAGTTTCAAGAATTGTTCTTGCTTTTAAAGGTTTTAAAAGAAATATATTAAGATTGATTAACCCAAGACTAGTGACTAAGACAAAATTTGAAGGAAAAATAGTAGAAGATGATACGATTGATGATGTTTTTTCTTTTATAACTATGTATTTTATTATTGCTTTAATTGTTATTTTAATCTTATCGTTCGATCATAGTCCTGCTGTTGAGATTTGTGGAAAGATGTATGAAATAGATTTTAATACTAATTTTACCGCTACAATTTCTTGTTTAAGTAATATTGGACCGGCCTTTGGTGCTGCTGGACCATATGGTTCTTTTGATTGTTATAATTATCTTTCAAAGTTTGTTTTAACACTTACAATGTTAATTGGTAGACTTGAAATTTTACCTGTTTTAATCTTATTTAGTCCTAAAACATGGAAAAAATAAAAGGCATATAATGAATATTCATTATTGCCTTTTTAGTTATAATTTATATTTTATTTTTTGTTTAATTTCTTCTAAACCATCTAACCTTGATTTAGGTAGAGGATTATCGTTAAAATAGGAAATTATTCTTTCAGAATTGGCAAATTTAATTTTTGCGACCTTTTGAAGTTCAGAAAAACCATATGATTTTACAAATGAAATAGCACAACGGTCAACTTCTTTACCTGCTCCTTTTAATAGTTCGATTTTATATTCACCGCTCATCTTTTTTAATTCACGTAAAAAAGCAGCACGTGCAAGAATTGATGCGGCAGCAATACCGATATGTTCTTTCTCTCCTTTAGTAATTGTTGTAACATCGGTTATTACATTAGGTTGATTTTCTAAATATTCTAAGTACTTTTCTTTAGGTGCAAACTCATCAATTAAAATAGCGTCATACTTTACATCACCAAGTTTTTTTAGTATACTATTTATAACTTTATTGTGTAAATAGGACTTAATAAAATTTAGATTATCAAATTTATTTGATAAAGAGTTAATTTTACTAGGATCTAAGAAGATGATGGAATAAGGTACGATATTGGCAATCTTTAATGCAAGAGGAATCATTTGCTTATCAGTGAGTAATTTTGAATCTTTTACTCCTAGTTTATGTAATTGTTCAATTGCTTTTTGGTCGGTATAGGTTGCACAAACAACAACAGGACCAAAGTAGTCGCCAGTGCCTACTTCATCTGTACAAATAGCAATTTTATTGGAATAATCAACTTGTTTAACAACTTTTACTTCTTCAAGAGGTAAACCAAATTTTTTAGCCCATTTATTATATTCATTCGCTTCGTCTAAGCCTTGAAATAAAACAACATTTGTACGATAGATAGTAATAACGACATTATTAAGTTTTGCACGAGCAATCGTGTAATTACTAGAACCATATGTTAAATATCCTTGATAATAATCAATCATTTCTTGGATTTGTTCATTTGTAGCTTTAATTTTATGTGTAGAATTAGATATATGCTGCATAGTTAGAATCCTCCAACATTATTATATCATAAAATTAAATTTAATGCAAGATTATAAGCCAAGAGAAAGGACCCTAAAATGAATGAAATTATTTCTTTAAGTAATAGAAAATTAGAAATAGCACAAATCATAAATAAGTTAAAAGAAATAGCTATTTTACCAGAATGCATTCAAAACATTGATAAATTAAAGCCATTTAATGATCTTGATTTAATAAATAGTGAATTAGATAAAGTCGATGAAGCAGCAGTTATATGTATGCGATTTGAACGAGCTCCTATTGTTTTAGATAGTGATTTTAGAACGATATTAATGATTGCAATGCGTGGTGGAAAACTATCTGCGCTTGAGATTTATGAAGTTTATAAACTATTTTTAACCATTAAACAAAATCAAAAGTTACTTACTTCCATTCAGAATGAAAAAATTTTATGTCCATTTTATGAAAAAATGGTTAGTGATTTAGTTATTATTGAATATTTAGAAGCGATAATTAATAAATCGATTAATGAAGATGGTTATGTTTTATCTAGTGCTAGTAGTAATCTTAAACAAATAAGAAATAAACTTAATAATATTGATAGTAGAATAAAATCAAAATGTCAAGAAATATTGTCAAAAGAAAGTTCTAAATTATCACAACAATCTATTGTTATGAGAAATGACTGCTACTGCCTCCCGGTTAAGAGTGAATATAAAAACTCTATTCGTGGGACAATTCAAGATTATAGTGCTAGTATGCAAACAATTTATATTGAACCAGAAGCTGTCGCAACTTTAATGAATGAAAAGAATATTTTATATCATGAAGAACATGATGAAATAGAACGTATCTTATCGAATATTTCCTTAGAAATTAAAAATAATGTTGCTTTATTATTACAAGATTTTGAAATTATTTTATTACTTGATTTAATATTTTCTAAAGCTTTACTTGGTACTTCCTATAATGGAACAAGACCTAATATTAATAATGATGGTACATTAAAACTAATAAATGTTAGACATCCACTATTAAAGGTAAAAAAAGTAATACCAAATAATTTAGAATTTAGTAGAAGATATGATGGTATTATTATTACTGGTCCAAATACTGGTGGTAAAACTGTTTTACTTAAAACAATTGGATTAGTTATTTTAATGACAAAATATGGATTATTAATTCCTGCTGATAAAGAAAGTAATATTATGATATATGATAATGTTTATTGTGATATCGGCGATGACCAAAGTATTGAAAACAATTTATCAACTTTTTCTTCTCATATGAGCAATATTGTCAAAATTATTAACAATATTACTCCTAATTCATTAGTCTTATTTGATGAAATAGGGGCTGGTACCGATCCAATTGAAGGTTCTAATCTTGCTAAAGCTATATTAAAATATTTAATTGAACACAAAGTTAGTTTTATGACAACTACTCATTATTCAGATTTAAAAGCATTTGGATTTGAAGAGCCAAGAATTATTAATGCTTCAATGGAATTTAATAAAGATTCATTATCACCAACCTATCGTTTATTAATTGGGGTTAGTGGTTCAAGTAATGCTTTAAATATTGCTAGTCGCTTAGGACTTAAAAATGAGATAATAGAAGAAGCTAATCGTTTAACTGTTACTAATGATTCGGCTGTCAGACAATTAATTCTTAAACTTGAAAAACTTGTTCAAGATAATGAATCTAAAAAATTAGAATTAGATAATTTAATTTTTGAAAATAATAAAAAGAATTTAGAATTAACAACCGAATTGGATAAAATTGATAAGAAAAAAGAAATTATCTTAAATAAATATGAACAAGAAGCTTTAAAAATTGTAAATGATGCCAAAAATAAAAGTAGTGAATTACTTAGTGATATTGAAGAAAAGCAAAAAAATAATCTTAAACTTCATGAAATGATTGAACTTAAGAAAAAAGTTAATGATTTAGAAATAGTTAAAAAAGAAAAAAAGAAAAAAAGTATTATTACAACTGATATTCCAAAACTTGGTGATGATGTTTATTTAACAAGTTTTGATCAATATGGAACCATAATAAAAGTTAATAAAAATAATTCTTTTACAGTTGCAATTGGAAATATTCAATTACAAGCAAATATCGATGAATTAAATGTTGTAAAAAAAGTTCCTAATAAACAAGTCAATAATGTATCGAGTTCTAATTTGGCTAGCAAAGCTAAGATATCACTTGTACTTGATTTAAGGGGAGAAAGATTTTTAGAAGCGAAAGATAAACTTGAAAAATATGTTGATGATTTAACGTATGCGGGAATAAAGCAAGCAACAATAATTCATGGCTATGGTACAGGTGCATTAAGAGAAATGGTTCAATCTTTTGTTAAAAAATGTCCTCAAATAGTAGGAAGTAGATATGGAGGAGAAACAGAAGGTGGATTTGGGGTTACAGTAATTACTTTAAAGTAGAGGTGATATGATGAAAGAGATTAATTCACTTAGTGAATATAACGAACTTATTAAAGATGAGTTTGTATGGGTAATGTTTTATACGAAATGGTGCCCTTTATGTAAAAAAATGAAATTTTCTTTATATGAATTAAATGAAAACATACCTAACAGTTTATTTTATATGGTAGATATTTCTGAGGAATCAGAAATTGGAAATGAATTTAAAATTAAAAGTACACCTACGCTTTTAATATATAAACAGGGAAAATTAGTAGATAAAATTGAAGGGTTACCTGAATATGAAGAGTTAGAAGAAAGATTATTATCATTTAATCAATAAAAAATAAAAATTTATGGTATACTAAATAGAGGAGAGTGATAAAAATGACTTTACAAGAAAAAAAACAATATGTTAATGAGTACAAACATGTTATTCCTGAAGAAGAATTAAAATTATTTGAATTCAATTTTGCATGCGTACTTACAAAAAATTCATCTTGTATTGAAGGAAATCAAATTGTAACAGTGGAGGATGTTGTTTCTATAACTAAAGGTTATAATGTTAGAATTGATGAAACATTAAAACGTAGCATTTATAATCATTTTAAAACTTATAATTATATGTTAGATTATATTGATTCTGGAAAAGAATTCAACGAAGATTTTGTTAAAGATTTACATGAAATGTTACTAGAAGGTATTATTAATGGTGGCTTATATCGTAATATTAATTTAAGTATAAAAAATTCTAATCATACACCATGTGATTATATAAAGGTATATGATCGTATGAGTAAATATTTTAATACTTTAGCAAATTTTGAAGGAACAGATCTTGAAAAAGCTGCTTATGCTCATCTTCAAATTGCTAAAATTCATCCATTCTTAGATGGAAATGGTCGTTTAGCAAGATTAATACTTAATTTCATGTTAATTAAAGCTGGTTATTTACCAATATCAATTCATGCTAAAAAGAAACTTGAATATTTTGATTTATTAGAAGAATTTAAAGTAAATAAAACACAAAAACCATTTGAAGAATATCTTGAAAAACTATTAAATCGTGAATATGATCGAATGATTGAATTAATTGATCGTTATCGATAAAATTTTGACAAATAGGGTCTTTTAAACATGTCTCTATTTGTCTTTTTTTATTGTTTTTTACTTTAATA
>CAZDPJ010000006.1:0-65980 GCA_964507405.1 uncultured Staphylococcaceae bacterium
AGTTTGTATCTCCTGCTCCACCTGTTATGTTCAGTTTTCAAAGATCAATTTCTGCACATCTTCAAATGTGCTTTAATAGTATACTACTTTTCTTATCTTTTGTCAAGAAATATGACTTATTAACTTTTTAGTTATTTTTGATAAGAGTAAGTATAACCTTATATATTATACTAATTTTATGTTTATTTGTCCACAAATATGCTTTATTTACTTATATTTTTTATTACTATATAATATTATATGTCAAACCTTTATTTATATTCATAATAAATAAAGGTCTTATTTATATAAAAATAAGACCTTTATATTTTTTACTTATTTATTTTTAAACTTGTTTTAATTATTTTTTGTAAACTTTCAGTATAGAAATATGTATTTTCTAAATTGCTTTTTTCTATTAAAGTACGGTAGTTATCTATATTAGAATAAGGTAACACTCTTCTTCTAGATATTTTAAAACTTGGTCTATAATTATTAGATGATAAATAATATGGTAATTCCTTATATATATCTGAATTATTATTCTGCATGTTTGTTATACACGAATAAGTCACTTACTGGTTTATCATCTATAATATTTAAAATACCTCTACCAATTAAACTTGCAATTGAAAGTTGTTTTATAAAACCACAAGCTTTTTTCTCAGGATCTAGTTTAATACTATTAGTTACAACTAATTCATTTAGTGGTGTTTCTGATAATCTTTGAATTGCACTACCAGATAATAAAGCATGAGTTGCGCAAGCATATATTTCTTTAGCACCTTGTTCTTTAATCTTTTTAACAACTAAAGATAACGTACCAGCTGTATCAACCATATCATCTATGATAATACAATTCTTTCCATCTACATCACCAATGATATTCATTATTTCAGCACTATTTGGTCTAGGACGACGTTTATCAACAATAGCAATTGGAGCATTTAGAGCCATTGCTAGTTTTCTTGCTCTTGTAATTCCACCATGGTCTGGTGATACAACAACTACATCTTCTAGTTTTTTACCAATAAAGTATTCAGCAAATATTGGTAATGCAAGAAAATTATCCGTAGGAATATTGAAGAAACCTTGAATTTGGTCTGCATGTAAGTCTAAACACATTATACGATTTGCACCAGCAGTTTGAAGTAAATCCGCCATCAATTTTGCAGAAATAGGTTGTCTTGGTGCTGCTTTTCTGTCTTGTCTTGAATATCCATAATATGGCATTATAATATTGATATGTTCAGCTGATGCTCTTTTTAATGCATCTATCATTATTAATAATTCCATATAATTATCATTTACCGGATTACTTGTAGTTTGAATTACAAATACAGTATGTCCTCTAACTGTTTCATCTATATTAATTTGCACTTCTCCGTCAGCAAATCTTGTTACATGACATTGTGATAATTCTACATGCATGTATGCAGCAATTTCTTCTGCTAGTTCTCTGTTAGAACTTAATGAAAATAATTTTACTTTTTTTCCTGATAATAAAGCCATGATTTTTGTCTCCTCTATTTTAGTATTTCTTTTACTTTTTCTATAATATCTTGTTTAGTCATATGATATGCTTCTAACAATTCATTATACTTCCCTACTTGTCCGAATTGATCTTGAACTCCAATTGCATATACTTTAACAGGTTTGTTTTTACAAACAAGTTCGCATACAGCACTATGTAATCCACCAATAACATTGTGATTTTCACATGTTAAAACAACATTTGTTTTATTGATAGATTTAAGTAGAGTCTGTTCATCTAATGGTTTTATAAAATTAGCACTAATTAACTCTGCTTTTATTCCTTCTTTTTTTAATTCTGCTACAGCTTCTTTTGCTTCATATACCATTGTACCTGAAGCTATAATTGTAATATCTTTTCCTTCTTCAATTACATCTGCTTTAAATAATTCAAACTTATAATCATCACCATATACATCTGGTCTAGTTTTTCTAGGTGTTCTGATATACATAGGTCCGTTATAAGATTCAATTTGTTCAACAGCTTGTTCTAATTGTTTTGCATCTACTACATCAAATATTGTCATTGTAGGTATACTTCTAAGTACTCCTATATCTTCAAAACTCATATGTGTTCCACCATTTGTTTCAGCAGTGATACCAGGATCTGTACCCCATATTTTTACATTTTGTTTAGCATAACAAACAGATATCATTATTTGGTCTAATGCACGTCTTGTTGAGAATGGAGCGAAACTAAATACATTTGGTTTTAAATTAGAAGCGGCAAGTCCAGCAGCAACACCAACCATATTAGCCTCAGCTATACCAACATTAAATGTTCTGTCTGGAAATTCTTTATATAAAGGATAGGTACCATTTGGTTTTGCAAGATCTGCATCAAGGATACATATGCTTTCATCTTGTTTCATTAATCTACTTAATTCTTTAGCAAGCGCTTGACGAAATTCCATCTTACTTATCCTCCAAATTTAATTCTTTCAATGCAAGTTGTAATTGTTCTTTACTTATTGGCATACTATGATTGCCAAGTAATGCTTCTTCTATAAATTTTACACCTTTACCTTTAATTGTATCTAGTACAATCATATGTGGTTTATCTTTTATAGCTTTAGCTCTTTCAATTGCATTTGCAATATCATCTAAATTATGCCCATCTATTTTTACAGTATCAAATCCAAAGCTATTCCATTTATCAACATAATTACCAACATATATAAGATTATTTGTATAATCATCGATTTGCATTTTATTGTTATCTAAGAAAACAATTAAATTATCAAGTTTCTTTATACCAGCAAATTCAGCAGCTTCCCAGTTTTGTCCTTCTTCAAGTTCGCCATCACCAATAATAACATAAACATACGCATCATTCTTTTTAACTTTATTAGCAAGTGCCATACCAACACCACATGATAATCCCTGACCAAGAGAACCAGTTGTCATATCAATACCAATTGTTTTATTCATATCACAATGACTTGGAAGATTAGTTCCAATTTTATTTAAAGTATAAAGTTCACTTTTAGAGAAATATCCTTTATGAGCAAGTGTTGCATATACTGCAGGTCCAGCATGTCCTTTAGATACAACTAATTTATCTCTTGTTTCCATTAAAGGATTAGTAGGATCTATATTCATTTCCTTATAATATAGAACAGTCAATAAATCAACAATCGAATAACTACCACCAATATGTCCAGAACCAAGTGATGCAATACATTCAATAGTTAATCCACGAATTTCATTAGCAATTTTAGATAACTTACAATCCATTGTTTTTCACCTCATATATATTGTCTATCTATATTATACACTAATTATCTTTTTTTTGCATTAATTAAGTTAAAAAATAATAAAAGAATAAAAAAGTTCCTATTGATTACGTATCAATAAGAACTTTTAATATGATTTTATTTTTTTTATTACAAAGTAATTGTGATTGAAGGAACAACTCCAATGTAATCCGATGAAAAAGGACTACCATAACTACCATTCATATATACATCCATCGTTTGATTTCTATACTGATTTGCTGGCGAACGAAGCCACCAAGAAGCAACCCATCTAAATTTTTCTTCTTGATAATAATAAACATAAACACCACTGCATCCTTTAGCAATAGTATAATCGCTTACTACTTTTTGGCGGTCTTCGTTATTTATAAATCCATATAATTCATTACATACATCACTTTTACTTAATAAATATACTTTGTCATATGTATCGTTACATATATATGGATTTTCAGTATACCCAGTTGATGCTAAACTATTATCAACTAGTGTAGTATTTATTTTTAATTGTAATTCTTCATTGAAAGCTTTATTATAGAATTCATCATTTAGCCATTTTCTTATATCAGAATATTCATAATTATTAGAATATATAGTTTGACCATCTATTATTCTATCTTCATTTGATACATTAAATTCTTTTATATCAATTATTAAATCTGTAACTAATTTATATGTACCATTGTCTGATTCTAGTATTTTCCATTTAATTGGTTCTACTTTAAAATAATAAAATTCATTCTTTATTAAAACTGTTGAAATAGAAACAAAATCCGTGCGATTCTTCAATACAGCTTTCTGTTTTGCATATCTTTCACCATCACTACCTAAATAATACCCATTATCATCTGGAGTATCACTCGTAATAGTTACATTTTCATCTTTAATAGATTGAGGATATTCACCAAAATATATATAATTACCTACTAAGTTGCTAACTTCTGACATTTTAGTTTTGCAATATATACATTCATTTTCTGAAAATGTATGTCCATTTTTTTCTAAAACATTTGAATTAAATATCTCATCACATTCATCACATTTAACTATTTTTAAACCTTCTTCTAAACAAGTTGGTTCAGTAACACTAATAGATATATGATGAAACTTATAATTATTTATGAATCCATATGCATTATCTAAAGTTGGATTACCTTCATCATCTTGTAATTTATAGTTAGATGATGCAGGCCAACTAGTTCTATGATCATTAACAAAGAAATTATAAATTTCAGCATTTAATGTAGCAGGAGAACCGCAAAAACCTCTATATATAATATCTTCAAAATAAGTTGTTGATAAACCTGATGACTCACGTACACCCATAATATAATTTACCATCCAAGACCATTTAGCTCTATATATTGTACTACCATAGAATGTAGAAGTAGAATTAGTAGCAGCTAAATACCAGCTTAAAGAACCATCAGGAGATAAATCACTAAGAACAACAGCTTTTTTACCTTCACTTGTTCCAAATGTAGAATGATCAACACCTTCAAGATATTCTGTAATATCATTTAGATAATCATTGATCATAGCTTGTTTCTTTTCTTCATTAGTTGTTCCTTCGTATGGAAATCCAGGTTCTAAAGGAGTTTTTTCAAAAATTTTATTGCAATTTTTACAAGCAATTGCTTTATAGCCGTCACTTGAACAAGTAGGCCATATTATTGTTTCAATTTTATCATGTTCTTTTTTAGGAATAATATTATATAATAAGCGTTCGCATCTTTCACATACTCCATAAGCAAAATAGCCTTCTGAATAGCAGGTAGCTGAAATGTGGCTATCAGATTCATTTAGAACTAAATGTCCTAATTTTTTAATTGATCTACTTTCTATGATTTCTTTACATGTTTTACATTCTATGTGTGCTGTTCCATTAGCAGTGCAAGTTGGTTCTAAATCAATTATATATAATTCTGTATGACCTAGTGCCGCAATCGGAACATATGACGATATGTAATCACACCTGCTACAAGAATCATATGCTTCATAACCTAATACAGTACATGTTGGCGCTTTCTTTTCATGACTTATGATGTCATGACCTAATGCGTTAATAGTTTGATAGGTTGTATAACTACATCTTGAACAAGTATCATATAAATCATATCCAGATTCTAAACATGTTGGTTCTTTTTTTTCATGATTTATAATATCATGACCTAATTTTGTTATTGGTTCTAGTTTTAATATTGTATTACATGCTTTGCATTCTATATGTTTTGTTCCATTAGTAGTACATGTTGCTTCTACGTCTGTTAACCATTCTGATTCTGTATGTCCTAACACGTTAATAATTTGATAAGTTGTATAACTACATCTAGAACAAGAATCATACGAATCATATCCTGATTCTAAACATGTTGAGTCAACCTTTTCATGATTTATAATATCATGACCTAATTTTGTTATTGATTCTAGTTTTAATATTGTATTACATACTTTACATTCTATATGTTTTGTTCCATTAGTAGTACAAGTTGCTTCTACATCTGTTAACCATTCTGATTCTGTATGGCCTAGTGCCTCAATAAGTTTATACGAAGATATGTAATCACATCTGCTACATGAATCATATGCTTCATAACCTAGTACAGTACAAGTTGCTTCTTTCTTCTCATGATTTATAATATCATGACCTAATTTTGTTATTGGTTCTAATTTTAATATTGTATTACATATTTTACATTCTATATGCTTTGTTCCATTAGTAGTACAAGTTGCTTCTACATCTGTTAACCATTCTAATTCTGTATGGCCTAGTGCTGGAATTTCATTATAAGTTGTATATATACATCTAGAACAAGTATCATATGCTTTATATCCTGATTCTAAACATGTTGCGTCAACCTTTTCATGATTTATAATATCATGACCTAGTTTATCAATTGGTTCTAGTTTTAATATTGTATTACATGCTTTGCATTCTATATGCTTTGTTCCATTAGTAGTACAAGTTGCTTCTAAGTCTATTAACCATTCTGATTCTGTATGGCCTAGTGCGTTAATAGTTTGATATGTTGTATAACTACATCTAGAACAAGTATCATATGCTTTATATCCTGATTCTAAACATGTTGCTTCTTTCATCTCATGATTTATGATGTCATGACCTAATTTTTCTACTTTTTCAATAGAAATAATTTGTTTACATTTTTCACACTCTTGATGTTTTATTCCATCATCTAAACAGGTTGCAGCGGAATCAA
Source organism: uncultured Staphylococcaceae bacterium (assembly GCA_964507405.1). Classification (GTDB taxonomy): domain Bacteria; phylum Bacillota_I; class Bacilli_A; order ML615J-28; family CAG-313; genus UMGS75. The sequence goes on from CAZDPJ010000006.1 coordinate 6,488, forward strand.
TTACCCAAGCTACATTTTTATGCGTGCATTCTTCATCTTTTTTAGAACACCCTGTAAGTATAATTAAAAACATAAACATTACTATAAATATTCTACTTTTCTTCATAAACTTCTCCCTTTCTTTTATAGTAAATAAAGGTATACCTTTATGTTACTTAATACTTATATTTATTATATATATAAATAGAAGTTACTTTAGTATAAAAATATCTTTTTATTTGAAAAAATGAATATTTAAGAGTAAAATATATATATATAAATTAATAGTAAGTAAAGGTATGCCTTTACTTACTAAGAAAAAAAGATATTAGTTTCCTAATATCTTTTTTTATGCTTCTTCATTGTATTTAGCAAGTACAACATCCTCTATCATCTGTCTCGTTTCTACATTGATTGGGTGTGCAATATCCTTATATTCACCTTGTGGTGTTTTTTTGTTTGGCATTGCAATGAATAAACCATTTTGTCCTTCTATCACTCTTAGTTCATGTATAACAAATGCATTATCAATTGTTATAGAAGCTACTGCTCTTAAGCGGTTTTGTCCTTCTACCTTTCTAATTTTGATATCTGTAATTTGCATAAAATCCCACCTTTCATATATATATTGTATCATATGAAAACGTTTTCTCAAAATGTTTTGCAAGTTTTTGTTTTTTCATGAATATTTTATTCTTTATATCATATACTATTATTGTAAGAAATGGATATATGAATATATCTTTAAATGTTTCTTACTAAAAATATAGACCACGATTTTACTCGTGGTCATTTTGTTTTTTTGTTTCCTTATAACTTGTTGGTTTAGTTAATTTAGATTTACAGTATTCAACTACCTCTTCAATGTTTTCACAAGAATCTTTTTTAATGATCATTGCTTGATAGCCTGCCATATTAATATACATATATTTACCATCATCTTCAATTGATTTAATAGCAGCCCAAGGAATAGGTAAAATATTTTTTTGAGGTTTTTGTTCTTCTTGTTCTTGAACTTCTTCGCTAGTTTCTGCTTGTTCTTGAGCATCATCACAAGTTTCTACTACTTGTTCTTCTTGAGCAGTCTCACTACTATCTACTTCAGTTTCTTCTTGAACTTCTTCACTGTGATATTCTTCTTCTCTCATTTCATTATTAGTAGGAATATCTTCTATTGGCGTAACAGTATGAATATCACCATCATCATAGCGTACTGGTTCTTCTGTTTGTTCTTCTTCGATAGGTATTTCAAATGTAATGCCTTCTTCATTAATAGTAACATCCATAGGTATTGGTGGATATTCTGAAGTAATTTTCTTTCTAATCATTTTCTTTTGTGATATTAGCATTAATGGATTTAGGAATACTGCTCCAAAAACACCCATTGCAATAACTAATATACATGTTATATATTGAGGGTTTTCCTTAAATAAATCAATAACACCAAGTATAATTAAAAATACACCTAGTACTCTTGTCATGATTGATGCTCTTGATCTTTTAGTCGCAATATAGCAATTATATGCTATTAAATCATCTGGTAATAAAATTTGATTAAATTGTGTTTTTTCCATTTTTATTTTTCTCCTTCTGTTGTTTTTATTATCTTTATTATATATAAAGGATAATCATGTTTTAGTTTAGATACTACTTTTTTCTTATTTAAAGAAGTATCTAAAAATAATGTAGAACCAGTCCCAGACATAATGACTGTACCATATTTAGATATATCATCTATTACAGTTTTTAATTTTGGTTCACATAAATATGTTGCATTTTGTAACTCATTATAATAATTATGATTATTTAAATCATCTATTATATTAGATGAACTCTCAACTTTATCTATTTTATCAAATGTATTAAAAACATCTTTTGTATTTATATATATATTAGGATAAATTAATATTAAGGTTTCCTTTTGATATTTAACCTTTGTTATTTTTTCTCCTATTCCTTCAACTAAACAAGTTTTATCATACAATCCATATGGAATATCTGCCCCAAATGGAGTTAGGAATTTAATTAATTCATCAGTTGTAAGATTTAATTTTTCTATTATGTTTATTTTTTTTATAATATAACCTATATCCATACTTACTCCACCAAGGCCAGCACCAAAGGGGATATATTTAAATATCTTAATTTGATAATTTGTTAGTATATTATATTTTTCCTTAAATTTATTTAATACCACTAATATTAAATCATTTTCTTTTTGATATTCAGGATGATTTATATATATTACCTCATCTTTGTTTTTTGTTTTTTTTATTTTAATAATATCGCAGAAATTGATTCTTGTATTAATCATTTGTAAGTTATGGTATTCTAAATCATTTTTATTTAGAACTTTCAAAATTAAGTTCATTTTTGCCTTTATTTTCATTAATTCACCTATAATAACATTTTCATTTTTCCTTTTGTTTCAATTCCTCCAAAAGCTTCTCTTCCTTTTTCTATTAACTCAATACAATAATTAAAATCTATTGTTTTATTACAAGATGTAGAAGCTACTTTAATTGCTATTACAGCAGGGTCATAGGTATGAATATTTATTCTTTTAGGACTAGAAGCAAAATTAGCTCCTGAAGCAATTAATGCTTCGAAATTAGATCCACACGCCCCAGCAATAACTACCATCGCATCTTGATTAAAGTGTTTTCTAATTATCCTTATTGCTTCTATGAAATTATTTGTATTTTCATAATTATTTAAATCTTTAATTCCTTTTCCATTATATACATCATGACCAGTTATTACAACAATATCAGGAGTAATAGATAAAATGATATTTTCTATTTTATTTTTTATTTCATTTTCTTTTATATATATACCTTCAGCAGGAATTCCTATTTCCTTATATAATTCTAAACAACTATCTAGATATTCTTTATCTCCATCGATATGAAGAACTCTACCAAATAAATAGGAAGATGAATTTCTTGTTCTTTTAGTATTCATTAAGTTTCTTTCATAGTTATTATTTATTAATTCCTCTTGTTTTAATATTTTATCATTAACAAGTTCTAAGTTAGATAATTCAACTAATCTAACTATTCTATGATTATATCCTTTTATTAAGGCTTTTTCACACCTTATTTCTTGTATTATATATATAATCGGGTCTATGTCGCTTTTTAAAATAACTAAATCAGAAACTTCCATATATATCACCACTTATATTATATGTGGTTATTTATTAATTGTGCTATATAAATCATCAGATAATTTAATTATTTGTTCTACTGATAATGCTTCTGCTCTAACGGTTAGTGATAGATTATTATTTAAAATTACTTTTTCTATTTCTTCTTTTGTTAAATTATAATTTGATTTAATATTATTATATAATGTTTTTCTTCTTTGAGAAAAGATAATACGATTAAACTTTAAAAAGAAGGATTCATTTAAAAGAACAGGTAATTCATCTTTTAATTCTAACTTAATAACTGTACTATCTACATCAGGAGCAGGAATGAAACATTTGGGTGATACATTAAATAAAATACATGGATTTGTATAATACTGAATTAGCACACTTAAACTATTATAATCCTTAGTCGAAGGTTTGCCACATAGTCTATATGCAACTTCTTTTTGAACCATTACAATAATACTTTTTACTTTTTTTGTTTCTTCTAATATTTTAGTAAGAATTGCGGTGGTGATATAATAAGGCAAATTAGATACAACTACAACATCTTCGTTATTAAAGTATTGGTTAATTTCACTGTTTAAATTAATATTTAAAAAGTCTTTATGTAATATTTCAATATTATTATATATATTATATTCTTCTTTTAGAATATTTATCATATCAACATCAATTTCATAACATACTAGTTTTTTAGCTTTTTTAACTAATAGCTTAGTTAAAGAGCCTAGTCCTGGTCCTATTTCAATAACATTTTTGTTTTCAATATTAGATGCATCAACAATTTTATTTAATATATTTTGGTCTATTAAAAAATTTTGACCAAACTTCTTTTTTGCTTTGATATCTTTTGTTTTAATTATTTCTTTTACTTCCATATTAATTTACCTTTTATATATATTCATTATAACACAAATAAAATAAAATAACAAGAAAAAATGTTTATACCACTTTCTTTTAATAAATATATAATAATATTTAAAAAAGAAGACTTTTATTCAAAGTCCTCTTCTGTTAATTCATCTTCTTCTACTTCGTCTTTTTCATTTTCAACTTCTGTTAATTCTCTTTCTGTTTCAGCATCCATATTTTCAAATTCGCGAGCGATATCATCATCTTCATCTTCGTCAACATCATCTTCATCGTCTTCGTCTTCATCATCTGAAACATAATCTTCGTCGTAGATTTCATCTTTTAACTCATTCTTCTTAACGTCTTCATCATCATAGTAGATTTCTTCATAATCACCACCATCTTTATCTAAGACAGCTGTTGATTGACGTTCTTTTAAATCCCAACAATCATCACCACAATATACAAAAATTCCAGATTGCATAAAATCTAATATAAATTGTGCTGAATGGTCTTTTATCATTTGACCTTTATAGCCTTTTAATTCCATTACTTCTGCCATTATTGCTAGTATTTTTTGAGGTTTACGCTTTTTTTGTAAGAGTTCTACAGCAAGTTCTAATAATGATTTATCTTTGTCTTTAGCTCCCATGGTTATCCTCCTATATATTCATTAACTTTTTGTATTATACTATATTTTATTTAAAAATGCAAATCATTATCATTTTTATTTTTATATTAATGTATAAATCATAATTCCAACAAGTCCTGGTATTCGTAAAATACCAACGATTAGTAATGTAAAGATATTAATTGGTATATTTAAATTAAAATATGAACCAATAAAATTAAATATAAATAAAGTAACAATGCCTATTAATAATGATTTAATCATATATTTAAAAAAGTCTAACAAATGCTTTAAAAAAGTTTTCATATATCCCCCTTATTATTATATAATATGAGGGATTATTTTTATTTATGATATTTGTTATATATATCAACATCAGTCATATTAAATGTTAATGGTGTAATTGATATATATTCTTGTTTTATTGTTTGAATGTCTCCATATTCATCATCTAATAATGGATTAAATTTATCACAAATAGAGTGATATAATCCATCATCCCTTTGTTCATATCTTGTTATATAAGTACTTTTAGTTTGATGAGTTATCCTAATTCCTTTTGATATTTTTGGAAGATTAACATTTAATACAACTTTTTCATTCCACAAATTGCTATTTAAGATATAGTTCATAGCATCATCAAAATATTTACTTCCTTCAAAACTATCATATCTACATGATACAGCAATTGCTTTTTTACCTTTCATCAAGCCTTCCATCGCAGCCGCAACTGTTCCTGAATATACAATATCATCACCTAAATTATATCCTCTATTAATTCCTGATACTACAACATCAATATCAAGTTTTAATTGATTTATCGCAAAAACAACACAATCAGATGGAGTTCCACTTAAACTATATGTTAAAACGCCGTCATATATATCTTCTAATTTTTCTAGTTTTAATCCTTCTTTTATTGTTAAGGCGTGACTATTAGCTGATTTTTCTATACTAGGTGCAACAACTACAATTTTTTTAGCATAAGGAATTAACTTTTCAACAAGTAATTTTATTCCTTCTGCTTTAACTCCATCATCATTGACAACAAGTATATTCATTAAAATACCTCCGGATGTTCCATTTTATATTCTTTTAATAAAGTATCAAGTTCTTTTAATAAACTCTTCATTTCTTTTTTAGAATAAATTGTCGCACCGGCAGCTTGGAGATGGCCTCCACCACGATAGTGAGTTGCAACTTCATTAATAGAAATAAATCTAGATCTAAGTCTTACTCTTATTTCTTTATCTGGTGATTCATCTATATTTGCTATGTTGTCACTTTTTTCTAACATTTGATCAACAAACGCAACCCATATAGGTGACCCTTTAATTGAGTCAAGGCAATTAACTAAGTTTGCTGCATCTTCTTTTGTTACATTATATTTTTGCATTATTTCTTTAGTGAAATATATATATACTACTCCACTAGGAGTTGTTTTAAAATGATTATAGACATATCCTTCTAGTTTTAAGGTTTCCATACTTTTAATATATAATGACGGATATATATCTTCAGTATCAACACCTTGGCTAAGAAGCCAACCAGCATTACTTAAAGTATTTTCATTAACACCTCGATATCTAAATCTACCAGTATCAGTTACAATACCAAGATATAGTCTTTCAGCAATGTCTTTATTAACCTTTAATCCATACTTTTGCCATTCTTTAAACATTCCAGCAAGAATTGATGAACAAGCAGGAGATGTTGGATCAACATACATTAAATCTCCATATTCAGGGGAATCATCATGATGATCTATTTTAATTAAGAATTTACCACTATTATATCTACCATCACATATTCTAGCCATTACAGCAGTATCAACCACAATAACAAGTGCTTCATTATATATATCATCACTAATTTCATCACTACTTCCGCACATTGATAAATATTCAGGTACTTTATCACCAACAGCATAGACATGTTTGTTTGGAAAATTAAATTCTATATATTTTTTTAATGCAAATTGTGAACCAATACAATCTCCATCAGGTCTTATATGACGATGAATAATGATTGTATCATATTTTTTTATTTGTTCTAAAATTTTATCAAACATCTTTATTCTCCTTTTGCTACTTTATTTAATTCATTTATTACTTTTTCAACATCACCTAGACTATCGATTGTACAACCACTAGCTTGTAAGTGACCACCACCACCAAACATCGTAGCAACTACATTGATATTTAATCCCGCTGACCTAATTTCAACAAATACTTTACCATCTACATTTTCCGTAAAGTTAACCCAAATTTTTACTTCTTCTATTCCAGCCATAATGTTAACCATACCACGAGATATATCAAATACAGTTGTATTATATTTAATTACATCTTCTTTTGTATTAATTAAATATGCAACACCATCACTTGTAATTTGAAATTTAGTTGTTAGATATGCTCTTAGTTTTACAGTTTCTAGCTTTTCAGTATACAATTTATTATATATATATTCTGTATCAATATTATATTCAAGTAACTTACCAGCAATACTATAGGTTTTAGGTGTAGTACTAGAATATCTAAATCTACCACTATCAGTGACAATACCAGTAAATAAAAGAGAAGCTCCTTTTGTTGTTAGTTTCATTCCAGTATTAAAAATAAAATCACTAATAATTCCTGCACAACTTTCAAATGATGTATCAACAAAAGCTATATCACCATATTCACCTTGAGGTATATGATGATCAATTTTAATTATTTTCTTGCCTTTTAAATATCTATCATCACTAATTAATTTATCTGTTCCACAGTCAACAACAATAACTAAAGCATCATTATATATATCATCACTAATTTCATCCATATTTCCCATCCAAAAATAACGTTCTGAGCGGTCACCTACCACGAATACACGTTTATCTGGGAAAGTGGCTAGAATCGCTTCTTTTAGCCCCATTTGAGAACCTAATGCATCACCATCAGGTTTTGTATGTCTATGAATAATAATGGTATTATTGTTTTTAATTTCTTGATAAATAGTTTTATACATATATATCTCCTTATAATTTATTTGATTAATCTCTATAAGGTATTATATCACATTATTTATTTTTTCTAAAGAAAAAGACTACTAAGAATAAAATCTTAATAGTCTTATTTATTTTTAAATTATACTATTCAGCAAATGTAATAGTAATAGAAGTTACTCTCCATTGTTTATCATATGATAAAACAATTTCATCAGTACCAGTTTCACATGAAATAGTCCATGCTTTTCCTTCGTTTGAAACAGAAACATTTTTATCACTGCAGTTAATAACAGCATTCTTATCATGCACATCAGTAAATTCTATTTTAGTAATTTTTTTACCATTTTTAGCAGTGATAGCGAATGAACTTCCTTGATATACTCTAAGTTGAGCTGCGCTTACATTAATATTTGTATTAGATTCTGCTTTATTAATTACAATTTCATAATCAGCATTTGCAGGAGCAATTACTAATGTATTACCATCTGTTGTATAAGTGTCTTTAACCCAAGTAAATACTACTTGATTAGCAGGAACAACCGTACCTTCAAGAACTTTTTCACCTAATTGAACTAACCAACCATTTTTAGTTTGTTTTGTTCCATTGTAATTTGAAAGAATACCATAAATAACTACAGCATCACCAACTTTTGGTTTATCAGTTGTCATAGCATCAAAACGAACTTTACCATCTGCATTATATAATCCATATATTTTCCATATATTACCAGCTACATCTTCAATATCCATATTTCCATAAGTATCATTTGTAATCTCCTTAACATAACCAGCTACATAATATTTTTCTGTTGTTGCATCATCTTTATTTGGAACAAGCGCACCAAGTTCTTCATAAGTTTTAACTTCGAAATCAGTTTCAATTTCTGTTTTAACAATTGGATCTGGATCTGGTTTAGGGTCAGGAGCTACTTCTTTAGATGCAGTATAGAAATGACCAACGAATGAAGTACTAGCATATTTAACATTGCTTCCGCTCATAGTTGTATAAGTATTATATGCACCTAAATAGTAAGTAGTAGTTCCATCACTTACTTGGTTAGTAACTGTAGTAACAATTGTATTATATTCACTATTCCATGTCCAAACATTTAATGGAGTTGTACCTAATGAAAGTAGTGACGTATCTTTACCAGTGTTACTATTTGTTGAAGCTTCTAAATTAATATAAGTTTTTGTTTCACCATTTAAGAAATATACATGATATCCACCTTCAACTTTTTCAACATAAAGTTTAGCAGCTTCATATCCATGTTCTGTAGTCTGATAGAAATTACCACTCATTTCACCAAGGAAATATAATCTAGCATTTTCTTTATTTTTTTGAATTAAAGAATAGTTATAAGCTACACCTTCTTTTAATTCAGTAATAATTGTATCATGACTTGGTTCAGGCATAACAACTTCTTCATCACCTACAAAGTATTCACCTTCACGGCCACTAAAGATTACACGAACATCACCAGAGAAATCAGCTTTTTGATTTCCATAGAAATAAACAAATAGAGTTACTCTTGTGTCAGTACCTGCAACAGCTGTAACAGCTTCAGGAACTGTTGAATAATATAAACTAATCTTCTTAGCATCTGCACTTTGAGATTCTGCTAAATAATAATAAGTAGTATCACCAGATGTATCAGCAACAACAACACCTTCAACCATTAAATATTGTCCGTAAGGAGCATTTTTAGATGTAGCAGCAACAATTTCTGCGATTGTAGCTTCAGTAGGAACGCTCATATTCCAAGTTGCTTCTTCATGAGAAACATATTTAATAATAGAACCAATTTGAGGAGTACCATTGAAATAATTAATTACACCAATAAATTCTACTTTATCACCAACGTTAACAGTTTTTTTAACATCACCAACTTTAATACCATCTTTCGTTCCAACATAAACTAAGATATTTCCAGTTGCATCTTTTAAGTAATAGTTTTTATAACTACTAAATAATACATCAACTGTACCAGAAAGTTGAACAACGTCACCTTTTTCAAGTTTAACAGCTTCATCAACTGTAGCAGTAGTTAATTTCTTAACAGTAATTTTAACTTCAACAACTTGAGTTAATTCACCAACAGTAACTGTTGCTTTGAAAGTAACATCAGTGTTGTTAGCTACTTCAGTAAATGCGTTATCAGCATAAGGAGCATCGCTAGGAATATCCCAAGCAATTGTTGCATCAACATCTTTGTTTTCAACAGGTAACACTAATTTAGAATAAGATGCATAAGAACCAGCTAATGCTTCAACTTCTTTAACAGCAATTGATAATTTATCTTCATCTGTTAATGTAGGAGCTTCAGCTTCTTCAATTCCACCATCCCATAATAAATGATTCTTTAAGATACGAGAGTCTCTATCATAAGTAACACCAGTAATAATAACATATTTACCAACATATGATTTTAAGATTTCTTCTTGTGCAGTACTATAAGATTTGTAATAAACCCATGCAGTTTCGCCTGTATAAGGGTCAAGTAATTTATATTGATCTTTAGTTGTTTCATTATATTCAGATTCAACTTTAGCATATAATTTATAAAGGTCACCACCTAAATAACCAATAACGTTTTGAAGATTATCACCAGCACGTTCTTGTTCCCAAGCATCAATTGTTTTTTCTGTATATTCAGGAACTTCAATTCCACGGTCTTCAACAACTTTTACAGCAATATTGCTTCCAACTTGTAAACTTCCATAATAAGAATAAATATCACCAGTAACATATACAGTATCACCAACTTTAACATCAGCACTCTTATAAACATAAATACCAGCAGTACCATCATGAACCATGAATTGACCACTACCATCAGAATTTAATTTTGCTGTAACAACACCGTAGAATCCTACAGAATAAGTTGTATCACTTGCAGAAACTAATGCTTTATCAACTTTTTTCTCATTGTAAATATAATCGTAAGCATTTGCTTTTACTTCAGCAATTGTTCCAAAATCACCATCGAAACAAAGTACTGTAAATTCAAAATTCTTTGATTTTTTATATGAATCAGTCTTTTCTTCACCATTTGATTCATATGTATATTCAACTTCTGCAGTAGCAACTAGTTTAACAGGAACATGATAATAATCAACTTCTGTTGTACCAGTTTTATATACTGCTTCTGCTTTTTCATGACTAGGAGATGGTTGATTTACTTCACCAGTTGTAGAAATAACATCTGGTACACTACTAGACCATTCAATACTAACACCAGCAACTGAAGATACAAGATTTAAATTATCTGTAATATTATCCATTGCTTCAGGTGCCCATAATAATTTCTTTAATGCAGTTTCAACTGTTTGTTTAGCTTCATCTCTTTTTTCTGTTTTATCAGATTGGCTATTGTTTTGACATCCAAATAAAACAAATACTAAGGCGATTAAAGCAACAAAGCTTAACATTTTTTTACCTAATTTGGTAATAGACATACTTTTCTTTTCCTCCTATTGTATGTTTTATATATATTAATTTTAATAATTAATATCAATACTATTCATTAACTTCGTATTCAATGTCTTCCATACGAGTTAACATTAATTGTACGCTACCATCATGTTTTCCATTATCAGATGGATCATAGTAGCCAAGGACGCAAATTAAAGATTTAAATGTTTTACCTTTAAAATACTCACCTGTATCAATTCTGTTTCCATCAGGATCTAATAAAGTAATATTATTATCAATACGAATAGTAACAGTTTGTCTATGATTATCTACATCATAATATTCAGCAGTAAGAGTAGTTGCATTACTCTTATCATTCTTAGCATCATAATAACTAATAACCTTTAATGGAGTAGTTACTTTAATAATATTTCCTAGATTATATACTTCATCTTCTAAATAATTCTTAAGGTCTTCAACTTCATTAATAACAATCTTATCACTATCACCAAAGGATTGAACATTAGTATTACGTTGAGTAACACTAGATATTTGAAGAGAACCATTATAATATCCAATTGTTCCAGATACAATAACAGTATTTCCTACAACTAACCTATTGTTTAAATTATAACCGCCATATAGATATACACCATATGTTTCAACTTTACCATTATCATCATATTCTGCAGTTTGTTGGATATAAGCAGAGTTAGCGCCTACCATTCTTGTGATAACGCCACTTACACGTACTTTTTTACCAACATCTTTTGAATTTAATATTGCTTCTGTTGTACCATAATTTTCATGTAGTTCTTTTAATGACATATCTGTATAAGATGTTGAATAATCATAATCAGGGTCTTTTTCACCATAAATTCTTACCTTTGCTTGTAACGCAGGAGTTAAAGCAGAAGTAAATTCTTTGCTTAATGTAGTATCACTAGCTTTACTATTAGCAAGAGCTAGTTCAACAAGTTCTAAATTTAATAATCTACCATCAACCCAAACCCAAGCAAGATATCTATTTCCTGTTGTATCAACATTGTCTTTACCAGGTTTTCCATTATCTGTTTGTAATACTATTGTTTTAGCATTTTTTAAAGCTTCTTTTGTGTGTTTTGATGCAGCAAATCCCCAAGGTTCAACTTTATATGTAGATTCTGGAGTATCAATACCTTCATAACGAATTGTTATAGCTTGATTGCCACATTTAAAAATTGTTGTATCACCGTCAACATATTGTTGAACAGTAACTTCACCAATACCATCTTCTAAGAAATTTTTACCTTCATAGGTTTCTGTTAATTCAATAGAATCAGTTACTGGAGTATTATAATTAAATACTTGTTTTACTTGATAATGAGCAACTAATGTTACATCACTATTTGTATCAGCGGAAATAGATGTTACTTTTTTATCATCTATATACCAACCAATAAAAGAATGTCCTTCTTTTGTTGCAGCAGGAAGGGTATCAATACCCTTTCCTTGTTCAAATTTTTCTGTATAAATAGATTCACCATTTACAGTTCCACCGTCAGCATCAAATGTTGCGGTATAAGTTGTAGTTGTTGTTACACAACTTGTTATTGCAAATAAAAATGCAACAACTAAAAATAGACTTAATATTTTCTTTTTCATTTTAATCACGAGTTTATACTTATTTTAATGCATTTTTAACTGCTTGATAAGCAACATTAATTTCAGTATTACTATATAAAACTTGTTGTACTAAAGTTTCAACTTCATCACGAGCTTTACTTGAACCATAGAATGCAACGTTTGTATAGAACCAATCTTGTTGTTCTAGACCAACTTTTTGAGCTTTATTTTGAAGAGTAGGACGATAAACAATTTGTCCTTGTTCATCTCTCATCTTACCAGAAATGTGTTCTTGATATTCATTTGAATTTAATACGTCTTTTCTAATTGGGAAATAAGAAGTTTCAGTACACCATAATAATGCTGATTCATAGTTAGTTAAATACTTCATAAATAACCAACCAGCAAGTTCTTCTTGAGCATCTGCACACTTAAATAATGAAACGTTTGTACCTTGTTGAATAACTTGAGGATTATTTACATCTTTTTGAGGATAAGGAGCAACACCAACTTCAAATGAGTTATCAGTAGGTTGGTTGTAACTTGCACCCGCACTTGAACCTAATGTCATAACGATTTGACCAGCTTTAAATGCATCTGAAGAATAGTTAGTACCAAAGTAAGAAGTAGTTACTAGATTACCTTGATCAAATTGGTTTTTATACCAAGAAACAGCAGATTTAGATTCTTCACTAGTTAAGAATGCATATTGACCATTGCCTTTAGAATCGAACTTAGTATATTCGCCACCCCATTGTTGAGTGAAAGTGATAAATAAGTTACTTTCAGAGTCATATGAGAAACCAGCAACTTTTTTGTTATCGCTCTTTAATTTACTATATTCAGTAGTAGTTTTAAATTTTTCAGCAACTTCAGCTACATCATCCCATGTTTGAGGAACTTCCCAATTATATTTATCAAACATAGTTTTGTTATAGTATAAAACTTCTGTTGATTTATTGAATGGAAGACTATACATTGTTCCAACCGAGTCATAGATTGTACCTTCAGCATAGAAACCATCGATATATTGATTACGTTCTTCTTTTGATAAACCAATGATATCTTCAGTACCATCAGAAAGAGTAACTAGTTTTGTAGATTCAATATATGAATTTAATTCTCTAACAACATCACCATTTAAGTATAATGCAACATGGTCAGGATATGTTTGAGCAAGTGTTGGTAATTCTTCAGCTGCAACACCATTAGAGATTGTATCTCTTAATGTATCATAATCACCAAGTGATGTTTGAACAACTGTTATATTTGGATATGCTTCTTGAAAGTTTTCAATGATTTGAGCAATAATATCTTGATTAGCTTTACCCATTGCGTGCCAGAAATTTACTGTAATATCTTTTGTTGTGTCTAATTCAGGAACGTCAACGATAACGATGTCAGTTGGACCTTTTTTACCGCCATCGTCTTCATTGCCACCGCAGCTAACGATTACGAATAAAGAAGCTACAACAACTAATAAACTTAAAAATTTTTTCATTTTCTTCTCCTTTTTTTTTTATATTTTTGCTAAACTACGTTTAGTTTTAGCCTTTAATACCACTACGTGATACTCCACGCATAATATATTTACGTAAGAATATAAACACTAGTAGTAATGGTAAGGTAACAACTGTTGTTGCTGCCATTTGAAGACCTTGGGCTGTTCTACCTTCAGAGTCTGAGAAGGAAGATCTTAAACCCGTTGTGATTAATCTCATGTTTGCATCACGAGTAACCATCATAGGCCATACATATGCGTTCCAAGAACCCATAAGTTTTAAAATAGTAATTGTAATAATTGTAGGCATTGCAATTGGAACCATGATTTTAATTAAATATTTGAAATCACTTGTTCCATCTACTTTTGCCGCATAATATAATTCATTTGGTATTTGTTTGAAGTTTTGTCTTAATAAGTAAATATAATATACACTAATTAAGAATGGGACAATCATTGCCCAATATGTATCAATACCGCTTGTACCAAATATTGATTTAGCAGTTTTAGTTACAGTAATATAGTTTGTAATAACCATCATTTCACCAGGAATCATCATAGTTGCAAGGAAAACAGTAAATATAAGTTCACGCCCTTTAAACTTGATTCTTGAAAAAGCAAAGGCTGCCATAACAGTTGTTACAACTGTACCTATAGTAGAAAATACACCAACAACAATTGTATTAAATATCAATCTTCCAGCATTTAATCTTTCGATTGCTTGTGGATAGTTTGATAATGCAAGTTCATATTTACCAAATCCAGGGAAGAATGTTGGAGTAGGTAAATCAATTTCTGCAGCTGTCTTAAGTGATGTTGCAATCATCCAGTAGAACGGAACAATCATACAGAATGCCATGAAGACTAAGAATGTATAAGAAATAATATTTTTAATTATTCTAAATACTCTTTCTCTTCTGATTACTTCTTTCGCTGTATCACCAACAACAGCAAGTTTATTTTCAGGAATATGATCAATTAATCTACGTTTATACTTAGAAGGTTTCTTTTCAACAAATCTAAGCGATAAATATAATATTAGAAGTACAAGGCAAACGCCTAAAACAAATATATACATACGTTTTTTACCTCCTAATAGAATATTTTCTTGCTACTTACATATTTGTTAATAGCAGTAAATATCATAATAATTATAAACAAGACAACAGCACCAGCTGATGCAGCACCAGCATCGCCACCTTCTTTAAGTTTATCATATATATACCATACAACCGTTGCCATATTATGACGTTGACCAACACTTTGTGCTTTGTCACCAAAAATCGCAACAACTGATGTATATTCTTTAAACGCACCGATAAGTGAGGTAATAAGTAAGTAGAATATTTGAGGAGATAATAGTGGAACTGTTACCTTCATAAATGTTCTCATCTTAGATGTACCATCAATTTGAGCTGCTTGATAATATTGTTTATCAACACTTTGTAATGCACTTAATAAAATTAATACCTTAAATGGTAATGAATTCCAAACGATATAAATTAGAAGTACAATTAATGATGTAAAATATTGGCTGTTAAACACAGCATTGCCGGAAGCAAAACCAAAGAGCCATTGGTTATCCAAGTTACCACCAAGCCAGTTTACACCTTTTCCGCCAAAGAAAGTAATGATTGTGTTTATTAAACCTTGATTACTTTCAAACATAACTGAGAATACCATACCGATAGCAATAGTATTTGTTACATATGGTAAGAAAAATATTGTTTGGAACACTTTTTGTAAACCTTTAATAGAGTTTAACGCAACTGCTATTAAAAGTGAAAATAGAATTGATAGAGGAACGGAAACAAAAACTATAATCATTGTGTTTATTAAATATTGCATAAAAGAATTATCTGGATCTAAAACTAATTGGTAATTCTTTAAACCAAAACCAGAATAAGCTCCAGTCATATAGTTATAATCCTCTTTGAATGAAATAATAAACGTATTAATTAGAGGGTAAAAAGTAAAGATACCTAATAATACTAAAGCAGGTAATAAGTACAAAATACCTCTAATAAAGTTGGTACTTGCTTTTCCTTCAACCATACTATTTAATTCTCTCTTCTGTTACTTTGTCAAATACAAAGTATTTGTTAGGTTTTACTACAGCTTTTGATATTGTTCCTTCTTCTAATTTAACACTTGAATCAACGATGAAACGGAATGTCTCTTTTTCTGAGTTAGGGTTTACACCATTTACAAGTTTATCACGACCGATATATTCGATATGTTCAATGCCAATCGATAGAGGGCCTTCTGGATTAATTTCAAATCCTTCAGGTCTAATGCCTACTGTAACTTCTTGATCAGGAAGTTCAGCTTCACCTATTTTTTCTTTGCCGATATAAATGCCATTATCATGAATAACACCATTAAAAATATTAATAGGTGGAGTTCCTAAGAATTTAGCAACAAATTGATTTGTAGGGTTTTCATACACATTTTGAGGTGCACCTTTTTGTTGCATTACACCAAACTTCATAACAACTATTTCATCCGAAATACTCATCGCTTCTTCTTGGTCATGTGTAACGAAAATTGTTGTAATACCCGTTTCTCTTTGAATTCTCTTAATTTCTTCACGAGTTTGAAGTCTTAGACGAGCATCTAGATTTGATAGTGGTTCATCTAGTAATAACACTCTTGGTTCTTTTACTAAAGCTCTAGCTATTGCGACACGTTGTTGTTGACCACCTGATAATTGACGAGGCTTACGGTTTAATAATTCTTCAATACCAACAAGACGAGCATACTTTTGTGTTCTTGCTAAAGCCTCTGCTTTAGTTAGTTTCATATTTTGTAAAGGGAACATTATGTTTTGCTTTACAGTCATATGAGGGTAAAGGGCATAGTTTTGGAAAACTAGACCAATTCCTCTTTTTTCAGCAGGAAGTGCAGTTACATCTTCATCACCGAAAAAAATATGGCCCGAAGATGGTTCTAGCAATCCAGCAATCATATACAATGTTGTTGATTTACCACATCCTGACGGACCAAGCAAACCAATAAGACGACCAGAAGGGATGACGATATCTAAGTCATCTACGGCTCTTACTTCTGAGTTCTTATCGGCAAATATTTTTGTTAAATGAGACAAGCGAATATCCATAATAAAAATCCTCCTCGTTTGACATTATTTGTCTTTTTTTATTGAGTTTACTATCTCTGTACTTATTATACCATATACTCTATTCTTTTTCAAAAGAATTGAATAATTTATTTTAAAATTCGACAAATTCAATTAAACTTCATAAAAAAAGTTGTAAGCATTTTTACTCACAACTTAATTTTTTTGTTTGATTTACTTAATAAATATTTCCTATTTTGTTTTTCTTCCTTCAATAGCATACTTAAGAGTCATAGCATCTACATACTCTAAGTCACCACCAGCGGGTAGTCCATATCCAATGCGAGATATTTTAAGTCCATCTCTCGCTAGAATTTTCTCTAAATATAAGGCAGTTGTTTCACCATTCATTGTGAAGCTTGTTGCTAAAATAATTTCCTTTACATTTGGATTAAGTCTTGCATTTAAACTATCTATATTTAAAGCATCAGGACCAACTCCATCAAGTGGTGAAATGAGACCACCTAGTATATGATATAATCCATTATATTGACCGGTCTTTTCGATTGCTAAAACATCTTTTGCATCCTTTACTACCATGATTTGTTCTTGACTACGATATGTATTTTCACATATTTCACACAAATCATTTAGAGTATACATTCCACATACTTTGCATTTTTTTACTTGCTTTTTTGTTTCAATTAATACTCTAGCAAATCTTTCAACTTCCTCATTAGACATTTTTTCGATAACTTGGAAAGCATATCTTGATGCTGTTTTTTTTCCAACACTTGGTAACTTTTCAAAACAAGCTGAAAGATTATCTAAAAATTTAAAATCATCCATTAAAACATTCCACCAGTATAGGCTTTATATTTAGAAAGTTTTTCTTCTGTATATGAAGCTATTTCTTCATTTGCTTTATGGCTCGCTGCAACAAAAGAATCTTCTAATAATTCTAAATCATCAGGTGTAGTAACTTCAAAATCTTTATCAATAGTAACATTTTTTACTTCATGTGTGCCATACATTACGATTGTAACTGGTCCACTAGTTACTGTGAATTCACTTTCTTCTATTTCCTTTTGGGCTTTTTCAATATCCCTTTGCATTTGTTGTAATTTACGAATCATTTGTGGATTCATTTTTTATTCCTCCTCTTTTTCTACTATATCTTCGCCAAAGAAGCTTTCAGCTTGATGGACTACTTGATTTTTTTTACTTACTAAATTAGTAGTATTTATTACAACTATCTTTAGTTCTGGATTTTTTATAGGGGTAAGTCTAGGATATTTTATCCCCATATTATATTGACCTGCATACTCAAGTCTTTTTTCTTGCCATGTGTTTTCAGGTAAGGCAATAAAATCATAATCTTTACCAAAAGTAATTTTTAATACTTGTAATGCATTAGTGTGTCCTTTAGGTTCCATTAAATGATTACACATTGAAGCATGTGGATAAACTATTAATAATTCATTATAACCATTAGCAGTTAAAGTACCTTCTGATAAAAGTTTAGCTGTTGGTGATAATAAATGACCTACTCTATCTTCTAATTTAGACCAATTAGATAAAATATTAATTTTTTCTTCTCTACATTTTTGATCACGTGCTTGATGTAAGATTCTTTCTACAATTTTAGCATCATAAATTTTTGAAGTTTCGTCAGTTGGTTCTTCTTTTATATCACGTTGTAAAGGAGTTCTAATAACAACTGTTTTTTCATTTTTGATTAAATTAGGTTTATTAATTACTTCTTCTTTAGGAGTTTCCACCTTTACTTCAGGTTTTACTTCCTCTTTAGGTCCTTTTGCTTCTTCTACTTCTGGTTCTCTTATAATTTCAAACGGGCTTCTACGTTTCGTTAAGCCACCATCAAGTTTGGTATTTATTTCATCAACCTTAGTTTGGATTTCTTGAACCTTGATACTTAATTTAATACTATAGTCTTTCGCATCAGCAATTGCTTGTTGATTGTTTTCAATTAATTTGACATATTCATCAAAGGAATTATCTGGTAATGCATTTATTTTATCATATAAATCAGTATAATTACTAATTATACTATTAGCTAAATCACTTCTTAAAGTATCTAGTTTATTTTGAATATCGTTTGTTAATTCTTCTATTTTACTATCAATATTTGTTGTAGAATTTACATTAGATAACTTTTCTTCTATTTCTGTAAAGTCGTTTTGTAGCGATTGAACTAAAGAAACTAGTGAAATATAATTTTCATTTAATTGTGAAATTTCATCATTATCACTGCTTCCAGAATGAGTTATACCATTATATGAATTCTTTATATTACGTGCAAGTTCGTCTACACGGTTAATAACCATATCTAAATATTCTTCAATTACTTCTACTTTTTCATTTAAATTCTTAACATTATTTTTAACATCTACATCACTAGTTGATATTAAATTTTCTCCAGATTGTTGATTTGTAACCTCTTTTAATTGAATCATTTCTTGTTGTAAACTAGTAATCTTATTAACTAATTCAGTAGAATCAAAATTATGTTCTTCAGGTACTACTTTCATTGAAGATACTTTTTGTTCTAATTCAGTAATTCTTGCGTCTACATCAAAAGGAACATCAGTAGTAGTTGTACTATTTGATTGAACTAAATCAATTTTTTGTTCTAATTCACTTAATTTTGTTTCTATATTAGAATAATTAGTAGTATCTGTATTTGTTGAATCTGTGTTTGATGTATTTTTCATCAATTCAAGTTTTTGTTCTAATTCATTTATTTTGTTTTCTAATAAACTATTACTATTTGTTTCCGTAGATGGTATAGAAGAATTTGTTTTTATAGATTCAAATTTTACTTCTAATTCTTTTATTGTTTCATTTATTTCTTGAATTTGTTCTTCTATTTTAGCAGGTTCGGCTTTATTTGCAAGTGATAAATCTTCAAGTAAATTAATCTTTGAAAGTATACTTTCTTTAAAATTTTGTGTATCTTGTTTATTAACTTCATTAATTATTTTTTTAACTTGATTATCTAGCGAATTAACCTTAGATACTAATTCACCACTATATCCAGTACCGCCACCAAGTTTTATTGTTTCTACTTTTTCTTCTAATTTTTGAATTTGTCCTAAAATATCAATATCTAAATTAGCACTATTAATTATTTTAATAATTCCAACCTCAAGATATATCTTAGGAGAATTTGTGAATCTAATCTTATTTTGAATATCTACAAACAAATCAACATAATAGAATAATCTAGTTTCAGATGTTTCATGAGCAAGACTCATAAACGCTTCTTTATTATATATATATTGAGTACGAGTAGTATCTTTTAAACTTTTATAAAGTAATAAATCTCTACAAAATTGAATTAAACTAGTTAATATTCTATTTACATCTTTACCAAGTTCTAATAAATCATTTACTCTATTTAATGCAACTTCAGTATCTTGATCATTTAGTGCTTTTATTAATTCAATCAAGTGTTGATAAGAAACATTTCCTGTAATATTATTTATATCTTCCATCGTTACTTGATTAGAATTATATACTCTAGCTTGGTCTAAAACACTTAAAGCATCACGCATTCCACCTTCTGATGCTTCTGCGATACCTTGTAATGCTTCATCAGTGATTTTGATTTTTTCAAGTTGCGTAACTCTAATTAACATTTCGATTATTTCATGAGTTGATAATTGTTTAAAATCAAGTCTTTGACATCTTGAAAGAATAGTTGCTGGAATCTTATATGGTTCTGTTGTTGCTAGTATAAATATTACATGAGCAGGTGGTTCTTCTAATGTTTTTAAAAGTGCATTAAAAGCTGCGGTACTTAACATATGAGCTTCATCAATGATATATACTTTTCTTTTTAGGCTGCTTGGTAGGAAATTAACTTTTTCAAGTATTTCTCGCATTTGGTCTACACCATTATTACTTGCGGCATCAAGTTCAATAACATCTGTAGTTTCATCATTAATTATACTCTTACAACTATCACATTCATTACATGGTTCACCATTTATTGGATGTTCACAGTTAACTGCTTTTGCGAAAATACGAGCAATTGTAGTTTTACCAATACCACGTAATCCACTAAATATATATGCATGTGATATTTTTCCTTCTAGCACAGCATTCTCTAATATTTTTATAATGTGCTTTTGGCCAACAACTTCATCAAATCTCGTTGGACGGTATGTTCGATATAACGCTTTATATGCCACAGGCACACCTCCTTTATTTATTTGTTAATATAATTATACCACATTATGTATTTTTTTTTGCTATGTTTGCGTGATTTTTTTCTTTCCATATTTTTTTATTTTTATTTTCTTATTTCTTCTACTTAATAAGAAATAAATTTAATTTTTATTCATATAATTATATGAGTGATTCTATGAATATATATTTTATTATCTTAATAACACTACTTTTATTTAGTTTATTTTTATTTATAATAGGTTTAAAATTATTAATTAATACATTAAATAAATTATCTTCTACCAAAATCAGACAATTAATATTAAAATTTTCAAAAAACAACGTACAAGTATTATTACTTGGAATTATAATTACCGCAATTTGTCAGTCCTCTAATGCCGTTACAGCAATTACTTTAAGTTTTGTCAGTGCTAATTATTTATCTTTAAGAAAAGGATTAATCATTATAATCGGTTCTAATATTGGAACGACTATTACTTCTATTTTTTTTAGTTTAAATATTCAAAATTATTCTTTTTTATTTATTTGTTTAGGTATAATTATATATATATTACTTAAAAACAAACAAATTGGCTTATTAATTATAAGTTTAGGAATACTACTATTTGGATTAAATCACTTAACTTACTATTTAGAAAGCATTTTATCTCTTGATTATATAAAGCCATTTTTGATAAAATTTAATAATTCTAATATTATTTGTTTCTTTGTTGGTAATATCATATCATTCTTAATGCAATCATCAAGTGGAAGTATTGGATTAATTCAAAATTTATATCAAAATAACTTAATTAATTTATCTAGCGGTGTATCTTTTGTTTTAGGTGCAAATATTGGAACAACTATTACTGGGATGTTTGTTGGATTATTTGGAAATAAAAATGCAAGAATTATTGGTATAATTAATTTCTTTTTTAATTTTTTAGGATCTATTTTTTTCCTATTACTAATTAAAGAATATACTGAATTATTAATCTTTATTAAAAATTTATTTAATCTATCAAATTCTTTAACTATTTCTATAAGTCATATTATTTATAATTTAATTACTGTATTGATATTTTTTATTATTTTATCTTTACATAAAAATAAATCTTTTGCGTTTTAAACATATTTATTTGATATTTTTTAAAAATAATGGTATAATATTAAGAAGTTAGATATAAAGGAGAATTTAATAATGAAACATAATTTTAAACTAATCCCCTTTCTAATATCTTTATTATTAGTCGTAGGGGTTACATTTGGTATATGTTGGTACTCTCTATTTGGTTATCAAATAAATAGAACTAGATTCTATGACAATTATTTTCATGTAGAAGATTATAAAGAAGTAGAAGCTACAACTTTTATTGAAGAGGCTTTAAAGTATAATTTTGCTGGATATAAAAAAGCTGATTCAAAAGTTAGTATTCACCAACATAATACAAGTATCTTTAGTTCTGAAGTACCTACTTATCAAAATGGTACAATTCATGTTCCAGGATATTTTGATATTGATATATATGCTGTAGATACAACGGCATTAAATTCAGATGATGGTAATACATATGAATATTATTTCTATTTCTATAATGTTCAATATACCGATAAAAAAGGTAACTTAACAATTTCTAATAATGAAATACCACTTGCAATCTTATCTGCAGTTGGAACTGGCACAGTAAGTGATGCTGAAGTTGAAGAAGCAACACTATCTGACCTACATGGTGATTCATTAGTTGATAAAGCTATTAAACAAATTAATTCACAAGGCACCTTAAATATTACTTATAATGGTGCTGCTCAATTTGGAATTGGTGCTGCTAATTCTACATCAATTATTTATCCTATTTATGATAATGGTGCACAAAACACACCAAATGGTGATACAATGGTATGGAGATGTTCTCCAAGACAAGATATCAATAGAAAAGATGTTTTTGAAAAAGAAGATAATGAAGATGGCGTTATGACTTTCTCAATTGTCCTTTTACCAAACGATGATGAATGCATCGAACTTGTTAGAGGAACAATTACTGATCTTGATAAACTAAGTGAAGTAGATTATACTTTAGGTGCTAATGGTGATATTTTAAGTAATGATGCATTAAAAGGTGATTATATTAAATTTATCTGGCCTAGAGTTGCGGTTCATGGATTAATCGCTTTCGTTATCACTGGTGTTATTGGTGTATTATTCTATATGGTTTGGGTTGATGGTGGAAATGCCGAAACACAAAAACCAACAAAAAAGAAATTAAATAAGTCTAAAAAATAAAGGTTAAATCCTTTATTTTTTTATACAAAAAAAGTAATAGAATTTTCTTCTATTACTCATTTTTTTTAGAATTCACAGTTCTTTGGAGTTCTTGGATATGGAATAACATCTCTAATATTATCTATTCCTGTAACATACATTATTAGTCTTTCAAAACCAAGACCAAATCCTGAATGTTTAACACCACCATATCTTCTTAAATCAACATACCAGTCAAGTGGTTCTATCTTCATTTTTAATTCATTCATTCTTGCAAGAAGTAAATCTAGACGTTCTTCTCTTTGTGAACCACCTACAAGTTCACCTGCACCAGGAACTAGTAAATCTACAGCAGCAACAGTTTTTTGGTCATCATTTAATCTCATATAGAAAGCTTTTATTTCTTTTGGCCAATTTGTTACAAAGACAGGAGCTTTAAAATGAACATCTGTTAAATATCTTTCATGCTCAGTCGCAAGGTCTTCTCCATATTCAGGTTTATTTTCAAATATATCGCCTGCATCTTTTAAGATTGTAATTGCATCATGATGTGAACATTTAACTATATGTGATGAAACAAGTTGTTCTAATTGTTGTTTTTTACCAGGACAAACAAATTTATCAAAGAATTCTATTTCTTCTTTAGCGTTTTCTAAAACATAACTAACAACATATTTAACCATATCTTCAATTAAATCCATATCATCATCTAAATCCGCAAACGCAATTTCTGGTTCTATCATCCAAAATTCAGAAGCATGTCTTGTTGTATTTGAATTTTCTGCTCTAAATGTAGGACCAAAAGTATATACTTTTCCAAATGCAAGAGCATAAGTTTCTGCTTCTAATTGACCTGTTACTGTTAAGTTAACTGGTTTGCCGAAGAAATCTTTTGAATAATCAACGCTACCGCTTTTCGCTATTTTTTCTAAATCTAAAGTTGTTACTTGGAACATTTCTCCAGCACCTTCTCCATCATTTGATGTAATTAAAGGTGTGTTTACATATATGAAATTTCTTTTTTGAAAGAATTCATGAATAGCAAAAGCTAGTTTACTACGCATTCTAAATACAGCACTAAATAAGTTAGTTCTCATTCTTAGATGTGCTTTTTCTCTTAAGAATTCTCTTGTATGTCTTTTTGGTTGAATTGGATAATCTTCAGGTGAATCACCTTCAAGCACTACTTTTGTTGCTTTTATTTCATATGGTTGTTTTGGGTTTGGTGATTTTGTGACAAAGCCTTCTACTCTTACACCACTTCCTACTCTAAATTTGGATATTTCTAAAAAGTTTTCTAAATTTTGTTCATACACTATTTGCGCATTATCTAAGTATGAACCATCGTTTAAGTTTAAAAAGCCAAATTCTTTTTGAGCACGATTTGTTCTAACCCATCCTTCAACAATTACAGGAGTTTCAATGTATGCTGAACCATTTGTAAAAAGTTCTTTAATACTTAGTTTTTTCATTTTCTTTTTCCTTCTTTCTTATATATTAAAAAGCCTTAGTAAAATAACTATTGCTTTAGTTAGTTACTAAGGACGATTATTACCGCGGTACCACCTTAATTCATAAACATATTTTGTTTATGCTCTCTTAATCCTTTAACGCAGAATATACGAACGATTCTACTAGTAATATTAATATATATTACTTTCTTTCGTTTGCTCATAGGTGTTACTAAATAAGTTATTATTTTTAAGTTCTCACTTTCCTTAAATCACTGTGAATAATATTATACTATTTAATTCCTAATCATTGCTTTCTTTTTGTATTATATGCTTTTTTTAAATTATTGTCAAATTTATTACTTACCTAAACAGAATTTACTAAATAATTCATCAAGTAAACTAGTAGTAGATGTATCTCCAGTGATTTCACCTAAATAATTATATGCATCCCTTAAATATATTTCAACAAAATCTATAAATGTATTATTATCAATTGTTTTCTTTGCTTCTTTTAATGAATTAATTGCTTGTGTTAACTTAGATATTTGTCTTGAATTACCTAGATAAACTGAATTATTAGTTAGATCTATATCCTTTAAAACTTTTTCTGTTATTTGTTTTTCAAGTAATTCAATATCTAATTCATTATGAGCACTAATATTTAGGTAATCAAACTCTTTATAAGTATCATTTGTTCCTAAATCTTTTTTATTAAGAATTACAATATGAGGTTTATCTTTTATTTGTTCATAAATTATTTTCTCTTCTTTTGTTAATTTACTACTACCATCTAAAACAAATAAAACTAGGTCTGCTTTTTCAATGGTTTCCCTTGATTTTTCAACGCCAAGTTTTTCAACAACATTATTTGTTTTTCTGATTCCTGCAGTATCAACCAAATTAAGGGTTATATTTCCAATATTTACCTTAGCCTCAATAATATCTCTAGTTGTACCTGGAATATTTGTAACAATTGCTTTATTTTCCTTTAAAAGAGCATTTAAAAGTGTACTCTTACCAACATTAGGCTTACCAATAATAGCTGTAGTTATTCCTTCTTTTAAATATCTTGCACCTATTGAATCTTTTAATAACTTTTCTAACTTATCTACTATATCATTTAATTTAGGTTCTACCTCATCATTTGTTAATTCTTCGACATCATCGTATTCAGGATAATCAATATTAACATCGATAACCGCAATAATATCTAACAATTCTTGACGATATTCTCTAACTAAATTATATATTTTTCCGTTAATTCCTTGATTTGCAAGTTTAATTGCTGTTTTATTTTCAGCATCAATTATATCCATTACCGCTTCTGCTTTAGTTAAATCAATACGACCATTTAAAAAAGCACGTTTTGTAAATTCACCAGGTTCAGCTGGTCTTGCGCCTAAATTAACTAAATTCTCATAAATTAAATTAGTAACAAATAATCCACCATGACAGTTAATTTCTACAACATCTTCTTTTGTATATGTTTTAGGAGCTCTAAATACAGACACTAATACTTCATCTAATATTTCTTTTTTATTATTGTCATATATATGTCCATAATTTATTGTATGACTTTTTACCTTACATAAATTAGCCCCTTTAAAAACTTTATTAACTAATTCTATTACTCCATCACCACTTAATCTAATTATGGAAATAGCACCTTTTGAATAAGCAGTTGATATACCAATTATCATATCTTCTTGTGACATATTCATCACTCCTCTTATAATATATTATACATTATTTTTACAAAGTTCCATTCGTTTTTACTTTATTTTTTTCTATGTAAACATTTTCAAAATAAAAGGTATTGCAAAAAAAATAATAAAATGATATAATTATTTTGCTCTTTGTAGTAGAAATCCTACCTGTTGCAAAGAGAATCCTTAATTTTTATTCAATTCTCGTTTCTTTAAAAAAGGCTCTATTTTCCTGGAGTCTTTTTTTATTTTAAAAAAACAAAGAGAAGGTTTAACCTTCTCTATTTTGTTCTTTATTTTTTGCTTTAGGTGTTATGATCAAATATCTATGTGGTTCAACACCTTCTGAATGAGTAGTAACATCACGCCATGTTGATAATTTATTATGAATAACTTTTCTTTCATATGCATTCATAAATCTAAGTCTTACTGGCATTTGTGTTCTAATAGCTTCACGTGCAAGTCTTGTTCCTAATCTTTCTAATTGTTCGTCTTTACTTTTACGATAATTACCAACGTCAACTTTAACAATTAATCCAGATTCTTCATCACGATTAAAGTATTGATTAACTACTATTGTTGTTAAATAATGAAGTGCTGAAAGAGTTTGAGAATTATGACCAATTAAAACAGCGTTTGAATTTTCAGTATTTATATCATATTCAACAACATTATCACGCATTTTTCTTTCTACAAAACCATAGATATCTGCTTCTTGTAAATAGTTTTCAATATAATCTTTTCCTTTTTTAACAGGATTAGCATCAACCATTACATGAACTTGTATTTCACCTAAACTATCTTCAGATGTTACATCAAAATATAAATCATCTTTTGATACACCTAATTCATTAATTGCAAGTTCTTCTATTTCTTGGATATTCTTGCCTACATACATTTTTTCTTTCATGTCTGTTACCTCTATCTATATTTCTTTTGCTTTTCTTTCAACTTTTCTAATTTCTTTTCACTTTGTTTGGAATTAATATACATTTGTAACATTGAATAACAGTTACCTATTAACCAGTAAATACCTAAACCAGCTTTACTTGTCCATACAAACACACCCATCATAACAATCATTAAATACATAACTATCTTCATAGAACGTTGTGTATCATTAGCTTGTTGAGCTGCTGCTTGACGACGATACATAGGGATATCTTCTTGTGCTTTATTCTTTGCGTCTTTTTGTCTTCTTTCACTTAAGATTTGACTTAAGAATTGGGTTCCGGCAACAAGTACAACTAAAATAATAATCCAAATTAATTGAGAAGTACCAGCTGTGTAATCTTGGAATAAGTCTAAATTGAAGATTTTTGAATTTAATTCATTTCCCCAGTTTAATGTATATTTTGTTCCCTCTGTTTTAACAGTATACGGAATTCTTGATACAGCTCGATAAATTGCCATGAATATAGGGAATTGTAAGAATGGCATAATACAACCACCTATACCTATACCATTTTGTTTATAAAGTCTTGCTTGTTCCATTTGCATCATTCTTTGAGAATCAGGGTCTTTACGATTAGCATATTTTGCTTGAATTTTCGCAATTTCAGGTTCAATAGCTTTCATCTTTAAACTCATATCATTTGTTTTTGCGTAAATCGGCCATCCTAAAGTTCTAATTAATAAAGTAGTTATAAATAAACCTATAATATAAAATCCACCACATAATTTAGAAATAATATATAATAACCATCCAACAGGAAATACAAATACATTATTAAAGAAATTTCCCATAAAATCTCCAAAACTATCAGCATAGAAATGAAGTGGTTCACCTTCTAGTGTTCTTTCTTTAACTTGTAAAGTAAATGTTGCAACTATATCATAAAGATTTGTTTCGTTTACAATATTATTTATTTTTTCTTGAGCAGAAACGTTTGTTTGAGCAAATAAACAAGATAAGCAACTAGTATTAACTTTAACAGCATCACTATATTCTTCTAATTTAAACGCTTCATATACAGAATTTCCATCGCCATCTTTAATTGCGTATGAACGATCTATATACTCGTTATATTTTTCAATATCCGATTTAATCAAAATTACTTTATAATTTTTATTAGCTTTATCATTATCTTTCTTACCAGATATACCGTTATAATCAGGGTATGAAGCTATTAATTCTTTAGCATTTTTCTTCATTTCATCAACCTTAGATTCATCGGTAAGTTCAGTCTCGTTTAGTTCTATTTCTTTTTTATGTAATTCAGAAGTAATCCATTCAACTATATTTCCTGCTTCTGTTTCTTCGCTAGCTTTAGCTTTCTCATATGCATTTGAATAACTAGAACCTGAGCACGCACTACAACTTGTTAAGGTTACTGCCATTAATAATAAAGCAATCAAAAGAAATAAACTTTTACTTTGTAATTTTTTCATCTTTTTCTCCTTTTGGTTGTCTTAATAATATCGTCTTTATACAATATAATAAATCATTTTTTAAAATTTCATATTTAACACATTTACTGATTGGTTTTATTACAACCACCATATCAACGTTTTTAATATTTTTTATTTCATTAATAAAAATACTTCTAGCGATTCTTTTTGCTTTATTCCTCTCTACCGCTTTTCCATATTTCTTAGATACTGAAAAAGCGATTTTAGGAACTATTTCTTCTTTATATTGATAATAAACGATATAATTATCACGATAAATTCTTTGTCTTTTTTGAACGATTAAGGCTATATCATGGTTTTTCTTTAATCTATTTATTTTTTTCATTTTAACCTCGTCAAAAATAAAGAGACCACTTCCATTTATAAATGACAGAAGTGGTCCAAGAATATTATTTAATTTATTATTAAGCGCTTAATACAGCGCGACCTTTTAAACGTCTGCGGGCTAAAACTTTTCTTCCGCCAACTGTTGCCATACGAGCACGGAAACCATGTGTCTTACTATGTTTACGTTTGTTAGGTTGGTATGTTCTTTTCATTATTAGCACCTCCAATTAAAAACCATGCTAAAGTATTTTACTATATTTTAATTAATTTGTCAATTCTTTTTACTTGAGAAAAAAATAGAGATAATAAATTATCTCTATTTTGCATTCAAATCTATTTTTATTTTTCTTACACTTGATGTTCCATCATCAAATTTAACTACAGTCTTAACGAATAAAGTTACAACATCATATACTTCATCAATTTTATATGAACTTAAGATTGTATCAGTAGATGCTGCTTTATTTAAAGCACTACCTGCACAAGTATAGAAACGAACATATTCACTAAATATTTTGTGATCACAGTCTTTAGTATTTATTTTACCAAACACTTCAACTGAGAAATTTTCAATTTTTTTATCTCCAAGATAAGTTTGGTTTAATTCTGTTTCAAAATTAAAACTATCTTTCTTGATAGAATCTTTTTTTGATTCTTCAGTTGCTTTAGTGTATTCAATATTTACATCAATTGCTTCAGATTCATTCACTATATTGTCATCATTACCTAATAAACCATTTTCATATTTAGAAAAATCTTCAGACTCATAATCAGTAACTTTAAATTCTGTTTTTAATTCTTTGTTTATTTCTTCATTATCAATAACAATTGTATATTTAATATTTACATAAAGTTTTAAAGGAATATTATCAACAACAGTTTCTTCTTTTGTTGAACTATCTACTGTAACAGATTGTTTAAAAATACTACTTGATATAAAAGAACTTGAACTTAATTGTGAATAAGTTGAACTTTTAGAAATTGAATAAGTAGATGAACTTTCATCAAACTTAATTTTACCTTTTCTATTAACTCCAGCAATAAAAGGTTTAATGTTTTTAATTTCATAACCTTTTGCGGCATCTTGTTTTTCTAAAAATCCTCTTACTTTATAAGTTGTTGATTCAAAATCAGATTCATTTTCTAATGTAGACTTTCTTTCTTCATAAACTCTAACAGTTAATTTCACATATTCATCATATGATTGTTCACAATATCCATCTAGTACTTTAGATTTTGTTGTTGAATTTAGTATTAAAATAGTAACAACTCCTACTAAAGCAGTATATAACACAAGAATTAATATTTTTATTTTTGTACTTAGGGCTGATAATTTGCTTAACATATTTACACCTCACACTTTGAGTATTCTATCACAAGGTTTCGAAATTTGCAAGTTAAAAGAGTAGAAAGTTTTACTCTGTCCTTAATATATAGAAAAAAGTTATCCACTTATCCACATGTGGATAACTATCACTACTTATCCACTTTTTTTCCACATTATTAATGTGGATAACTTAAAAAAACCTTTTTTATCTTATTTTTTGTATTTTTTACTTCTTTTTGTTATAATGTAATGTAAAGAGGTGATGTTTAATGGAAATTGATAATTCAATTTGGTTAAAAGTTAAAGAGAAACTGAAAGAGACTATAGACGAACCAACATACCTTGCTACTTTTGACGAAATTAAAGAAATTTATAAAGAACAAAATGGATACATTTATTTACCTGTATCAACTACTTTAATAAAATATCGTATTGAGAAATTCTATTTAGCAAGAATGAATGAGATTTTAAGTGAATTTGTCTCTGAAAAGATGTCTTTTAAATTAATTACAACAGCTGATATAGCGGTTGAAAAAGAAAATCAAGAGAAAAAAGCATTTTCTGCTCCTGATAAAGCGGATAAATTCAAGAGTAGAACATTAAGACCAGAATATACTTTTGAAAACTTTGTTACTGGCGAAGCCAATAGAGAAGCTTTTACTTTTTCTATTAAGGTTGCTGATTCTCCACATGTAACAGTAAACCCTTTGTATATTTTTGGAGATGTTGGTTTAGGAAAAACACACCTTATGACGGCAATTGGCCATTATATTTTAGATAATAACATAAACGCTAATATTATTTTCACTACTGCACAACAATACACAGAAGATTATTTTAATGCAACTAACAGAAATAATAGAAATTCTGACACATTAGATTCTTTTAATAATTTCTATCGTTCTGCAGACGTGCTATTAGTAGATGATATTCAATTTTTAAAAGATAAAGTAAAAACTCAAGAAGAATTTTTTAAGTTATTTGAATATTTACATGAAAATAATAAACAAATTGTAATTACTTCTGATAGACCAGCCTCAGAACTTGAAATTATGGATCGTCTTAAATCTAGATTTAGTTGGGGAATCCCTGTTGATATTAAAAAACCTAATTTTGATTTGAGAAAAACTATTTTAAAAAAGAAATTAGCTTTCCTAATTAGTGATCCGAATGTTGTCCCTGATGATGTTTTAACATTTATTGCTGAAAATTTTCAAGAAAACGTAAGAGAACTAGAGGGAGCTTTACGTCGTTTTGTTTCGTATTGTGTTGCTTTTAACATAGAATTTACGTTAGAAAACGCTCAAGCTTCATTGAATTCGATTATTTCTAAAGATAAACAAGTAGTAAATGTTAGTGATTCTGTTATAATTGAAAAAATAAAAAACGTTGTTGCCACTTATTTTAATATTAATATTAAAGATTTAGTGGGAACATCTAGAAAACAAGAGATTGCTTACGCAAGAATGATAACAACTTATCTTCTTAGAAAGGAATTAAACCTTCCTTTAAAGAAAATAGGTGAGTTATTAGGTGGTAGAGATCATGCAACTATCGCTCATGCTATTGAAAAAATAACAAATTCAGTAGAAACTGACTCTTTAGTTAAGCAAGATGTGGAAGTTTTAATTCAAAAAATCAAGCAAAATTAGAAGTTATCCACTTATCCACATAGCTAATAATAAATATAATATACAAATATAAATAATAAATAGGGAGGATTTTATGAAATTTATAATGAATCGAGAACTATTGTTATTAACTTTACAAAATGTTTCTCGTGGATTATCAGATAAAAAACCATTTCCTGTGCTTACAGGAATACAAATTAATGTAGAAAAACACAAAATTGTCTTTGTTACTACAAATAAAGACATTTCTGTTCAAATAGTTTTAGAAGAAAATAATGATGTAGTGATTGAAGAAACTGGAGCTTGTGTAGTTCCTGGTAAGTATTTTTTAGAAATAGTTAAGAAATTAGAGGGTAAAGAAGTTGAATTCACATTGTTTGAATCAACAACAATTAAGATTTTATCAGACCGTTCAGACTTTACTTTAGTGACTTATGATAATTCTTTATTCCCTGTAATTAACTTTGAATTAGAAGAAGAGCCAATTCATTTAGATGCTCAAATGTTAAAAAATGTGATTAAACAAACTACTTTTGCGGCTGCAACATCAGAAGCAAGAATCGTTCTAACTAGTGTAAATTTCAAATTTTTTGGTAATAAATTGGAAATTACCGCAACCGATTCGTTTAGGTTAGCAAGAAAAAATATTGAATTTGAAGATAATTTCAATTCTCAAATAATCAATATTCCAAGTAAATCATTAGATGAATTCTCTAAAATAATAGAAGATTCACATGAAGATGTCGAGTTAATAATCAAAAACAAAACTGCGATTTTCAAATATCGCAATGTAACTTTCATGACAAGATTAGTTGAAGGAACGTATCCAGACACATCAAGTTTGTTCCCTAAAGACCAAATGTTGACAGTTAAATTCAATAGAAATGAGCTACTTTCTGCAGTGGATAGAGCCTCATTATTTACAAGTTCAGAGAATTTAAGCATTGTAAAAATGACTCTTACACCTAAAAACTCAGTTGAAATTTCATCAAACTCTACTGAAATAGGTAAAGTTGTAGAGGAAATCTATCCATTAGAGGTTTCAGAAAACCTTAATTTCCAAATTGCATTTGGAACAAAAAATCTAAGCGATGCACTAAAATCCTTTGAAAGTCAAAGTATTCTTATAAAGTTCACTGGAGAGATAAAACCAGCCATAATTGTGGGTGAAAAAGAGCAAGATTTGATACAATTGCTTCTCCCGGTTAGAGTGTTCTAAAATAAAGGTTAAAAACCGCTTATTTAAAGAAAGTAAATAGATAAAATAAAAAAAGCCTAATTTAGGCTTTTTTTATTTCTTATATTTCGTTAAATAAACCATTAAATCCACTGATTTGATAGCTTTATGAATAATTTATCATGTAGTTAGTTAAAAATTCGAAAAACAGGGCTAAATGACTATAAAACCATTGATTTATATACTTCTGTAAGCTCTTTTCTTATCTGATCACGGTTCTTTTGATGAAATTTATCTTTCATTTGGTGGTTATCAAAGACTGAAACACCTTCGGCTTGTAGGTTTTTGATAACTGACTTGTCATTTATAGGTGGGGTAACAATAGCTTCTGGAGTTTGAATTTTAGCTCTTTCTGTTAGTTGTTTTAGGCAAGCTTTAGGGGCAAGCTTAACAGGGTGGTATCCGATAGGAATTACGTACTTAATTTTGCTCAAATTGATGTCAGAATCAACAAAATATTGAATTGTATTCGAATAACCCTCCAAACCAAGAGCATCAAGCCCTACTGCAAGAAGAATAGAATCGCTTAAGTCTAATAATATTTCACTTAAACGACTGCTCGAAGGCGGGAAATCGATAAAAATATAATCAAAATATTTAGTAAAATCTTGAATTAAAGCCCTTAAATGCTTCTCTTCGGTTCTTTTTAACGTTAAATTTAGTGAAAGTCTGTCTGTATTTAAGGTTTTCATTAAATACATATTTATTCTTGCCTCAAAAACTACATCTTGAGGCTTTTTTTCTCCAACAAATAAATGTTCGAAGAAATCATCGTCATGATCTGTTACATAATGCTCTGCACCGAATATTTTAAAAATACTGTTTTGGTCATCAGCACTAATAACTAAAACTGTTTTACCTAATGTTGCATAATAATGTGCAAGGTATCCAAGGAATGTTGTTTTACCTACACCACCTTTTTTACAAAAGCAAGAAACAATTGGCATTAATATTTACCTCCTTCTCTAGATAATTTTTCTCTACAAGCTTCTTCAATGAATTCTGAGAACATTTTGCCGTTTGTTGCACAGAAAATCTTAATACTTCTACGTAATGAAACATCCATAGTTGCGGTATACTTTTCTTTTGGTCCATCCATTTGTGGAATGTATTGAGGTTTTGGTTGTTTCCTTGTAGTTCTTGGCGCTTGTTGCACTGGTTGTTGATAATAATAGCTTTCTTGTTGTGATTGTTGAATCACTTGAGGTTGAATTTGAGGTGTTGGTTCTTGAACTACCTCTTCAACCACTTTTTCTTCCTCTTCTTCGACTGTAATTTGTCTATCAAAGGGATTAACTCTCTTTTTTACTTGATCGTTCATATTAAACCTCCTATTTACACAACTATTATATCATTATAAAAATTAAAGTCAACCGATTTGCAATATTTACTTACATACATACAACCATAAAAACAGATAGCATTCTTTTGCTATTAATAAAAAATATAAAAATATTAAAAAATAAAATTAAAACGGAAATTCGTTTCAAAAATCATTTCAAAAATCAAAAATGAGGCTAAAAAAGCCCATAAAAATAAATTTTTGAAAAAAAAGTGAAAAATTACTAATCCCCCGGGGGGTAAAATCGAAATTTTTGAGTTTTTTGTAGACCACAGAAAACGCAGAAAATTAGAGTATGTATTTATGTAAAACCATCAAACCATTTTTCTGTATCCAGAGAAAGTACGATTTTTGGTGCGAGTTGTGGAAAAGTGCCACTGGTATTCAAAAAACCAAAGCTGTAAGCTAAAAAAGTTTTAAGATTTAAGAAAAATATGTAGTAAAATTATAATTTAAAAGAATAATAACAAAACATACTTTTTAGATAAAAATAAAATTGAACAAAATTGTTATAAATCAAAATAAAAATATTAGAATTTAAAATAAAAATATAGTATTTATTTTGAAAACAAAATTATTTCTACATAACATTGTTTGAATATTAAAACAATAATTTGTCTATATTGTTTTAATGTAAAACGAGCCTAATCATAAAAGGTTTTAAAATATATATAAAACAATTAGAATGTAAAAGTTTAATAAAGCAACGTTGTTTGAATTAAAAAGTAAAAGTTTTAACAAACAATAAAGATTGATTTAAATAGATATGTATGGAAAGATAAAAATAAAACAATATTTACGTATAATAATATAACAATAAGTAAATAAATATGTATCACAAATAAATAAAACTGTATAGTAATAATTATTGTAATAATTAAATAAATATATATGTATAAAAATAAATACAATTGTAAGTAAAGCAATACAAAAATAAATATTTTTGTATGGGTGTAAATATAGAAATAATAGTTTGTTATTCAAAATAATAAAAAAATGGTCAAAAACACTAAAAAACCACCTTAAAAAGCCAAGCATAAAGTTAAAATTAAATGGTCAAAAAATCATAATTATATATTATATATATAAATAAGGAATATACTTATTTATGTATAAAAAATGGATTAAAAATTACAAAAAACTCAAAACGTCCGTTTTTTGTTCGGAAATTTTCGCTTGACAAAAAAACTTTTGGATTATTAAAAAAAGCTTATTTTTTGATAAAAATTAGCTTTAAAAATCATGACTAAAGTCATAGGCTTTTTACTTGTAAAAAAAGGGCTTTTGTGGTATAATTATAATGTATGAGAATAGAGGTGTTGCACATGAACAAAGAAGTGCTTATAAACACCGATTTTATTACCCTAGGACAGTTCTTAAAGTATGCTGGAATTATTCAAAATGGGGGTCAAGCAAAGGCTTTTTTAGCTGAAAATGAGGTTAAAATCAACGAAATTATTGATCAAAGACGTGGAAAAAAGCTTTTTGAGAATGATAAAATCGAAATTAATGGGCAAAAATATGTTATTTGTAAGGAATAATGTTGAAAAAGTAATAAAAACATGTAAAAAAGAAGGAGGTTTTATTAATGGCTGAGTTAAATGATAAAACTAATTACGATTCGAGTAGTATACAAGTCCTTGAAGGCATGGAAGCAGTAAGAAAAAGACCTGGTATGTACATTGGTAGTACTGGACCTAGAGGATTACACCATTTAGTATGGGAAATTGTAGATAATTCTGTCGATGAAGCACTAGCAGGCTTTTGTAATGAAATTGATGTCGAAATATTGCCAGATAATATAATTTGTGTTACGGATAATGGGCGTGGTATGCCCACAGATATTCATCCAAAAACACATGTTTCAGCAACAGAAACCATCTTTACTGTGCTTCATGCAGGTGGTAAATTTGACAGTAATACATACAAAGTTTCTGGTGGTTTACACGGTGTAGGTGCATCTGTTGTTAATGCTTTAAGTGAATGGCTTGAGGTCTATGTTAATCGTGGTGGTAAGAAATTTTATCAAAAGTATAGAAGGGGTGTTCCTGAAACGCCACTTCAAACTATCGGCGAGACAAACATAACTGGGACAACTGTTAGGTTTAAGGCTGATGGAGAAATCTTTAGAGAAACGGTAGAGTATGATTATGAGACATTAAGACAAAGACTCCAAGAACTAGCTTTCTTAAATAAAGGCATTAAGCTTAATGTTACTGATTCTAGAAATCCAGACAATATCAAAAAAGAAGAATATCATTATGATGGTGGTATTTCTGAATATGTTAAATATTTGAATAGAAATAAAAAACCATTGCACAGTGATGTTATTGTTGTGGATGAAGAAGTTGAAGGAAGCGTAATTGAAATAGCCTTCCAATATACAGAAGACTATAGTTGTGTTATAAGATCCTTTACTAATAATATTATTAACCAAGAAGGTGGAACTCATGAAGAAGGTTTTAGAACCAGCCTTACTCGTATTCTAAATAACTATGGTAAAACGTCTAATATCTTTAAAAAAGACGAAATATTTACAGGTGATGATGTTCGTGAAGGACTAACTGCTATTGTTTCTTGTAAGATTAGTGACCCTCAATTTGAAGGACAAACTAAAACTAAACTTGGAAATACAGAGGTTAGAAGGATTGTTTCACAAGCTATGTCTGATAAATTAGAAGCCTATTTGTTAGAAAATCCTGCTACTGCAAGACTCATTGTCGAAAAAGGTGTTCTTGCTTTAAGAGCTCGTATCGCGGCAAAAAAAGCTAGAGAAGCAACGAGAAGAAAGAGCCCTTTAGATATGCTTGACTTTGCTTCAAAACTATCAGATTGCCGTACAAAAGACCCTGCACTTGCTGAAATGTACATCGTCGAAGGTGACTCTGCCGGTGGATCTGCTAAGCAAGGCAGAGATAGTTATTACCAAGCTATCCTCCCTCTACGTGGAAAAGTATTGAATGTTGAAAAAGCTTCAGCTCATAAGATTCTTAGCAACAACGAAATTATTTCAATTATTCAAGCAATAGGCACAGGAATAGAAAAAGAATTCAAAATTGAGAATGCTAGATATCATAAAATAGTCATTATGACCGATGCCGATGTCGATGGTGCACATATTAGAATATTGTTATTAACATTCTTCTATCGCTTTATGAGACCTCTTATTGAAAATGGTTATGTTTATGTTGCACAACCTCCTTTATATAAGATTCAAAAAGCGAAAAAGATCAATTATGCATATAGTGATGAAGAAAAAGATGAAATTGTAAATGAAATGAGTAAAATTCCTGGAAGAGTTGATATTCAACGTTATAAAGGTCTAGGAGAAATGAACGCAGAACAATTATGGGAAACAACAATGGACCCTAAATATCGTACTTTATTACAAGTTACGATGGAAGATAGTGAAAAAGCAGCAAAAATATTTGCGGATTTAATGGGTGAAGATGTAGAACCAAGACGTAGATTTATCGAAGAAAATGCTGTCTTTGTTCAAAATTTAGACGTATAGGAGGTGAAATATATCCATGTTTGATGAAAAAGATGATGAACTTCTTGAAGAAGATGAAAATACATCTGAAGAACAAGTTGAAAATGAAGAAGAAGATAATTCTGATGATGGTAAAGATGAATTATTATTAGAAGAAAAAGTGGATAAAGTTTTACCAATCCAAATTGAAGGAGAAGTACAAAACTCCTTCTTAAGTTATGCGATGAGTGTTATTGTATCCCGTGCATTACCAGATGTTAGAGATGGATTAAAGCCTGTACAAAGAAGAATTTTATATGCGATGAGCACTTTAGGTATTTATAGTGATAAACAACATAAGAAAAGTGCTCGTATCGTCGGTGACGTAATAGGTAAATACCACCCACATGGTGATAGTGCTGTTTATGAAGCAATGGTAAGAATGGCTCAAGACTTTAGTTATCGTTATCCACTTGTTGACGGACACGGAAACTTTGGTTCTGTCGATGGCGATGGTGCAGCCGCAATGCGTTATACCGAAGCAAGAATGTCTAAACTTGCTAGTGAAATGTTAAGAGATATTAATAAAAATACTGTTGATTTCCAAGATAACTATGACGGTACCGAACAAGAACCAGCCGTACTTCCTGCAAGATATCCTAATTTACTTGTTAATGGTGCAAGTGGTATTGCTGTTGGTATGGCAACAAACATTCCTACTCATAATTTAACTGAAGTTATAGCTGGTACTTTAGCGTTAATTGAAAATCCTAATATGTCAATTGAACAATTGATGGAATATATTCCTGCCCCAGATTTCCCTACTGGTGGCATAATTATGGGATTAAATAACGTTAAAAAAGCATATTTAACAGGTATGGGTGTTGTTACTGTTAGAGCTAAAGTTAAAGTATCAACAATGGCTAATGGTAAAAAAGAAATAATTATTACTGAAATCCCATATCAAGTTAATAAATCTAAATTAATAAAACGTATAGCAGATGTTCATAAAGAAAAAATAATAGAAGGTATTACTGATTTACGTGATGAATCTTCTAGAAAAGGTATGAGAATTGTTATTGAATTACGTAAAGATGCAAATGTCAACGTTATTTTAAATAATTTATATCGTCATACGGCAATGCAAACTTCATATAGTGTTAATATGATTGCTCTAGATAAAGGTCAACCTCGTGTAATGAATCTAAAACAAATTCTTGAATGTTATATTGAACATCAAGTTGAAGTTATTACAAGAAGAACAGAATATGATCTAGAAAAAGCAAAAAACAGATTACATATTGTTCAAGGTTTGTTGATTGCTCTTGCTAATATTGATGAAGTTGTTGATGTAATTAAGAAATCTGCTACACCTGAACTTGCTATTTCTCAATTAATATCTAAATTCTTATTAACAGATATTCAAGCAAAAGCTATTCTAGATATGAAACTTCAACGTTTAACTGGTCTAGAAATAGAAAAATTAACTTCAGAAGCAAGAGATTTAGAACAACTTGTTGATTATTTAGAAGGAATTCTAAGTAGTCATGAAAAGAAAATGTCAATTATAGTTTCTGAATTAAGTGAAATTCAAGCTAAATATGGCGACGAAAGACGTAGTGAAATTGATTTAAGTGAAGATTTAGAAGTCGAAGATGAAGCATTAATTCCTGAAGAAGATGTAATTATAACAATAACTAATAAAGGTTATATAAAACGTTTAAATGTAGCTACTTACAAAACACAAAAACGTGGTGGTAAAGGAATTACAGGAACAAAAATGCAAGAAGATGACTTTGTAGAGAAAATGATTTATACTTCTTCTCATGATACATTATTGTTCTTTAGTAATTTTGGTAAAGTTTATGCCTTAAAAGCATATCAAATACCAGTATCAAGTAGAACCGCAAAAGGACTTCCAATTGTTAATTTATTGAAGTTTGATGCTGAAGAAACATTAGCAGCTGTAATTAATGTAAAATCATTAGATGAAGAAGGTTATGTTGTGTTCGCTACTAAGAAAGGTAATATTAAGAAAACTGCCTTGGTTCAATATAAAAATATTAGAAGTACTGGTATAAGAGCAATTATTCTTAGCGAAGGTGACGAATTAGTTGAAGTTGTTAGAACAAATGGTACCCAAGATATTATCTTTGGTGCATCAAATGGTAAAGCATCAAGATTTAATGAAGCTGCTGTTAGACCAACAAACCGTGCCGCAAGCGGTGTAAAAGCATTGAAATTTGATGAAAATGATAAAACTGTAGGACTTGCTGTTGTTAATTCTGATGATGACGAAATAATAGTTATTACATCAAAAGGATATGGAAAAAGAACAAGTGCTAAAGAATTCTTAGTTAAAGGTAGAAATGGTAAAGGAGTTAAATATATGAACATCACAGAAAAGAGTGGTGAACCTGTATGTCTTGCTCCATCTACTGTTAATGATGATTTAATTGTTGTAACTGATGGTGGTATGGTTATTAGAACTCATATGGATGATATTTCAATTATTGGTCGTGATACACAAGGTGTTAAAATAATAAGACTAAATGATGGTCAAAATGTTGCATCTATTGCAGTTGTACCACGCGGCGATGATGAAGAAGAAATGACTCCTGAAGAAATT
This sequence comes from uncultured Staphylococcaceae bacterium, assembly GCA_964507405.1. Classification (GTDB taxonomy): domain Bacteria; phylum Bacillota_I; class Bacilli_A; order ML615J-28; family CAG-313; genus UMGS75. The sequence continues at coordinate 47,684 of CAZDPJ010000006.1, forward strand.
GCTAATGCTGAAAATCAAGAAAGATTATTACAATTAGAAAAAGAACTTTTAACTGATGAAGAAGAAGAAACTACTTCTGAAGACGAAAATGAAGAGTTAAAATAAAAAGAGCCTTTTTTGGCTCTTTCTTTTTCAAAAAAGTTGACTTTTTAAAATATCTGTAATATAATAAATTAAACCAATGATTTGGATTAGTAACATAATAATATATTTTCAGAGATTTAGTGGATGGTGTGAACTAAAAATATGATTATGTGAATCTGCCAATGAGGTAGTATCGAAAGAATACTCGGAATGCAACCGTTATAATGCAAAAAGAAGTGTGAGTATAACTCAAATAAGGGTGGTACCGCGGAATCTAGAGATTTCGTCCCTTTTGTAAAGCCAAATTCTTTACAGAAGGGCTTTTATTATATTTTATATTTAAAATTCATTTTGGAGGAAAAGAAAATGTTAGATATTAAATTAATTAGAGATAATGTAGAAGAAGTTATTAGAAGACTTAATACTAGAGGCGGAGATTTTTCTTACTTAAGAGATTTAAAAGCAAAAGATGAAAGAAAAAGAGAGTTATTAGTAGAAGTAGAAAATTTAAAAAGTGAAAGAAATCAAAAAAGCAAATTAATTGGTGAAATTAAAAGAAACAAAGGCAATGCTGACGAAGTAATGGCTAGTGTTGCTCATATTGGTGATGAAATTAAAAATCTAGAAGCTGAATTATCTACATTAGATGAAGATATTCGAAATATGTTATTAACTACACCTAATTTAGTCGCTTTAGATACTAAAGTTGGTAAAGATGAAACTGAAAACAGAGAAATTAGAAAATTTAAAGAACCTACAAAGTTTGATTTTGAACCTAAAGATCATACAGAACTTGCTGAAAATTTAGGAATCCTTGATTTTGAAAGAGCAGCAAAGATAACAGGTGCTAGATTTGTTATTTATAAAGGTCTAGGCGCAAGACTTGAAAGAAGTCTAATTGCTTTCATGATGGATTTACACTCAAAGAAACATGGATATACAGAAGTAATGCCTCCTTATATCGTTAATGGTGCAAGTATGCTAGGTACTGGTCAATTTCCTAAATTTAAAGATGATGCTTATAAAGTAAGTGCTGGTCAAGGTGATGATTTTGATTGGTATTTAAACCCTACAGCAGAAGTTCCTACAATAAATATGTATCGTGATGAAATAATTGATGGTAGTTTATTGCCTCTTAAATATTGTTCATATACAACAGCCTTTAGAGCAGAAGCTGGTAGTGCAGGTAGAGATACAAAAGGTATATTAAGACAACATCAATTTAATAAAGTTGAATTAATTAAATTTACAAAACCTGAAGATTCATATGATGAATTAAATAAAATGTTATTAAATTCAGAAGAAGTATTAAAACAATTAGATATACCTTATCATGTAGTTGAATTATGTACAGGTGATATGGGATTTGGTATGGCAAAAACATATGATATTGAAGTATGGTTACCAGGGCAAAACAAATATCGTGAAATTGGTTCAATAAGCAATGCTGAGGATTTCCAAGCAAGAAGAGCAAATATTAGATTTAAGAGAACTAAAGATTCAAAACCTGAATTAGTACATACTTTAAATGGTTCTGGTCTTGCTGTCGGAAGAACTGTAATTGCGATTCTTGAAAATTATCAACAAGCTGATGGCAGTATTAAAATTCCAGAAGTATTAGTTCCATATATGGGAGTAACTGAAATTAGAAAAGAAAAATAAAAAGGCTATTTTTAGCCTTTTTATTTTATAAGTTGTTCTTGAATATCTTTTAATAAATCAAAATTAGGTTCTGTTTGTTTAGGTTCAAGTACTAATCCATCATTTTCATATCTAGGAATAACATGAATATGAAAATGCATTACTGTTTGCCCCGCAAGAGTTCCGCTATTATTTAGAATGTTAACACTGGAAACATTTAATTTTTCTTTTAAAAGTAAAGAAACATGTTTAACTGCTTTAGTAATTTCTTCTAAATACTTTTCATCTACATCAAAAATATTTTCAAAATGTTTTTTAGGAACAATCAATGTATGACCTTTAGTACTTGCGTTAATATCTAAAAAACATAATACATAATCATTTTCATAAATTTTAAAAGAAGAAATGTCACCATTAATTATATTACAAAATACACACATATATATCACCTCAAAAATATTTTATCAAAAAATAATTAAAAATTAATGAAATATGCTAAACTTTTATTAAGAGGTGATTAAAATGGGTGTTAAATATGTTGCTCATCGAGGCGGTAAAATATATGGTGGAGTTGAAAATACATTAGAAGCTTTTTTAGGAGGAGTTAAGTCTGGTGCGGATGCATTAGAATGTGATGTGCGAGTTACAAGTGACTTAGTTTATGTAATACATCATGATTCTACATTTGAAAAACTAACAAAAGAAAGTAATAATCCAACTTGTATGGATGTTAATCAATCAACTTATGATGAATTAAAAGAGGTTGAACTTGTTCAATCATATAAAGATAAAACATATACAGGAAAAATTCTTCTTTTTTCTAAATATTTAGAAATATGTAGAGATAATAATGTAATTCCAGTTGTTGAATTAAAATGGACTAATGGTATTTATTCAGATAATGCAGATGAGAATAACTTTAATTATAGTAATTTAGATAAAGTAATAACAATGTTAAAAGAATATCAATTATTTGATAAAGTATATGTTATTTCGTTTATGAAGGGCTGTCTTGAATATTTAAGAAAAAAATATCCAACTATTAAACTTCAATGGTTATGCTATAAAGATATCGAACAAAACCTAGATTGGTGTGTAAAAAACAATATTAGTTTAGATGTAGAACATAGTGTTTGTACTAAAGAAATGATATCTACAATGCATAGTAATGGTTTACTTGTAAATATTTGGACAATGAATGACGAAACACTTTTATCTAAATATATAGATATGGGTGTTGATATGATAACAAGTGATTGGATAATAAGAAAATAAGGTACATATGTACCTCTTTTCTATTCTTGGTAAGGATATTCATAATTTAATTCTTCATCAAAAGTTACATAAGATAAATAGATTGTTAATAATAAATATCTTATACCTGTTTGAGGGTCTTTTAAAATAATATGGTCTTTACCAGCTGCCTCAATTGTTCCTTTAAAGATTTTAGAACCCCATTGGCTTCCTTCAAAACTCATATATACAGTTGCCAGTTTTCCACGGTTAAGACGTAAAATATTTTCAATATATGATTGTTCTAAAAAAGGATTTTGAGTTTGTACTTGTGGTTGAAATCCATATGGATTATAAAAACCATAAGGTTGTTGATAGTTAATTGTCATATAAGCCTCCTTGATAATATATATGTATTTAGTTTTTAAAATATGTTATTAATAACAATTTTCTGATTCTACTGGACTATAAAAACAATGAGATTTGTACTTTCCAGTATTCCACTGGCCATACCACTGAGCACTACAATCAGAGTTTGATGAATTATAAAACCAAAGTGCTCGAGAGGCAGGATGAAATTGTTCACCTTTTATTACTTTACGAGCTAATCTTATATCTTTTTGTCTTGCTGCTTGATAAAAGTATGAATATAATGTTGATTCAAAACCGCCAGGATGTTGATAGACCATTTGTTCTACGGTTGAAATATTAGTAAAATCTAAACATTTCGCACGAACCCGGTTAACACCAACATTTCCAACCATCAACATTCCAAGTTCACCCTCAGCTTCAGCTTCTGCTCTCATTAGTCTAGCTAATAATTTAACTTCCTTTTCGTTACATGCAATAATTCCCATAATACACCTCATTAAATAATATCTCTAAATTTTTAAAAATATGCTAATAAAATGCTAAAAAATTAAAATTAGGTTATAATATTATCAATAAAGGTGATTTAAATGGAAACATGTAATGGTAATTGTAATAGTTGCAATACAGATTGTTTAAAGAAATGTCCTATCTGTTATGCGAACTCAGTTAAAGTCCCAATAAAGACTGCTCTTTCAATTTTAAAAGATAATAGTTTAATTGATGAAACTGAAGATATATATATGTGTTTAAATAAAAAATGTGATGTTACGTATTTTAATAATAAATATGCATATAGTAAAGATGAATTAAAAGTACCTGTTTGGTTTAAACAAGAACTTAAAGATATGATAGTTTGTTATTGTTATAATATAACTTTATCAGAAATTGAAAAGGTTGTAAAAGAAGAACATATATATACTAGAGAAGGTATAATAAAATATTTAAATAAAGACAAATTAGAAAAAGATTGTATACATAAAAATCCTATAGGTAAAGATTGTGAACAATTATTTGAAAATGCAATATTATTTTCGAGAGGTACAGATGAATGAATATTTGGCATGATATAAATAAAAATAGAATTAATGTTGATGATTTTGTTGCGGTTATAGAAATAAGCAAAGGCAGTAAGAAAAAATATGAATTAGATAAAGAAACTGGATTAATAATTCTAGATCGAATTCTTTATACTTCTACTCATTATCCCGCAAATTATGGTTTTATTCCCCGCACTTATGCTGGTGATGAAGATCCACTTGATGTACTTGTCTTATGTAGTGAAGACTTAGAACCAATGAGTTTAGTTAGATGCTATCCTGTTGGTGTAGTAAGAATGATTGATAATAATGCTAAAGATGATAAGATAATTGCTATTCCATTTAAAGACCCTAACTGGAATACATATGAAAAAATTGAGGATTTACCTCCTCATCTTTCAGAAGAAATAGAACATTTTTTTCAAGTATATAAAAATCTTGAACATAAAAAGACAACAAATATCGAAGTTTTAGGAAAAGATAAAGCTATAGAAATTATTAAAGATAGTATTGAAAACTATGAAAAAAAGTATAATAGATAATTAGTTATATATATAGTATAACTAATTATTTTGTAATATTAAAAGAAAGAAGGGAAAATATGTTATCAGATATTGAAATTGCAAGAAATGCAAAGATGCTAAAAGTAAGTGAAATTGCTAGAAAGCTAGATATAGAAGAAAAAGATTTAGAATATTATGGATGGTATAAAGCAAAGATTAGTGATGAAGTTATTGAAAATACTAAAAACAACAAAGATGGACACTTAATTCTTGTCACTGCAATAACACCAACACCACTTGGTGAAGGAAAGTCAACAACCTCAATTGGGCTTGTTGATGCATTTTCTAAATTAAACAAAAAAGTAGTAGGTGCGTTACGTGAACCATCTTTAGGTCCAGTGTTTGGTGTAAAAGGAGGAGCTGCTGGTGGTGGGTATGCTCAAATTAATCCAATGGCTGATTTAAACCTTCATTTTACAGGTGATTTACATGCAATAACAACAGCTAATAACTTAATTAGTGCTTGTATTGATAATCATATTTTCCAAGGAAATAGTTTAAATATTAATCCTAATAGAATAGTATGGAAACGTTGTGTTGATTTAAATGATCGTGCATTAAGAGAAGTTGAAGTAGGATTATCACATAAAAAAGAAACTCCAAGAAAAGATTCTTTTAATATTACAGTTGCAAGTGAAATAATGGCAATACTATGCCTTGCAAAAGACATAAAGGATTTAAGACAAAGAATAGATAGATTAATTATAGCGTATACTTATGATGAAAAAGAACTAACAGTAAAAGATTTAGGAATTACTGGTTCTGCTCTCGTATTATTAAAAGATGCTATGAAACCTAATCTTGTTCAAACATTAGAAAATAACCCTATCTTAATTCATGGTGGTCCTTTCGCAAATATTGCTCATGGTTGTAATTCAATTATCGCAACTAAACTAGGCCTTAAACTAGCTGATTATGTTATTACTGAGGCTGGTTTTGGTGCCGACCTTGGTGCTGAGAAATTCTTAGATATAAAATGTAGAGAAGCAGATTTAAAGGTGAGTGCTGTTGTTCTTGTCGCAACACTAAAAGCATTAAAATATCATGGGGGCATAAAAAAACAAGATATTCAACAAGAAAACATAGAAGCATTAAAAATGGGCTTAGTTAATTTAGAAAAACATATTGACACTTTAAAAAGATTTAAAGTACCTTATGTTATTGCTTTAAATCGTTATATAAGCGATACAGAGGCTGAAATTCGCACTTTTAATGAATGGGCGATAAATAATAGCCACCCCTATAGTTTAAGCGAAGTTTTTGTTAAAGGTGGAAATGGAGGAATTGACCTTGCTAAAAAGGTATTAGAGGTAATTTCTGAACCAGTAACACCAAATTATCAATATAAATTAGATGAAACAATTGAAGAAAAAATAGAACATATTGCGAAAAACGTTTATGGTGCATCGTCTGTTAATTACACAGATGAAGTAAAAGAACAACTTACTAAGTTAAATACAAGTAAATATCGTGATTATTATATATGTATGGCTAAAACTCCATTATCATTAACTGATAATCCTAAACTTGTAGGCAGACCTCATAATTTTGAAATAACAATTAGAGAAATAAGAATCAGTGCAGGAGCAAAGTTTTTAGTATGTTTAACTGGTGATATCATGACTATGCCAGGCTTACCTAAAGAACCTCTTGCAAATATTATCGATTTATCAGATTCAGGAGAAATAATCAACATATCATAAAAGGAGATAATTTACCATGATATTAGATGGAAAACAAATAAGTAAAAAAAGAAAAGAAAAGTTAAAAGAACAAGTTTTAGAACTAATAGATATATATCATACTGTTCCTACGCTTGCAATTGTAAAAGTAGGCCATGACGCCGCAAGTGAGATATATGTAAGAAACAAAATAAAAGCAGCATCTTTTTGTCATATTGAAACCAGATTATTTGAATTAAGTGAAGAAACCAAATTAGAAGAATTACTTTCTCTAATTGAAAACTTAAATAATGATATATCTATTCATGGCATATTAGTACAACTTCCTTTACCTAAACATTTAGATGAACAAATAGTAATAAATAGTATTAGTGATAAAAAAGATGTTGATGGATTTGGAATCATAAATAAAGGTAAATTATTTAGTTCTATTCCTTCTTTTACTCCAGCAACACCAACTGGTATAATGAATCTATTACAAGAATACAATATAGAAGTTGAAGGTAAAAATGCTGTTGTTGTTGGTAGAAGTAATATAGTTGGAAAGCCTATGGCAATGTTACTTCTAAATAAAAATGCCACAGTAACAGTATGTCACTCAAGAACAAAAAACTTAAAAGAAGTTACATCTTCAGCTGATATTTTAGTAGTAGCTATTGGTAAAGCAAATTTTATAACAGCTGATATGGTAAAAGATAATGCTGTGGTTATTGATGTTGGAATTAATAGAATTGATAATTGTCTTTATGGAGATGTTGATTTTGAAAATGTTAGTAAGAAAGCATCCTTTATTACTCCAGTACCTGGAGGAGTAGGACCTCTTACAATCGTAACTCTTCTAGAAAATACTTTAGAAGCATATAAAAATATAGTAAAGTAGGTATATATATGGTTATTGTAGGACTAGGAAATCCTGGAAAAGAATATGAAAAGACCCCACATAATGTGGGGTTTATGATGGTTGATGAGATAGCTAATTACTATAACATTAACTTTAAATTATCACAAAAACATCAAGCTTTAATTGGTGAAGGTATAATTGATGGTGAAAAGATATATATAATAAAACCTTTAACTTACATGAATTTATCAGGAAATGCGGTTAGACTTTTTATGGAATATTATAAATATCCAGTAGAAGAATTAATTGTTTTCCATGATGATCTAGATTTACCACTTGGAAAGATAAGAATTCGTGAAGCTGGTTCAAGTGGCGGGCAAAAAGGAATGAAATCAATTATTGAAAATCTTGGAACTAGCTCAATTAAAAGAGTCAGAGTAGGAATAGGTAAACCTAATTCAACTGATGAAGTTGTCGATTATGTATTACATACTCTAACTAAACAAGAACAAACAGTATTAAATGAAACTATTCAAAAGGCTCCTAAAATGATTCATACTTATATTAGTGGGGGTATAAAAAAAGTTATGAATGAATTTAATGGTAAATAAAATGAATATATTAGAAATTTTAAATAATGAAAAGAAATATCAAGAAATTATTGATGTAATAAGTAAAGCAAATAAAAACGATAATATATATATAGGTAATTGTTGTGTTAATATTTCAAGAATGCTTGCTGCACTTTCCTTTAATGCAACTAATAAAAATGTAGTATATATATGTACAGATACATTTGAAGCATCAAAAACATATGAAATGTTTGTTGATTTAGTGGGAACTGATAATGTTAGCTTCTTTCCTGTAGAAGAATTTATATCTAATGATATAGTTGCATCTTCTAGTGAATTTAAATTAGCTAGAATGTTAACTATCGCAAATATAATTAAGAAAAAGCCACAAATAATAATTACTAATACTGATGGTGCGTTAAAAAATGTTATGTCTACATCAATGCTAAATTCATCAATTTTAAAATATAGTATTGGTGAAACAAAAGAAATCGATGAAATTGTTAATGATTTAGTTATTAGAGGATATAAAAAGACAGCCCTAACAACAGATATTGGAACATTTAGTGTTAGAGGCAGTATAATAGATATATATCCTATTAATACAGATGAACCAATCAGAATTAATTTCTTTGATAATGAAATAGAAACAATTAAAAAAATAGATATTGAATCTCAGTTAAGTACTGAAAAGTTACAAGAAATAGATATTTTTCCATTATATGATATATATTATCAAAAAGAGAATATCGATATTATTTCTAATAAAATATTAAAAAAATATCCTAATGATGATAAAACAAAGAAAATAGTAGAAAATTTAAAAGAATATAAAAGCTTAGAACAGTTATATTTATACTTACCAGAAATCGATGAACAATATCAAAACTTCTTATCATTTGTTGATAAGCCTATTTGTTTTTATGAAAACTATAATGATTTAAAATCATATGAAAAGAAAAGACAATCTGAAATATATAATTACTTTTTAGAACTAAAATACAAATATGATAAATCTTTCTTTAAAGAATTAGATGAAATACTATCATTATCATATGAAAATGTCTTTACATGTTCATTCTTAAGTTCTTTAAATGATATATATATTAATAAGTTATTTGATGTAAAAACATCAAATGTTACGGAATTTAATAATAATCTAAAAATAATGTTTGATGGTATTGTTGCGGATTTAGAAAAAACATATATAATAACGCATATTGATGAGGTCAAACTAGATTATATTGAAGAATTACTTGAAACTAAGTTACTTCATTACTATATATATGAGGATGAACAAAAAATAAGAAATGGTAAAATAAATGTTGCGGTATCAACTAATGCATATGGATTTATTGATTATGATCTTAATTTAGAAGTAATAACTCCCAATGAATATGCGCCAAGTAAAATATCAAGAAATACTAAATATCAACGATATTATAAACAATCAACAAAGATATATAGTAAAGATGAATTAACTCCTGGTGACTATGTTGTTCACCAAGATTATGGTATTGGTATATATTTAGGTATTAAAACAATTGAATTAAGAGGCCTAAAAAAAGATTATCTTTCGCTTCAATATGCTGATGAAAGTAAAGTTAACATTCCTATTGAGAATATATATCTACTTGAAAAATACATTGGTAGTAAGAACCAAACGCCAAAACTTAATAATCTAAATAGTAAAGAATGGATTAAAAAGAGAAATCGAATTAAAGAAAAAGTAAATGATGTTGCTCAAAAATTAATTAAAGTACAAGCAGAACGTGAAGCAATGCAAGGATTTGTTTATAAAAAAGATACTTTAGAACAGCTTGAGTTTGAAAAAGAATTCGGCTTTACAGAAACTAAAGATCAACTTCAAGCAATTCAAGATGTAAAAAATGATATGGAAAGTACACGTCCTGTCGATAGACTTATATGTGGCGATGTTGGTTTTGGAAAAACAGAAGTCGCAATTCGTGCTACGTTTAAAGCTGTAGATAATGGAAAACAAGTTGTATATCTTGCGCCTACAACTATTTTAACGAGACAACATTATTATACATTTAAACAAAGACTTGAAAAGTATGGTATAAGGGTTGAATTATTGAATCGATTTGTTGATAAAGCAAAACAAAAACAAGTCATCGAAGATTTAAAGAAAGGATATGTCGATGTAGTTGTTGGAACTCATAGATTACTTTCTAGTGATATTCAGTACAAGAACTTAGGTTTATTAATAATCGATGAAGAACAACGATTTGGAGTTACACATAAAGAAAAAATTAAACAAATGAAATCTTTAATTGATGTATTAACCCTTACAGCAACCCCAATTCCAAGGACTCTTCAAATGTCTCTTTCTGGTTTAAAAGATTTATCACTTATAGAAACTCCTCCTGTAAATAGACTTCCAGTTCAAACCTTTGTGCTTGAAAGTAATGAATCAGTAATTAGAGAAGCAATTAATAGAGAAATTGCAAGAAATGGGCAAGTCTTTTATTTATTAAATAGAATTAATGAATTAGATGGAGTACTTGATAAGGTAAAAAGATTAGTTCCAAAAGCAAAAGTTGGAATGATTCATGGAAGAATGAAAAAAGAAGAAATAGAAGAATATTTAGTTGACTTCTTAGATCGTAAATATGATATATTAATATGTACAACAATTATTGAAACTGGAATAGATATCCCTAATGCAAATACCTTAATTGTTGAAAAAGCCGATATTTTAGGTTTAGCTCAACTATATCAAATTAGAGGTCGAGTTGGTAGAAATGATCGAATTGCTTATGCTTACTTTATGTATGAAAAAGGTAAAGTACTAACAATAGAAGCAGAAAAAAGACTTGAAACAATTAAAGAATTTACTGCTCTTGGTAGTGGATATAAAATTGCAATGCGAGACCTTGCGATAAGAGGTGCTGGTGATATTTTAGGTAATGAACAATCTGGATATATTGATGCCATTGGTATGGACTTATATATGAAATTATTAAATGATGCGATTAAAGAAGCTAAAGGAATTGAAAAAGAAGAAGCTAATCCTCGTAAATTTAATATTGATATATCTAGACATATTGCGCCTACATATGTTTCTGATGATGAAATTAGAATTGAAATTCACCAATCTATTAATAAGATTAAATCACGCTCACAAATAAATGCATTAATTGCAGAATATTCAGATAGATATGGTCAATTAAGTAAGGATATTTTACTATATATGGAAGAAAAATATCTAGAATATTTGTTAAAATCGAGAGGTGTTGAATCATTTAAAGAATTAAATCAAGATGTTGCTTTTAATTTTGATGAAGAAACAAGTAAAAAATTAATATCTGCTAATTTTGATTTCATGTTAAATCATGATTTTGACCTTCTTAAATTTGAGTTTATAAAAAATAAGGTTGTTGTAAGATATAAAAACAAAGAATTAACAAAAGATTATATATATTTATTTACTAAATTTTTAGAACAAATCCATGTATAAAATAAAAAAATAAATCCATACTATTATTAAGTGTGGAGGAATTAATATATGAAAGCAACAGGAGTCGTTAGAAGAATAGATGATTTAGGTAGAATTGTTCTACCAAAAGAACTAAGAAGAACAATGAGAATCAAAGAAGGAGATTCACTAGAGATATATATAGATGGTCTTGATCAAATAATGTTAAAAAAGTATTCTCCAGTTCAAAGCCTAAATGAATTTGTTAAAGAATTTGTTGAAAGTGTTTATGCATCTAATAAATTAGATATAATAATAACAGATAATGAAAGAGTAATTGCATGCGCAGGTAACTTTAAAGTAAACTTAGTGGGCAAAAAAATATCAATGAGATTAGAAGATAAATTAAACAAGAGACAAACTCAAATTATTGATATGGGTGAAAATTTTGAAATATGTGATAATATTGAAAATAATAGACCATTAATTATCAGGCCAATAAATGTATATGGTGATATCTTAGGCTGCGTTATTATTTTAGGTGAGACGGGAATTACATCGGTTGAAAAATCAATTGCTGAATTTAGTGGAACCTTTATTAGTAAATATTTAGAAAGTTAGAAAAAATCTAGCTTTCTTTTTTTAAGAAAAAAATATATATAAATAATTTTTCTTGTAATTTTAATTAAGTTATGGTATACTAATATAGGTGTAAAAATAATAACAAAAATGGAGGGAATAATTATGCCACTAGTAAATATGGTAAACATTTTAAATAAAGCAAAAGAAGGAAAATATGCTGTTGGTCAATTCAATATTAATAATCTTGAATGGACTAAAACAATCCTTGAAACTGCAGAAGCAAACAACTCACCAGTTATTTTAGGTGTTTCTGAAGGTGCAGCAAAATATATGGGTGGATTTGATGTAGTTGTTGGAATGGTTAAAGGATTAGTAAAAGATTTAGAAATTACTGTTGATGTTGCTATTCATTTAGACCACGGTTCATCTTTTGAAAGTTGTAAAAAAGCAATTGATGCTGGATTTACATCTGTTATGATTGATGGTTCTCATCATCCAATTGATGATAACATTAAAATGACTAAAGAAGTTGTGGATTATGCACATGCAAGAAACGTAAGTGTTGAAGCTGAAGTAGGTACTGTAGGTGGAAATGAAGATGGTGTTATCGGTGGAATTAAATACGCTGACTTAAATGAATGTGTTCGTTTAGTAAATGAAGCAGAAGTTGACGCTCTTGCACCTGCACTAGGTTCAGTTCATGGTCCTTATCAAGGTGAACCTGTACTTGGATTTACAGAAATGGAAGCAATTGGAAAAGCAACAAATAAACCACTTGTATTACATGGTGGAACTGGTATTCCAGATGAAAAAATTAGAAGAGCAATTGAATGTGGAACATGCAAAATTAATGTTAACACTGAATGCCAATTAGCATTTAATAAAATCTTAAGAGAATTCCTTGCTGATGAAAAGAATGCTAAAGTTTATGATCCACGTAAATTATTAGGTCCTGCTTCTAAAGGAATTGCTCAAGCTGTTACTGAAAAGATTAATGTATTTGGTACAGCAAATGAAAACTAAATTATAAAATAAGAGTCTTTCTATTTAAGAAAGATTCTTTTTTTATTTGAAAAAAACTTTATAAAATGCTATACTTTTAAAAAAGGATGGGGTTTTATGAAAATAATAGCTAGTTTATTAATTAATAAAAATATATTAAATGATGAAGAAATAAGAGAATATGCAAGAGCCTTTAGTGACTATGCTAATAATGTAGATGAAGTATATATATATAATGTTACTTCATTTGACTTATCTAAATTCTATGAAGCAATCAGACGCTTTCAAAATGCTAATTACGTTGATTGTAGTGATTTGGGTGAGGCAGCAAACTATCAAAGAATGATGGAACAAGCTGTAAATGTTGGTGCTGATTATAATATTATGTTAGAACTTGGTTATTACTATGAAGATGAAGCTTTTACAAACATAAAGAAATATATATATGAAAATCAAGACGTTAATATTGCAATTTATACTCCACTTCCATTATATGGCTGTCAAATGCATGAAAGAAAACAAGAAGAAACGAGATATGTTACTGGTGGATGCCGATTACTTGGTGCCTTTATAAATGTTCATATTTTTGAAGAATTAAATGGATTTAAGTTAGAATATTATCAAGGTACCTTTGATTATGAATATTGTATTAGAGCTAGACTAAAAGAAAAAAAGATTCTTTTATTCAATAATGAAGTTTTAAGAAATACTAATTATCGAATTGTTGAACGAAAAATTTTATTTACTACTCTATCAACATACGATAAAGAACCATTAGATATATATTATGATTATCGTAATCGCTTATTTTTATGGGATGAATATAAAGACATTGACCCTTATTATGTTAAATTAGATAAGAAAATGGCTAAAGCTGAAAGACATGAAATGAAATGGAGAGATAAAGGATATAGGGATAAACTTGCAATGTATGAAAAAGCTAAGGAAGATTATAAAAAAGGCTTGCTTGGTAAAATTACGTATGGGAAACGAGAAATAAGATATTAAGGAGGAAAAGAAATGAGAAAAATTAAAAGAATTTTATTTTTTACAATTTTCTTTGTTACTTTATGTTGTTCAATACATTTAAATGTATCTGCTTCAACAAAAAGTGATAATGGAAATGGTGAGTGGACACCAGGAAAAGCAGAAACGGTTGATGTATTTGGAATGGAACATTCAAGTATATGGGGAAAAGCTAATGATAATAAACCACAACATATTAATTTGTTAACAATGAAAACAGATGGATATTCATCTAAACTTGTAACTTGGTCTGTAGTTGATGGAAATAAAAAATATACTAGACAATATTTAGATGACATTGCAAGTGATTATGAAAAAACACACCCTGGATGGATTGTAGTTGGAGGAATTAATGCTGACCAATATACTACTGGTTTTGGAAGTGATATTGCTTCTGGTTCTGCCTACTTTACACCACAAACATATTATCCACTAATTATGGATGGTGAATCAAGAATACCAATTACTTTCACTAATATTACTAATATGCATGTTGGTTTCGCGAATAATGGTAGTGAAAATTCTCTAGTTCCATCAAGTACAATAAGAAGCTTTGTCTTAACAATTGTTGATGAGAATAAAAAAGAAATAGCTAAATTTGATATTGATAACATAAATCAATCTCCATCAAATAATGAAACAACAGTATGGTCTACATATATATCCATTTCAAAAGATAATACTTATGTAGAACAAAACATTGATAGTGAAAACTCTGTTTATGTAGTTGAAAACCCTGAACTTGCATATATGAATAACAGTTCAAACTATAGTTCAGGAGTAGATTCTGTATTTGGAAAAGGAACAATTTCAAAAGTAACTAAAAATGTAACTCTAAAGTCTAATCAATTTGCAATTGAAACAACCAACGAAGAAGTAATTAATGCTTTATCAGTAGGTACAAGAATAATAGTAGATGCAGAATGGGTTAGTGAAGAATTAAATAATGTTGAAGCATCAACTGGATATCACTCTGTTCATCGTATGAATGGTGTTGATCAACCTTTAGTTCATACTAGTTATGATGGCAATAGATATAGTAGAGCAATCGTTGGTAAAAAAGCTGATGGAACATATGTATTATTAACAGTCGATGTTGCTACAGACCCTAATGACTTAACAATTAGATACGCAGGAATGGGATTTGATGAATGTAATGCTTTATTAAAACATTATGGTGTTGTTGAAGCATATCAAATGGATGGCGGTGGTTCTGTAACAAGTATGTACCGTGATGAAAAAGGTGAATTTGTGATTAGTAACTACCCTAGAGATGGTATACGCGCAAATATGACCGCATTATTATTTGTTGTTCGTGACCCTGAAGTTAAAGCTGATACTAATTATCATAGTGTAACTTTAAAGAAAACAACAAATCTTGTTGAAGAAGCAACAATTGAAAATGTAGTTGTTAAAGTAAATGGAAAAGATTATAATTTTAATAATAATGAATTGACAATTGATGGATTAAATGAAAATACTAAATATAACTTAACTCTAGAATATGGTGTAGTATTAAATGATAATTCTAAAAAAATGACTAAATCTATTGAAGTAACCACTAAGGAATATGAAGGCATAAGTCCTAAATTTGAAGTGCTAAATATTAACAAAACATCTTTTGATGTAAGTATGGAACCAAATGAATTAATCAGAAATGTTAAAGTTGTAATAAATGGTGATGCGACTGATTTTGTAAATAATAAAGCAGAACTTAAAAATTTAATTTTAGATACTGAATATAATTTAGTAATTGAATATGATATATATGATGAAGTTACTTCTAATTTATATCATCGAAAAAATTCAGAATTAAAAGCAAAAACATTAAGTTATGAAATACCTACTATTACTGAATTTAAACTAGTTAAAGAATATACTAATAAAGTAAATCTTCAATATGCATATAAAGATGAAGATGGAGTAGTTACAAAAGCGGTAATTGTTTGTAATGGTCAAGAAATAAAAACATTAAAACTAAAACAAGGCTTAGAACAAGTAACTGACCTAGATTTAGAAAATAACTCATATGAGTTAAAAATAGTGTTAACATATACTGCTTTAGAAGATGAATTTGAAGTAGAAAGTAATATTCTTTCTTTAGGTAATACCCCTAAACCTACATATAATATTGAATATATCTTAGATGGTGGAACTCTTCCAGATGGTGTAAGTTATACATATGAAGAAGGAAAAGGACTAGAAAGTCTTCCTACTCCATCAAAAGAAGGATATACTTTCCTTGGTTGGTATAATGAACAAGGAGAAAAAGTAGAAAGCATAAGTAAAACAGCAACAGGTGATATTAAACTAACAGCACGTTATGAAGAAATTAAACAAGAAGAAAAGAAAGGCTGTGGCTGTGGAACAGATGCTGCCATTAGATATGTACTTGCTTTAACTACTCTTCTTGCATTAAGTGTAGTAATACTTAGAAAGAAAAAATAATATTAATATATATTAAATCAAGACTTGAAAAACAAAATTCAAGTCTTTTATTTTTAAAAATTATATATATCTTCTTGCTTTAATTTTTATGTTGTGATAAAATGTTTAAAAAAGAAGGAGAAAGAATATGAAAAAGATTTTAAAAAGGATTTTATTTATTTTAACTATATTTCTTTGCTTTTCTAGTTTAATTAGCATATCTATTAGTGCAAAAGAAAATGAAACAACTAGTGAAAATGGCAAAGGAACATGGATTTTAAAAAGTAATGATGAACAAAATATATATGGAATGACTTATAATCATTTACTTGGTAATACGAAAACAACAGCTAATTTAACAGATCAACAAGTAAATGTATTTAGTATGAAAACAGATGGAGTTTTTTCTAAACTTGTTAACTGGGCTTGTCAAAGTGGAAATAACAAATATAGAAGAGCAACATTAGATGTAGTTGCGAAAGATTATGAAGAGACTCATCCTGGATGGATTGTTCTTGGGGGAATAAATGCGGACCAATATGCAATGAATGCAAAATATATTAATGATGTACCAATGTATCCTGCCCCTTTCTATCCACTTGTTATGGATGGTGAAAGAAGATTTGGCTATGGCCTAACTGGAAACTCCAATAATTATGTTGGTGTAACCAATGATGCAAGTAACCCATTCGTAAAGGAATCCGCAATCAAAGGTTATTATATATATATCTTAGATGATAATGACAAAGTTGTATCTAAATATCCAGTTGAACAATTTAATAAAGAAGCATCAACTGGTGAAACCTCAGTATGGGTTGCATATGAATATGTTAATAAAACTACAGAATCATATAAAACCTTTAATATTGAAAAAACAACTGATTCTACAATATATTATTGTGACAATGCTGACCTTGCTTATGTTAGTAATGCACCTGAATATGTAAGTGCGATGTCTATTTATTCTGGCTTCGCTAAAGGAACAATTAGTGCAGAAGATATATCTTGTAAAGTTAGTGAAGGACAATTCGCAATTAAAACATCTAATGAAGATGTAAAAAATGCTTTAAGTGTAAATAAAAAAGTTATAGTTCAATTAGAATATGTTAATGATGAAATGAATAATGTTGAATTATCAATTGGATACCATTCAACTCAAAGATATAATGATAAAGACGTTGAAGGTGTTGGCACATATGATACTCAACTTTATAGTCGTTCAATCTTTGGTAGAAAAGCTGATGGTACATATGTACTTGTAACAGTTGATATGAAAAATCAAAAATGGTGTGGAATGACTCAAGATGACTCTAATGCATTATTAAAATCACTTGGTGTAGTTGAAGCTTATCAACAAGATGGTGGCGGCTCCGTATGTGCAATTGTTAGAAATTCATATGGAAGTTTTAATATAGTAAATACTCCTAAAGATGGAAGCACTAGAGCTAACTTTAATGGCTTATTGTTTGTTGTTCGTGATCCTGGGTATAAAGTAAATACAGTAAATAATACAAGAAGTAGCATTGAAATAGTAAAAGAAGCAAATAATAATACTGATCTTGTTAAAAATATGGTAGTTAGTGTTGATGGTAAAGACTATCAAATGAATGAAGATAAATTAACAATTTCAGGTTTAAAAGAAAATACAACATATGATGTAACTTATAAATTTGATATGCTTGATGATAAAACAAATGATTATAAAAATGTATCATATACAGTATCAACTAAAACAAAGGAATTTGTTGTTCCAAATAGTGGTATTAGTTTTACTGAAGTAAGTAAAGAAAGTGTAA
>CAZDPJ010000007.1:0-64698 GCA_964507405.1 uncultured Staphylococcaceae bacterium
TACTAGATATTTAACCTTATAATTTTTGTTGCACTTCTAATTACAATTTAGCTAAATCTAACAATTCATTAATAAAAAAGACTTTTGAAAAGTGTATAAGCACTCAACGAAAAGTCTTTTTTTATTTTATTATGCGCCTAATAATCCGCTAAACATAGAAGATGGATTCTTGATTAATGTAATAATATCAACAATCTTATCATCGTAAGTTGCTTCATCACTTAATGCAGGTAGTGGGTTAAGTGGATCACCACTTGTCTCACAGCCCCATTCTTGATGTAACCATGGATTTAGAGAACTAATTAAACTGTTAGCTTTTTCGTTATCTCTGTATTGAGCAATAATAGTTCCATTATAAATTGAATTACTTGCTGCTAAGATGATAGCTTCAGCTAAAGCTTTATGCATTTGTTCAGCTAGTATTGGTCTTAAGATATCAGAATGATTAATTGATTTTAGAAGTTTTTCTAATTCAGCAACATTATCATTTTCTTCATTTCTTAAGTAACTAGATACATTAATATTAGAATCAAGTAATCCAGCGTCTTTTAATACCTTGAAGCTTTCAGTTAAATCATTAATTTCTTTATCCCAAGCTTCTTTAGTATTTTCAACTGTACCTAATGGACGTACATGGTTAATAGTGAATAATTCACTAATGATACCATCATTACCATCAAGAGCACCAAGATCAAATACTTTACTTAAATTCATTAATTGTAAGATTTGACGGAATCCAACTTTTCTTTCAGTTGCTGTTTCTAATTCTTGAGATGGGAAGTTAGAAGCTGCTGAAGAAAGGTGACCAGGGATATTAACATAAGTATTAATATCAGCGTATGTTGTACCTAAATCCATATAGAAGATACCTTCACTATGAACTAAGTCGAATGCATTAGCACTTGCAAGTAATACCGCAAGAACAAAGTATTCTTCATCACTCCAGAATGAACTATTATATCCATTTGTAACTTGGTCTTTGAATTCTGCTGAAATCATTCTACTTAAATTGAATACAGAAGTTGTATTTGAATTCTTAGATACGCCTGTATCAATTGTACTAATTAATACATTTCTCATTACAACTGATTTACTCATAACAATGAATGTATCATATAGTTTGTTGTAATCTTTACATTCAACAATACTATCATAACTTATATCACTAATACGAGCAGTTTCAGGATTATCAACATATCCAGTAATAATATTATTTAAGAATGCACGAATAGCTAATACTTCAGCTTCTTGAGCTGCTTGATCATTATCAGGAAGGTCATTCCAATTTAATGTTGCAGAAGAACCTTGTAATAAACTATCTTCATTAATAAATTTCTTTAACCATACTTTACGATTATTTTTAACAGATTCGATACCATCTTTACCATTTAAGCCAAAGATAATATCATATAGACTTAAGATAGAATTAGCTGTAAGACTTGAAGCATTTAATTGTCCACTAGAACCAATAAGTTCATAGATTTCTAATAATTCTTCAATTTCTTTCGCCCACTTATCTGTAGGTAATGTATCAATATCAATTATATCTCTTGCATCAGCAGGAAGGATTGGAACGATATTGTTCTTATAAAGTTCTTTAAATATTTCACTACCAATGTAAGTCTTAGATGCAGCATCAACATATTCAACAAATTGATCTTGAACAGTTGGGTCATTTAATGCATCTGAACTAATATTATCAACATCAAATTGAGGGTTCTTACATAAAGTTGTAAGTGCGTCAAGCATACTTGCAAATTTATCAATTTCATTATCCCAGTCAGTAACAAGATCTAAGTCAATGTTATCTGTTTCAACAAATGACATCTTCTTAAGAAGTTGTTCCATTAATACTTTTTCATTGCCAGAAGCTAAGTTAGTAGCAAATAATTTCTTAATTGCTGTACCTAGGTTATCAGCATTATCAAAGTTAATACCTGAGAATATACCCATATTAGCTACAAGACCAGCGATTTCAAGTAATGCCTCGTAATCAGCCATAGCCATTGCATCTGTATAATCAGCACTATCAATAGTTTGACGGAATGCATCAACAGCAGGGTTAGTAGAACCAACCTTTTCGAAACCAATTTTCATAACAGGTTTAATAATAATACCAAATACTTTAGATGGAATTAATTCTCTACCTGCAACAGAAACATCTGATAAGAATTGTTCTGATTTTAATGAACTAGAGTTTGTAATGTCAATAGAATTTAAGTCTAAACCATTTAAGAATGCTTCTAAGTAATCTGCTTCTAAGTTATAGTCAATATTAGCATCTTTAAATACTTGTTTATCAATGTCAATATTAGCTACCTTTCTTAAAGCAAGACTTACTAATTCGTCTAAGTGTCCATTTGTAACTGGGCTTTCAACTACTTTTCTTACTAACTTCATAATAGTATCAGTATCTTTATAGTTAACACTACCAGATAGAACTCCTAAGTCAGCAACATATCCAATAATATCAAAGATATCAGGAAGCGCAACATTAACGAATTCATCACTAGTCATACCTTCAAACATACTGAATTTACCATAATTTTCAGTTGCAACCATAGTTGAACCATTTACGATATTCATGAATACTTGAGATACAAATTGAGAATTTAATGCTTGTTTTAAGACGTTAGTTACGTCTATTTCAAATTGAGGATTATTAACAACATTAAGGTCTAATGCTCTAATTTGTCCACCATAATTACTAATTAAAGTTCTTAATTCACGAAGTGTAGCAACCATTGCACTTATTTCGTTTTGAGTACTCATTACTGAGTAATCAACTGGTAATACACCATATGAAGCAATATTTCTAGTTAACTTATCAAAATACTTTTGATATTTACCAAGATTAATATTGTTATATACAACAGCGAATACACGACCAGTTAATTCTTTATTAGTTAAATCAATACCATCATTAGAGAATGCACCCATTTCAAGTAATGCATATAATGCAGCAATGCAATCATCACAAATACTTAAAATCTTTTCATCAGATACATTATTTAATTTTTCAGAATTTACTAAATTATTCATTCTCGGTAATACATAAGTATTAGCAATCCAAGGAATAAATACTTCTAAAGTAGTTGTTGATTCTAATGCAGCAAGAACATTAATAATTGCTTCCATAGTAGGTGTGTCACCTAACATATTGATTCTGAATTTACCTTTATTAGTGCCTTTAAATGCAGTATAAACGTCATCCATAGCATTAATTAATATTTCAGCATCGTCAGCAATATTTATACCACTAACATCAAGAGCAGAAACATCTAAGCCTAATAGTTTACCAGCAAGGTTAACTAAGTCTTGTTTCTTCATATCAATAATTCTTAATTGAGCAATATATCTAACAACATCTTCTAAATATGGTACACATTCTCTACCTACATGTTCATTTGTAGTAAATTCTTTATAAATTTCTGATTCATATAAACTACGAATAGCTAAAGCAACTAAATGAGTATCATAAGAAACATCATCACTATTATAAGCACCTAATTCAAGGTATGTTCTATATGATTCAGGAACAATATTTATTACACCATTATAGATAGGAATAATTATTAAATCTACAAATTCAGATTCATCAATTAATTCAACAACATTAACAATATGTTCTGCATTAATCTTAACTAATGCATTTCTAACTGCTTTTAAGAATTCCTTCATACCTTCATTTGTATAAACATTCTTGTAAGATGCAAGTTCAGGTTTAATTTGTTCATAATGAGTTAATCCATATTCGTTAACAGCAAGTAGAATTTCACTGATAACATCTGCTAAAATACCTGCTTCAGTTTCATAATTGATAGAAGTTAAGTCATAACCAGAAACATCAATTGATAAATTAGTTAATAATTGAGTTAAGATTGCGGCATAATGATCTTTGAATAATTCTAAGCTCATAACATTATCAATCATATCTTTAGCACATTCTGCTGATACGATTTCACCAGATTTATTTACAACATAAGCTAAGATATCACTATCAAGTAAGTTGCGAACTAAATCAACAGCTACAGTAGCATCATGTGCATATACAGAAAGTGGTACTTCATAAGGTTTAATAGTCGCAAGAACATTATTAAGAACAGTTCCACTAGTTAATGAATTGAATCTATCAATTACAGTAGGAACTAAATAAGGAACAATACTTAATTGAGCAATGTATTCAGTTGCATTAACAACTTCATTAACATTATTCTTAGCAAAGTCAAGTAAACCAGATAGGCTTATAGTTCTTAACTCACTTAGTGTGCGATATGCAAAGTTAGCATTTAATGCGCCTGCTACTTCAGCATAAGCAAGACCAATAAGTTCAAAATCATGAGCGATATCAAGGGTTTCATAACTTGCACCATAAGTTCTTAATCCTTCAAATCTAGTGCTTAAGTAATTGATGTATGCATCAGTACTTAATCTAACAACATTCATTTGACCAACTAATTTTAAGATTTCTGTTATAGTATCGGCTTGATCATAATTGATGTTTCCACCAGTCATAACATCGCCAAGACCTAATGTAGAGGCTTTTCTGATGATTTCAGCAACAACAATTAAATCAGCGATTATTTCCTCATTAGTTGCATTACGATAATCAACATATTGAGCCCTATTCATATTCTCAAGTCTAGGTAAAACAACAGATGTATAAACTTGTTTTACATTGAACTTAACAAATGTAGATTGAGCTGCAAGTTCAACGATATCAGCAAGGTCTTTAACTGCTTCTTCATTCTCTAAGAATTGAGAAGTACTGAAGCCTTTAACATAAGATTTTAATTCATTTAAAGTCTTAACATTTTCAACATTTAGAATTGAGAATACTTCAGTTATAATGTCTTTTAATACTTCAATATCAGCATCAAAGTCTACGCTATCAATATCAAATGCACCTTCATTTATAGCAATACCTGCTATATGTTTACCATATACAAAGTCTTTTAATAATACTTTAGTTAAAGCATTTAGGTGACCTTTGAATAATTCAAGACTAGCTGCATCAGTAATTAAAGAGTTAATAGTTGCATCTAAACCATCAAGTACGATTTCTCCACTTACAATTCCGCGAAGATCAAGGTCTTTAATAGTTTTTGCAATATTTTCAAATACTGGCATATCTAAACGAATCTTATCTACATTGTAATTATCAAGATCTAATGCATTCCAATATTCAGGAGCATATACCTTAACAATTGGTAATAAGATAGCTAAAATTACAGGTCCTGTTTCTTCATAAACAGTAGTATCCATATATACTTTTGCCATATCAACTAATTCATTTAGAATGTCTTTTTGTAAGAAGTAACGAACACTAATATTTTCTCTATTAATATCAAATCTATTCTTAATAGGGAATCCTGGACGAGTAGTAATACCAGCAAAGATATTGTACATTTCAACAAACTTATCAGCATCACTTGCTAAATCAATATTATTACCATCAATATAACTAATTCCTTTACCAGGATATAGTGAATCAACAGCACTAACAAGTTTAGCAATTCTACCAGGTAAATTGAAGTAATTTAAGTTACAAATACTTCTAATAATAATTTCAGCACTAGCAGTATCACTGAACGGAATGTCAATAGTACCATTCTTAATTTCAGTAACATGTAAATTAGCAACAGTTCTAATAATATCTGCACCAATCAACATATCAGTATAAAGGTCGGTATATTCACTATAAATATTATGAATATCAAGGATACCATTATATTTAGCAGGAACATATCTTTCACTTAAGGCAAATACAACCATTTCAAACATATTATCTTCAGCAATAATAGTTAAAATATCAGCGATTGCATTTAAGTTAGAATCAGTATTGTTATCAAAACGAATACCTCTATAGTTGTAGTAACGAATTTCATTTAAAGCATATAAATCATAAGATTTAAGAACTTCAACTAATACTTCTAAGATTTCAATTAAAGTTTGTGCTTCTTGAACACCATTGATTGTGCCTACACTTAAGCAGCCAGTATCTATGTCATGTCTTTCAAATAAAGCTCTAACGAAGTTGTTTTCATTACCTTTAACAACATTTAATCCACTTAATTTAGTAATTGCACTGTAAACTAATGGCATTTCATTGTAATCAATTTCAGTACCATTTAAGTATAATCTAACAATGTTAAATCTTACTAAATCACGAACTGCACTAATCATAGTATGAACATCTTCAACTAATTCTTCATCAGTTGTAGTTTCAAGTACAAATGATAAGTCATATCCACGAGATGCTTTAACTCTATTAATTACTTTTTCAGTAACCATAGGGATTAACGTACCTACGATTTGAGAATTAACTGTTGCATCAACAACATCAAGCATATCTTCTAAAATATCTGGTTCTAGATATTCATCAACAAATACTTTATTTAAAACATCTTTAACTGTATTAATAATATCGTTATATTTAACTAAATCCATATTAACAAGTAATGTATTAATACTATTAACTATGTCTTGTAATAATAGATTTTCTCTATCCCAATCGATACCAACAAAATCAGATGCATCAACACGAGCGCTATAAGAAGTTCTTGCAACAACAAAGTTGATTAAAGTTGCTATCCAATTTTCTCTATCTAATCTATAAGTTTCAAGTAATCCAGCTTCTGTAATTACTTCATTTAATATAGTTACATCAATAACTAATTCATCAGTGTTGCTTAATAGAATTTCTAAAGTACCAAAATGAATTAATGATTTAGCGATTGCTATTATATTATCAACATCTGCATGAACATGATCAAGAGTAACTGTACCATTAATGAATTCAATATCTAAATTATATTCTGAAGCTTTATCGATTGCGAATACTAATAAGTTAGGGAAGATTACATCTACCATATTTAATGAAGTTGCTTCACTTAAAATATCTTCATATAAATCTAAACAGTTATCTGTAAGGATAGTTGCTCTTTCACCAAGAGGACTCATATAAAGACTTACTAATCCTTTAAGTGTTGGATTTCCAAGTTCACTAATTAATTGAGCTACTACATCTACCATATTTTGTAGAGCAGCGTTATCAGCTTGCCATTCTGCTTCTGTTAATACTTCAAAGTCACTAGTAGTTACATCAAATCCAAATCTTGGAGTTACACGGTTAAATACTCGTGCTACCCATTCAGCTCTAAATAATGTATAAACATTTAAGTTTTCTAGTTCAGCTACGCTAGCTTTAACATATTCCATATTAACATTAGCGATATCATTTGTATCTAAGTATTCAAATAAACCGAACTTAACGATATTCTTAACTATTTCAACTAGTCCATCAACATCTTCATGTACATGTTCTAGTGTTAAAATGTTAATAAATGTAATATCAATGTTACGATCTGAAGCTTTATCAATTGCGAATACTAATAAGTTAGGGAAGATTATTTCTAACATATTTAATGAAGTTACTTCACTTAATAAATCAGCATATAAATCTAATAAATCATCAGTAAGTAGAGTTTCTGCTTCAGCTCTAAAGTTAATGTAATGACTTGCAAATTCTTTTAATGTTGGAGTTCCAAACTCACTAATTAATTGAGCTACTACATCTACCATATTTTGTAGAGCAGCGTTATCAGCTTGCCATTCTGCTTCTGTTAATACTTCAAAGTCACTAGTAGTTACATCAAATCCAAATCTTGGAGTTACACGGTTAAATACTCGTGCTACCCATTCAGCTCTAAATAATGTATAAACATTTAAGTTTTCTAGTTCAGCTACGCTAGCTTTAACATATTCCATATTAACATTAGCGATATCATTTGTATCTAAGTATTCAAATAAACCGAACTTAACGATATTCTTAACTATTTCAACTAGTCCATCAACATCTTCATGTACATGTTCTAGTGTTAAAATGTTAATAAATGTAATATCAATGTTACGATCTGAAGCTTTATCAATTGCGAATACTAATAAGTTAGGGAAGATTATTTCTAACATATTTAATGAAGTTACTTCACTTAATAAATCAGCATATAAATCTAATAAATCATCAGTAAGTAGAGTTTCTGCTTCAGCTCTAAAGTTAATGTAATGACTTGCAAATTCTTTTAATGTTGGAGTTCCAAACTCACTAATTAATTGAGCTACTACATCTACCATATTTTGTAGAGCAGCGTTATCAGCTTGCCATTCTGCTTCTGTTAATACTTCAAAGTCACTAGTAGTTACATCAAATCCAAATCTTGGAGTTACACGGTTAAATACTCGTGCTACCCATTCAGCTCTAAATAATGTATAAACATTTAAGTTTTCAAGTTCAGCAACAATATTCTTAACATATTCCATATTAACTACTTCAATATCATTTGTATCTAAATATTCAAATAATCCAAAGTGAACTGCATTCTTGAATATTTCAACAAATCCATCAACATCTTCATGAATATGAGCAAGAGTTAAAGTGTCTTCTAAGAATCTAATATCTAATCCACGAGCAGCAGCCTTATCAACAACTACAGATAATAGTTTAGGATATACTGCTTCAACCATATTAAGTAAAGTAACTTCACTTAATATTTCACCATAAATATCAATTAAATTATCAGTGAAGATTGTATCTCTTTCTGATGCAAAATTAACATAAGTACTAATTAATTCTTTTAATGAAGGACTATCAAGTTCTGCAATAATATCATTAACCATCATTACGATATTTTGTAAAGTAAGATTATCTTCTTTCCATTCAGTTTCTGTAACTGACGCAAAGTCATTAACAAATACATCAATACCAAATCTTGAAGAAACACGGTTTAATACAAGTGTTGCCCATTCAGCTCTAAATAATGTATAAAGATTTAAGTTTTCTAGTTCAGCAATGCTATCTTTAACAAATTCCATGTTAACTACTTCAATATCATTTGTATCTAAGTATTCAAATAATCCAAAGTGAACAGCATTCTTAAATATTTTAACAAGAGCAGGAATATCTTCATATAAATGATGTAAGCCATATACACTCATAAATGTGATATCAATACCATTTTCAGCCGCAATTTCAATTACTTGAGAAAGTAATTTGCCATATATAGCTTCAAATACATTTAGAGTTGTAACTTCACTTAACATATTAGCATATACATCAATTAATTCATCAGTAAGTAGAACATCTCTTTCTACTGAGAAATTAGAATATAAATCAATTAATTCTTTTAATGATGGACTACCAAGTTCATCAATAATATCATTAACCATCATTATGATTTCTTGTAAAGTTTGATTATCTTCTAACCAATCTGCATCTGTTAAAGATTCAAAATCAGCATAAGTAACTTCTACAAATAATTTAGGAGAAACATAGCTTAATACAATTTCAATCCAATTAGATCTAAATAATGTATACATACCAAAGTTTTCAACTTCAGCAACCATGTTCTTAACATATTCCATGTTAACTACTTCAATATCTTTAGTATCTACATATTCAAATAATCCAAAGTGAACAGCATTCTTAAATACATTTACTAAACTATCTACATCATCATGTACGATATCTAATGTTAATGCATTTATAAATGATATATCAATATTACGTTCAGAAGCAGCATCTATTACAAGAACAAGTAAATTAGGGAACATTAATTCTACTAAATTTAATGTAGTTGCACTGCGTAATACTTCACCATAAATATCAATTAAGCTATCAGTAAAGATTGTATCTCTTTCATTAGCATAGTTAGAATAAATATTAATTAATTCTTTTAATGTAGGATTATCAAGTTCAGCAACAATATCGTCAATAAACATTACCATTTGTTGTAAAGTTTGATTATCTGCTAACCATTCTTCACTAGTTAATGTATCTAGGTCTTCTGTTGTAACATCAAATCCAAATCTTGGAGTAACACGACTTAAAACAAGTGCTACCCAATTTGATCTAAATAATCTATAGATATTTAAATCATCAAGTTCAGCAATAATATTCTTAATATATCTTGCATTAACTTCTTCGATATCGTTAGTATCAATATATTCAAATAATCCAAAGAATACAGCATTCTTGAATATTTCAACTAATCCATCAACATCATCATGAACATTTTCAAGAGTTAGTGTTTCGATAAATTCGATATCTAAATTATGTTCAGATGCTTTACTAATACCAAATTCAAGTAATTTAGGGAATACTACTTCTAATGTATTTAAAGTAGTAATTTCACTTAATACTCGGCCATATATATCTATACAAATACTTGTTAATAAAGTATCTCTTTCTAATACAAAGTTAGAATAATAATTAATTAATTCACTTAATGTAGGGCTATATAATTCGTTGATTAAATCATCTAAAATCATTACTACATTTTGTAAAGTTAAATTATCTTCTTTCCACTGTGCTTCTGTAACTAATGCAAAGTCACTAGCGAATACATCAATTCCAAGTTTAGGTGTAACATAACTTAAACCAAGTGCTACCCATTCAGTTCTAAATAGAGTGAATAAATTGATGTTTTCAAGTAAAGCAACAATATTCTTAACATAAGTTACATTGATTTCTTTAATATCTTTTGTATCTAAGTATTCAAATAATCCGAAGTGAACGGCATTTTTGAATATTTCAACAAGAGCAGGAATATCTTCATGTAAATGATGTAAGCCATATACACTCATAAATGTGATATCAACACCATTTTCAGCAACAATGTCAATTACATAAGAAAGTAATTTGCCATATATAGCTTCAAATACATTTAGTGTTGTAGCTTCACTTAACATATTAGCATATACATTAATTAAGCCATCAGTAAGTAGTGTATCTCTTTCTCTTGCAAGATTAGAATATAAATCAATTAATTCTTTTAATGATGGATTACCAAGTTCAGTAATAACATCATTAACCATCATTACGATTTGTTGTAAAGTTTGATTATCTTCTAACCACTCAGCATCTGTTAATGCTTCAAAATCTTCAGCACTAATTTCAATTGCGAAATCAGGTGAAATATAACTTAAAGCAAGGTTAATCCAATCTGCTCTAAATAATGTATACATACCTAAGTTTTCAAGTTCAGCAAGGATGTTCTTAACATATTCCATTTTAACTACTTCGATATCATCAGTATCTAAGTATTCGAATAATCCAAAGTGAACTAAATTCTTGAATACTTTTACTAAACTATCAACATCATCATGTACGATAGCTAATGTAATTTCATTCATGAATTCAATAGAAATATCATATTGAGATGCAGCTTCAATTCCAAGAATAACAAGGTTAGGGAATATTAATTCTAATGTATTTAAAGTTGTTAATTCACTTAATACATTACCATAAATATCGATACAGTTATCAGTAAGAATTACATCTCTTTCTGATGCGAAATTAGAATAATAATCGATTAATTGTTTTAATGAAGGATTAGATAATTCATTAATTAAATCATCTAAAATCATTATAACATCTTGTAAAGATGTATTATCTTCTAGCCATTCTGCTTCAGTTAATGTTTCTAAATCACGAACTGCTAATTCAATACCAAGTCCTGGAGTAACATAGCTTAATCCAAGTGCTACCCATTCAGCTCTAAATAATGTGAATAAATTTAAGTTTTCAATTTCAGCAACAATATTCTTAATATAAGTTACATCAATTTCTTCAATATCATTTGTTCCTACATATTCAAGTGCACCAAATTGAACTGCATTTTTAACAATAACAACTAGAGAATGAATATCTTCAACTAATAATTCATGAGTATAAACACCATCAACAAATGAGATATCAACTGTTTCAAGTAATTCAATACCACGAGTTAATAGTTTATCAAAGATTGCATTTACAATATTTGTTGAAATTAAGTTAGTTAAGATAGTTTCAATTTCATTAAAGTTTTCTTCAGTATATATATCTTTTGAAATATATTCTTTATTTTCTATGAAATTATTAGCATCAGTTAAGCACATAATATCTAATGATTCAACTAATCTACATAATGCTTCAACAGCATTAACAAATGATGCTTTATCACTAGGTATACCAACAAAGTCTTCTGCACTTACTTCAACTTCTATAGAACTTAATGCCATGCCTAAGCCATATCCAAGCCATTCTGCTCTTAATTCATTATAAACATTTAATTCAGCAATATCTTTTATGATATTTGTTAAATTTTCAGATTTAATTTCCTCAAGTCTAACATCGAAGATTATATCAACAATACCAAATTCAACCGCATTTCTTAATATATCAACTAATACTTTAATATCAGAGATTAATTCAGGATTTGTAAATTTACCAAATTCAAGAGCTTCAGTTAAGAATGTTAATTCTTCAATATTTGCTTGTTGCATTCCATATGTTGCAAATGTTGAAATTGATACTTCAACTATTGCAAGATCTGTTGCCGCATCAAGTGCATCAATGATATAGTTAAATACATTTTCACTCATATGAGTAGTATTTAAATATTCTTGACAAGCAATAAAGTCTTGAATATCACCATATGTAGTTAATTCTAACTCACGCATTAATAAATCTAAAGCATTAACTAATGCAATTAAGTTTTGAATTTCTGAATCAACATCATGTCCGTCAAAGTCTGATACTTCTACTTCATCGCTTATTTCAAGCATAGCATAAACTTGATTTAAACCAAGAGTAAACCATTCAGGTCTTGCGATATTAAGTAGATTTAACTTATCAACTTCATTTAATGCATCAACTACATATTCTAAATTAATTTCTCCAACAGTCTTAGTCTTAATGATATCTGCGACACCAAATTCATGCGCAATTCTTACAATTTCAACTAAAGTAGAAATATCTTCAACTAATAAATCATTTGTATAGATACCTTCAATAAATGAAACATCAATATTTCCAAGTAATCCAATACCATAACTTAATAATTTATCATATATTGCATTTACAATATTTGTTGAAACTAAGTTAGTTAAAATGTTTTCAACATGATTTAATGGTTCACCAAATACGAAATCATTATAATATGCTTCAGAATCGATGAATTCTTTCGCATCTGTTATGCACTTAATATCTAGTGATTCAACTAAGCTACATAATTCTTTTACAATTACTTTAAATGCTTCTTCATCACTAGCAATACCTTCGAAGTCTTCAACACTAACACTAATTTCTAGTGATTCAAGTGCCTTACCTAAACCATAATTTAACCACTCTGCTCTTAACTTACGATATACATTTAAGTTAGCAACTAGACTTACGATGTTTTCTAAATATTCGGCGTTAATTTCTTCAACTCTAATATCATAAATAATATCTTGAGCACCGAAATTTACAGCATTTCTTAAGATTTCAACAACTGCTTTTAAGTCTTGTGTTAATTCTGGTGAAGTAAGAGGGGAAGTTTCTTCATGTGAATAAATACTAATTCTTTCATGTTCTACTCCTCTTTCTAAGGCTTCTGTTAAGAATTCAAGTTCAGTAACATTTGCTTGTTGTAATCCCCATAAACCAAGTGGAAGTGCTATTGCATTAAGAACTGGTATATTAGTTACATCTTCTAATACATTGATAATACTATGTAATGTAACTTCGTTGTAATAACTACTATCCATATACATTTGGTCTTCGATCATAACTTTTATATCATTAGTTGAAACAATATTTAAATAATCAAATACTTGACCTAAGTCATAAATAACTTTGGCGATTGATGTAAATTGATTGTCCACATAAGCAAGGTTAATTCCGTCAAGTGATTCAATATCTAATAATTTGAATATTTCATTAATACCAATGATAAGCCATTGTTCTTTAGAGATTTCATATAATTTTAAAGTTTCAAGTTTTTCAACTGCTTGTGATAATAATTCAGTATTAATCTCTTCTATTTCACCGAAGCAATAATAGTCAAGAGCACCAAATTCAACTAAGTCTCTTAAGATACTAATTAATACTAAAACATCATCTTTTAAGTCTTTACCCATATATACTTCATCATCAATTGCATTAACAACAAAATATAAATCAGGTAAATTATCATTACCAACTACAAATTGTTCTAAGGCATTTTGAGCAAGTCTAATAATAATTGGGTCGATCATGTTAATACTTGCTACATTTTCAACAATATCTAGAATTAAATATACATTTTCATCACGTAGATATTGAGCTTGATAAGTAATATATGTTTCATTTTGTACAAAGTCAATAACACTTTGGATAGTTGTTAATTCATTATCACTTAATAATTTATCAACATTCTTAACAATTTCTCTTAATGTGTTAAAGTCTTCAGCCCATAATTCGTTAGTCATTGAAGCAAATTCATCTAATTCAATTGAATCATCAAATAAATTACTGATGAATAATGCCCAATTATTGTAATCATATTTTAATACATTTAAGTTTTCAATTATAGAAATTATTTCAACAACGATATCAAGTTTTAGTTCGATATCTAGGTCGCCAGATTCAATGTTACTATATATTTCAATAGCATTAAATTCTACTAATAATTCTACGATATCTAGAATTGATAACACGTCACTGCTTAGTCCATAACCTGAAACCTCACCGTTAAGAAGAGCAACACGAATAAATTCTAAATCATAATCAGGAATTTGTTTAATTCCAAATAAAGCAATTTTAGGTAATACTGTTTGTAAAACTTCTATTTCAAATAAAGGTCTTAGTACATCTACTAAAGCATAAGCAGATTCCCTAATATTTCCACGAACAGAAAGTTCTTCTAAATTAATTGCACTTGCAAAGTCGATAATTTCTTGAATGCTAGCTAATTCTAAGCTTGCAAGAAGAACATCACCATTTCTTAATACTTCGCCAAGTTTTTCAACAGCATTTTCAATGTTAACATCACCAAAATCAGCAGCTTCAACATTTACATCGAAGTTTAATACATTAGTTAAAATAGTAGTTGATAATGCAAGTACACCATTAATACGATTAGAAATTAAAGGAGTATATGCTAAAGCTTCGATTGCTGGAAGTAATTTAGCAAGACAAATATCAACAATATCTTGAGTATTAACATACTCTAATGCACCAAAGTCAAGTAAAGCAACAGCAACATCACCTAAATCAGTGATAAATTCGCCAAGTTCTTTTGATGTTAATTCGCTTAAGTCAAGTTCACCTAAAGCAAAGTTAGTTAAATCAACAGGAATATTTTCTAATATTTCAATATTAGCATCACTTAATTGGTCTAAACCATAACGTAGTGCTTCTGGAAGAATAGCATCAATTGTATTAATGCTTACAATACTTCCTAAACCACTAAATAAATATTTAATAGTTGCATCAGTATATGAAGCTTCATCTAAATATAATTCATATTCAATGAAATTCTTAATACCATCGATAGATACACCACCAGATGTGTAGTTAAATAATGATTCAATACCACTTACTAAATTAACTAAACCAGCTTTAATAAGTTCTTTATCTTCTGTAAAATTAACATTTGTAAAAAGAAGAGCATTGATTGGTTCCATAAATTCAATGTTTAGAGTTTGTAATAAATAGTTAACAACAAATGAAGCCCATTCTACTTTTGCTTTATTTAGTAAATTAATATTTGCTAATTGTTCAACTACATCAGCAACAACTTCTTTTTCAAAATAGTTAACTACTTCTTCATTGTATAAATCAACAGCATGTAATGTAACTAAATCAACTACAACATTAGCAAGTCTTATAATATCATTACCTAATTCTTCACCTGTTAATTCAACATCTAACAAGAATGAAATATCAAAATTATTATCTGTCGCAATAGATATACCATATTCTACTGCTTGAGGTAAAACAGCTTTAACAATACCCATAGAAGCAAGTTTTTCTAAAACATGTGCTACTTCTAATACAGTATCATTTTCAATTAAAATTGTGAAATCATTAGTAACTTCTTCAACAAATGCCATCGCATCGGAAACAACAGTTACTTCATAATTAGTTAATACAGAATATAAAATATCAATTATTTCTGTTAAGACAACAAAGTCTTCACTTAATTTTGTATTTACAAAATCATCAGCACTTATTTCAATATCAGTTAAATTAACCATTGTTAATACTTCATTTAAAACAAGCGATAATAATTCTGAACTATGTTTATTTAAAATATTTAAACTACCTACTTCAACTAAAATTGGTTTTGCTGCTTTTACGATTTCGCTTACTTCAACATCATCAAAATCAGAAGAGTTAGGATCAAATAAATCATATAGTGTTGGATGTTTAGCAAATGCTCTTAATGCTTCAGCAATACGATGTAAATCTTGTAATAATTCAACACTAGTAATATCTTTTAAGAATTCTAAATTGTAACCCATTGGACTAACAACTTTGTCTAATACATAGTCAAATCCAGGTTCAATTAATTTGCCGGCTAAGGCAGAAGTTGATAATGCTTCAACAACACTTGCAACATAATTTGTATTAGTCGCATTAACTAATTCCATAATTCTGTCAGTATCATTGAAATTAAATTCAAGTAATTCTTTAATTAAAACAAATTCACTATGTTCTAAAATGCCAAGAGCACTTTCAACAATAGTTTTAATTACGCTTACTTCATTTTTCCAATTACTAATTTCACTTAAACCTAGTTCTTTAGCTTCTACTGGGAAGTCTTCAGGTAAAACCTTACCTAATGCAAACTCAAGTAATTTAGCTTCATAACCACTAACTAAATTTAAGTTGAATAATTTATCAATAATTTTATTAACTGGTTGTGCAGAAGGAATTGCTACATTACCTTCAAAGTTATCACGCCATAATTCAACAAATTTGATATCATCAACTGCGATATGGGCAATAGCTAAGATGGATTTTAAGTCATCCATAATTTGTTTACCAGTTATATTTTCTTCCCAGAAATCTTCAATTAACTCATTTTCAACAAGTCTATTTACTAGAGCTTGGAAGAATACTGGAGATAAGCATTCAAGAAGTTTTAGATTTGTTAATCCTTCAAGGATATTAATAACTTCAGATGCATTTTCTTCGGTAACAAAATTAGTAGTCAAATAATCTTGATTATTAATAAATGTTAATAATTCTTCAGTTGTAGTTAATTCATTCTTTTCAAGGAATTTAACTACGTTAGTAATAACTTCTTTCGCAATTTCACCTTCACTATCAAGGTCAAGGCCTTCAAATTGTTCAGCAGTTACTTTTTCAAGTTTAATTGTATTTTCTAGCTTTTCACCAACATAGTTAAGAGTCCATGCTAATATAGCATTTTGATTTGGTCTAATCATTTGAACACTAAATAATGCGTCAATGATATTGTACATATTTTCAAGTTTATCAGTGTATTTAATTGAACCACCAACAAATAATGTTTGGATATCCATATCCACAAGTTGTCTTGCTACATAGACTAATTTTCTAATATCACTAGCAAGCGCATCACCTGTTAAATCATCTACACCTAATAAATCAACAAGCTCACTAAATTCAGCAGGAACTAAGTCTTTACCATATTTATCATAGATATTTGGTAATAAAGTAACGATTAAATTAGAACCATCTTTTTCGATAAATGCTTGATTTTCATCACGTTCAAAAGTACCAAGAAGTAATTCTAATCCACTCATTAATAAATCGAATTTTTCAGGTTGTAAGAAATATTCAATATCAATACTTAAGTTTCCATCTTCATCTGTTAATTGGAATTCAGGGTCATTAAGAATACCAACTGTTTGTTTTGAAATATTATCAGGGTCACTTGGATCTTTACCATTTAAGATGTAAATGAAACCGTTTAGTAAATATTGTTCATTAGTGTAATCTAAATCATTAAGTAATCCTTTTTCTACATCTAATAATTTAGTTGCTTTTAAAACAATACGAATAATACGACCTTCATATCCTTCAAATAATTTAGAATCAAATATAGTGTTAATGATATTGTGAATATCTTCTTCTTTTTGATATTCAATTGCACTTAGGCCCTTGCTTGCAACCTTAAATAAACCAAGGTTTTGAGCACTCTTAAATGCTTGTAGGATTTTAGCAATTTCTGTAACTGCAGTTCCTGGGCCAATTTCATTTACAATATCTTTGATTAAATGGTCATCATCATATTTGTCAGTTATTGGAAGAACATATTTATTAACTGCTGGGCTTAATAATTGCATTACAAGTTCAGAGTCAACTAATTCTTCTAAAGCATCAATTATGATTTCAACTGCTTCTTCATCATCTAGTAAAGTATTAAAGTCAAATTGCATATTAGCAATATCAACATATTCTAAGTTAGCAAATCTACCGAAACATGCGATAAGATTTTTGAATGTTGTAATTTCACCAATGTTGTCTTCAACATCTGACCAATTAACTTTATCTAAGATTGATACACGATTATCAGTACCATATTCAACATAATATAAATCTTCTTCATTGAATAAATCAAACTTCTTAAATACAGCTAATAATAACTCATTTTTAGTTTTATCATTACCTAAAAGATTAAGTGATAAGACTTTTTCAACAATTGTTTGCATTGCAAGAATTGCATCATCACTTGTAATATCCATTTGTTTTAAATCAAGAGATAATGCATTAAGTTCTTCAACAGCAAGTTTTCCAATTTCAACTAAAGATGTAAAGTCTGCTTTCCAATCATCTATAGAAAGTGATGTTAGCTTAATAATATTGTTAAAATCTTTAAATTCACTGTCTTCACTGCTTAAGAAATGATTTAATCCTGTTTGTCCAACAGGGATTACTACTTTGTTGAATAGTGACATATCTACAAGTTGATCTAGGATATCAACTGTTGTATCAAATTTTTCAACAACAAGTTTCTTTACAAGAGTTTCTAATTCAGCATTAGTGATTTCATCAATTGATTCAAATCCATATTCTTGTAAAGTTTTATAGATATGAGCAAGTGATACTAATTCCTTTTGCCAATCAATTTCATTAACATCTAAGTTACCAGTATAAGTACCAATTAATTCTTCTACTTGTTCTAGTTTAACAGCTGTTTTTAAAACAATTGGGAAAAGTTTATTAATTAATTCAGTTTCACCTAAAATTGAAAGAGCTTTTTCTACTTCTTCAGCATCAAGTTTTAAAACGTTTAAATCACTTGCGAAAACATCAAGTGCATAAACATGCTTTAAAGCATCTAATACTTTTTCAATATCTTTATCCCAGTCAATATCACGTAGTGTTAAGAAACTTGATTCTTGAACAGCTTTCATTAACGCTTCTTTGATTGCTGGAACTTCACTAGCGTATTCAATAACTACTGGCATAATTTCTGGTAATAGTTTTGAATCTTTTAATACATCAAGAAGTTTTGCGACTTCTTCATTTGACCATGTACCAAGTTCAATATTACCATTTAATTCATTTACAGCATCAATAAACACAATAAGTTCTTCACGAATCTTAATATGTTGTTTTTCAGTTGTAATGTTAGCCATTGAATCAAACAATAAAGTACTAAATGAATCTCCAAAGAAATATGAAGAGCCTTCAACAAATTTACCAATACCACTATTGCCATAAGCATCAATGATATCGAAAACTGTATCTGTCATTGAAGTACTTTCTGATACGTTTGTTTTATCGCTACTATCTCCATCAACAAGATCTGAGATTAAGTCCCTTGTTGGATCTGAGATACTACTTCCAATCGAATAAATACCCGATATCGGTGCGAATAATACTATTATTAACAAAATGCATTTTAAAGCACCAGTAACGGCACCCCATACACGTTGTTTTGTTTTTTCCTTAGGAGGAAGTTTATTCTCACTAAGTGTTACAACAGCATTATCGGATTTTTCAGCACCTTTTAAAACTAAAACAGCATCTTCTGCTTCAGGGTCTTTAACTTCACCTGGTTCATCAGAACTTTCTTTAGCTTTCTTATCTTTAACACCTTTAATAATTAATCCAACTATATGTGTAATTAAACGAATAATTGGTGTAATTATAACAACAACTAGTGTAGCTCCCATTAGTAAAACGAAAGATACAACAGCTGAAGCGATGTTATAGATTAGGTTGTAAGTTTCCTTTCCTTCTTCTAGTAAAGGTTCTAAGTTTAAGCCTTCCATTGATTTTAAGTAATCAAGGATAGTCTCCCAAACTGTAGCGTCTTTAGCAGGTAGGTTTAAGGCATTACGAATAGCATCAACTAAACCACCATTAAGATTTAGTAGTACTCCCGAATTACCAAATACTAACCATGCAAGTACTAAAAGAACTAGGAAAACAACCGTGCACTTAAGTTCTCTTTTTAGACCAGCTAAAAAGCCCCAAAGTGCGAATAACATTACTAAAGCAAGCAATCCCAAACTTGCAAATAGTAAAATTTGGTTAAAATCCATAATAATTCACCTCTTTTATTTATGACTTTACTTACTTATTGTATCAAAAATCTCGTTTTTTTGCAAGTAATTATTCTTAGTTTACTTATATTTTTTAAATTTTTTTATTCATCTTTTTTTATTTTTTCTAAATTTCCTTTGGTTTTCAGTAGATAAATAGGAAATATTTCGTGAGATAATCATTAATAATTTTATTAAATTATTATTTGTTTTATGCATTAAAAAAAGAATTTGTGTATTCATTTTTTCACAAATTCTTTTCTTTTTTTATTCAATTATTCCAAGCTTTTTAAGCACTTCTTTAGCAAGAACTGAATCCTCTAATTCAGCTAAAGTTGCCTCGCTTACAGAAGCAGAATCTTTATATTCTTTATAACTATTTTCAATCAAAGTTGCTTCTTCATTGAAATCAATTGATTCAATATTTT
Organism: uncultured Staphylococcaceae bacterium; assembly: GCA_964507405.1. Taxonomy (GTDB): domain Bacteria; phylum Bacillota_I; class Bacilli_A; order ML615J-28; family CAG-313; genus UMGS75. The sequence goes on from CAZDPJ010000007.1 coordinate 20,754, forward strand.
CAACATTATTTTCAGTAAAGATACCATTTAATAAATCTTCAGTTAATTCATCTTGAGATAAATCTTTAACAATATTTACTACTGATTCTACTACTTGATCATCAGTTGTAGATGATGTATCTACTAAACGTTTTAATTCAATTAAATTACTAATGTTATCAGCTTCATTTTTAAGGGTTTCTTGGTTAGTGAAATCATATTTATATTTGCCCTCAACCTTTGGATTGATATTTAAGTTTTCTTCACCAAGCATTTCATTTAATGTTGTGCCTAGGGCCTTACTTGCGATTACTGATTCACTCGCAAGAATCATTAAATCTTTTACTTTATCACCAGGAATAGTAGTATAAGCATATATTCCCTCATCACCTAATAATTCATCTGTTTGATTAATTATTTTGAATAATGTATCTACTTCTTTTTCCCAAGTATTAGCTCTAATTAAAGCTTGGTCAGTAGGAGTTATGGTTATATTATAACTTGTTCTTGAAACCATTTCTTCAACGGCTTTAAAAGCAATTGGTCTAAAGATTTGTGACTCATCAAAAGCATTAAATAAATTTACTACTTTTGTTTTATTTTCATCATTTCTATTTACCATTAATTCATCAATATTAATACTATTAATATCACCAAAATCAAGTAGTGATTGTAATACAACCTTTAATTTATTAGGTTCTGTTTCCCAGTTAATTTCTTCATCAAATACATTAATTGTTACACCTAACAAATTAAATGTATTATATAGTCCTGCTTCTTTAAATAAGACATCAACAATTTCTGCTTCATTTCCTTTTATTAAACAAGAACTAAAGACTTTATCAATAACTTCACTTATAGTTTCTTTCGTTAAAACAAGAGATTCTGTTGTAAAGCCAGTTTCTTCAACTAGATCAATAATATCTAATAAATTAAGAAGTTCTTTTTTAAATTCATCGTTTGATAATGTTTTTAAGGCATCAAAATCAAAATAATCAGTTACTTCATTATATCCTAAATCTTTAACCATTTCATCAATCATTGTAAATAAAGCTGGTTCAAATAACTTAGAATCACGTAAACATACAAATAAATTAACTATATTATCATTTGTTTCTTCGGTTCTATTTTCTAAAAGTTTATTAATATCGATGCTTGTGATATCACCAAATTTAAGTAATGCTTTAAAGATGTTAATTAGCTTTTCAGGTTCAGTTTCCCAGTTTACATCAGTATAAGAAATAGTAATATTCATTTCTACTAATTTATCATTAATACCAGTTTCTTTTAAAATAAACTTAACAACTTCTTCTTCATTTGACTTAATTAATACAGAATCAAATATATTCGTAATAAGAGCTTCTACTGTTTCTTCTGTTAAATTAACTGTATCAGTTGTAAAGCCAGTTTCTTCTATTAAATCTACAATATCTAATAGATTTAGAATTTCTTGTTTAAATTCTTCATCAGTTAATGTTTTTAATGCGTTAAAGTTTAAAAGGTCTGTTACTTCTGTATAATTTAATTCTTTTACCATTTCATCAATCATCGTAAATAACACAGGTTCAAATAACTTAGAATCACGTAAACATACAAATAAATTAACTATATTATCATTTGTTTCTTCGGTTCTATTTTCTAAAAGTTTATTAATATCGATGCTTGTGATATCACCAAATTTAAGTAATGCTTTAAAAATGTTAATTAGCTTTTCAGGTTCTGTTTCCCAGTCAATATCAGTATAACTAATTGTAATATTCATTTCTACTAATGTATCATTAATACCAGTTTCTTTTAATATAAAGTCAACAATTTCATTTTCTTTATCCTTAATAAAACAAGAATTAAATACTTTTGTAATAAGAGCTTCTACCGTTTCTTCAGTTAAATTAAGTGATTCACCATTAAAATTAATTTCATCTACAATTTCAACAATATCAAGAAGAGAAATCAATTCATTATAAAAGGCATTTTCATCAATTTTCTTTACTTCTTCAAAATTAAGTAAATTCATAAATTTACTAAACTCTTCATTAGAGTCTTTAAATATTTCAAGTAAATTAATACCTACTACTCTAAACATTTGTGATTTAGCAATTTCTTTAATAACAGAATCATATAAATATTTACCATCTTCTGCTTTCTTAGTTAGAGTTTTTATATCATAATTTTCAAAGTTTCTTGCTTCTTCTGGTAATAATAATATTTCTTTAACTAGTGCACCTAATATTTTACTTTCTTCTTGCCAGTTTACATCAAGGTCTTTAAATAACTTTTCATATGTAAAGTCTTCTTGTTCTGTTTTATCTAAAGCAACAATAATAATTGATTTTTCATTTCCTTTAACTATTGATAAATCAAAGATCTTATCAATTGATGATTCAAGCACTGAAGCAGCATCAGGTGTATCTACAATAAGTGTGCCTTTATTAAATATGAAATTATGTAAATTATTAGTTGTTGCCATGTTTTGATAAATACCAATTAAAACAGATACATCACTTTTAATGCATGTTTCTAAATTATCAGCGTTAATTATTTTTTCTAATTCACCCGTTTTATCATCAATTTGTTTAATGATATTTTCACATGCAATAGGTAATACATATTCTTTTACAATTGTTGATGATACAAGTTTCCTTAGTACATTTTCAACAACATTTGATAAAGACGGTTCTAATAATATATCTTCAGGATTATTTATACTAATCTTTAATCCTTTTAATAAATCAATTAAACTATTAGTTGCGTCTAATATAATATCAATTTCTTTATCAATATCTAGATTAGTAATTAGATCAATTATTTCTTCTTTATTTTCAAGTTCTGTATTTTTATTTAATTCATCTATAATTATGTCTTTAGCAAGAGGTGATACTAGTTTTAATATTTTAATATCACTAATTGCCTTCTTTAAAATTTTGATATCATTGTCGGTTAAATTTTCAAATGATACATATTCATCTGTAATTTCCATTCTTGATACAACATTTAAGATTGCATGGATATTACCATATTCATTAATTAGATTGTAACTGCCATTATCCGTTTTAACACTCATTATACTACCAAGGTATTGGGCAGGTAGGCTCATTTGTGTTGTACTACTTTTAATTAGTGTAAATGTCTTATAACTAATTGAGGTACCAAGTAAATCATAGATTTCATCTAAATTCATTTCTTCTTCACTAACACGTGCATACTCACTATTCTCAGCACTCATTTTATCGATTAATTGATAATCTTTAAGTGCTGTTTGAGCAACATTTAACACACCAAAGATAGGGAAAGATAAAACGACAGTCGCAAGAACGAAACGTCCAAATCCAATTCCAAGACCAATTAATTTTGATGGTGTAGATGGCTTTGCTTTTTTATTGCCATCAGGATAGAAAAATTTCTTTAATGTAATTTTAAAGATAATTTTATTAATGATTGAAATTAATAAACATAATATTAAGCCAACATAATATATTGCAAGTTTAATAACAGCAGCACTTAGATTTCTAACTAACTCTATCATTTCTTCAGAAGGAGTAGTGCTTTGCATATTATTTAAAATATATGTTTCTATCTTACCAATGACAGGCCATTCGATATTTAGTAATACTTTAGCTAAACTATTAGCCATTAACATATATATAATAAAGGGAACAAGAAAAGCAATTAAATTAAATAATGTTTTCTTCCATCCTTTTAAAAATCCTCCTAGTAAAAACATTACTAAAAATACTAATACAATTATATCATAAATGTAGAATCCAACTTTTATAAACTCCATAGTTATTCCTCCTATTTAGCATAATTATACTACACTTTTTTATTTTTGCAAAATATAAAACATTATAATTCTTTACAACATATTAAATTAAGTTGTCTTAATTTCTTTAAGCAATTTTCATATCCTCTTGATAAATATTCCATATTATTAATTATGGTTTCCCCACTACTCATGTTTCCAGCTACAATTAAAGCAAAAGCACATCTTAAATCCGTAGCATTTACTATAGCGCTATTTAATTTAGATGGATAAATGATAATTGATTGATTTTCATATTTAATTATCGCATTCATTTTTGTTAATTCATTTAAATGAGTAATACGATCGATATATACTTTATCTTTAATAATTGACTCCTCCCCCGCATTAAGTAATACCACCGAAAGAATTGGCTGTAAGTCAGTAGGAAACTTAGGATAAGGACCTATTTCTAAAGATAAATTATTTATTGTTGTAGGACTTTCTAAGGTTATTTTATTATTAGAAGTACTAATCACGCATCCTAAGTTTTCTAATACATCAATGATATTTTTTAAATCAGTTACTCTAATATTATTTAATGTAACTTTACTATTAGGGCTACTTAATGCAAGTAACAAGTAACTACCTGCTTCAATTCTATCAGGCATGACCTCATAAGTTGTCGCATGTAATTTTTTTACTCCTTTTATTTTAATAGTATTATTACCAATAAAAGTAATATCTGCTCCCATGGAGTTTAAGAAATTAATAACATCAATTACTTCTGGTTCAATTGCAATATTATTTAAGATTGTAACCCCATCTGATAATACTGTTAAAAGAATTGTATTAATTGTTCCTCCTACCGTAATTAATGGAAAATCAACTATTGAAGGAGTTAAGTGGGGTACTTTTAATTTAATATTTATATCATCAATAACTTTTACACCAAGAAGACTAAAGGCATATAAATGAGCATCAATTGGTCTTTTTGAAAAGTTACACCCTCCAGGATAAGGTATTTCAACATATTTAGTTCTTGCAAGTAATACCCCCATTAAATAATACGTTGCGCGAAGTTTTTCAACATATCTTGATGTTACTTTATTTTTTACTTTTTTTGCTTGTATAATTAATTGTCTTTGTTCATATCTATAATCAACATTAACACCTAAATCATCTAATAATCTAATTAGATTTATTACATCAGTAATTAAGGGTACATTATTTAAAATTACTTTTTCTTTCGTTAAAAGTGAAGCAATGATAATTGGTAAACTTGCATTTTTAGATCCACTAATATTAATTTCACCAATAATTTTATTTTCACCTGTTATTTTATATTTCATAAGTTCTTTCCTTTCTGTCTATACTATAACTTATGCGATAATCTTTTTTATAATACTTTTTCTTGTAATTTATTTGAAAGTGTGGTATGATATTGTTAATATACGTATATACTTTAGAAAGGAGAATTGCTATGAGATATCGTATTGAGAAGGACTCTTTAGGCGAACTAAAAGTACCGGCAGAGGTATATTATGGTATTCAAACCCTCCGTAGTAAAGATAATTTTGAAATTACTAAACGAGGCATATGTCGTCAAATGATTAAAGCCTTAGTAATAGTCAAGAAAGCAGCAGCAAAAGCTAATCTTGATGCTGGATTACTAGATGAAAAAATAGCAAAAGCTATTATGCTTACATGTGATGAAATATTAAATGGTCGCCTTCATGGTCAATTTGTTACCGACCTAATCCAAGGTGGGGCAGGAACTAGTATGAACATGAATGCCAATGAAGTTATTGCGAATAGGGCTAATGAAATGTTAGGAGGAAATAAAGGAGAATATAACTTTGTTCATCCGATTGATCACGTTAATTGTAGTCAATCAACAAATGATGTTATCCAAACAGCCGGTAAACTTGCAATTATAAAACAAATTAAGAAAACCATCGTTGAACTAAAGAAATTACAAAATGCTTTTATTGATAAGGGTAAAGAATTTTATGATATTATCAAGATTGGTAGAACTCACCTTCAAGAAGCAGTACCAATGCGTTTAGGTCAAGAGTTTAATGCTTTCGCAAGTGTTATCGGAAGAAATATTAAAAAGTTAGAAGCAAGTGTTGAATATTTATCTGAAATAAATATGGGTGCCACCGCAATAGGAACTAGTATTAATACAAGTCCTAAATATTTAAAAAAGATTGTATTTTATATAAATAAGTTCTCAGGTGAAGAATTTAAGGGGGCCAAGGATTTAGTTGATGTTACACGTCACTTAGATTCATTTGTATATACAAGTTCTAATATTAAATTAATGGCAACATCCCTTTCCAAGATTGCGACCGACCTACGTTTAATGGCAGGCTCTAATATTGAAGAAATTAATTTACCAATTATGCAACCAGGGTCTTCAATTATGCCTGGTAAATTCAATCCTGTTATTCCGGAAATGGTTAATCAAGTTGCTTTCTATATTATGGGATTAGATGTTACTGTCTCTACTGCCGCAAGTTCAGGGGAACTAGAACTAAATGTATTTACCCCCGTAATTCTAATGGCTATTTTTGAAGAAATATCTACTTTAAGAAGAGCAGCGAGAACACTTCGTGAAAGTTGTATTGAGAATTTAACTGTAAATCTTGAAAATATAAACGAAACAAGAGAACATAGTGTTGCGCTTGCGACAATCCTTTCCCCATATATTGGTCATGATGTTGCATGTGAAATCGTAAGTGAAGCAAAAGAAACCAAAAAATCAGTTCGTGAAATCGTTTCATCAAGAAAGTTACTATCTAAAGAAAAGCTTGATGAATTACTAAATCTTGAAAATATGGTTACTCCAGGAAACTTAGGCGATAATCCTAAAATTAAATAAGGTGGTATTAATTTAATGAAAAAAGTTAGTGATTTAAAAATATTTATTAGTGTAGATATTGAAGGTGTTTGTGGGATCTGTGACTGGAAAGAAACAGAACTTGGTGAAAGTGACTATCTTTACTTTCAAGAAGAAATGATTCAAGAAACAGTTCATTGTTGTGAAGCATTAATTGAAAAAGGAATAACAAATATAACGGTTCGTGATGCTCATGATAGTGCACGTAATATTATTCCTAACCGTCTTCCTAAAGAAGTTAAATTAATCAGAGGATGGACCGAAGCTCCATGTGATATGATGGCAGGTCTTGATGAGACATATGATGGTGTTATCTTTATTGGATATCATTCCCCAGCAAGAAGTATTGGAAATCCACTTTCTCATACTTTAACAACAACTTTAAATCACATTAAAATTAATAATAAGATTGTAAGCGAATTTTTATTAAATACATATTATTCACAAATCATCCATAAAGTACCTGTTATTATGCTTTGTGGCGATGCTAATTTAACTAATATAGTAAAACTAGAAAATAGTAATATTCAAACTGTATCAACAAATACTGGTCTTTATGGAGCTGTATTAACAAAACATCCAAGTATTGTTTTAGAAGAAATAAAAAAGGCAACTAAAAAAGCAGTTGATTTATTAGTTACAAATCCTGATATGTTTTTAGTTAAAATTCCCAATACTTTTGAAACCGAGATTCACTTTAGAACACATAAAAAAGCCTATCGTGCATCTTTTTATCCAAATGCTAAATACTTAGATAATGATAAAGTAGTTCATACAACCAATAATTTCTTTGATACATTAAGATTTATAATGTTTACAGAATAAAACAAGAGTTTCACCCCTAAGGATGAAACTCTTTTTAAATTAACTAATTATTTTGGCGTTTTCTTAAAAGTAATACTGAAGCAAGAAGTGCTGCTGTAATCATAAAGTAATAACCTAAATCTTCTTTATAATCACATTGACCAGGTTTAGTATCACGTTTCGTAGTAGGTACTGTTTCTTCTGATACATCTTCATCACTAGTGAATGGATAACCATTACTATCTACTTCAAATTGATCACGACAATATATACCAGCTGTTTGTAAACCTACCATACTATTATCCCAACCTTCAGGATAAACGTTAGATGATTCTGTACCTTCTTCATTAGTAATTACTTTAATACCTTCAGAGTAGAATTTAGTAGACGCCATATTACCAAAGGCTTCACTACCAATTGATTCTGGAGCACTAACAATATTACCATCATCATCTAATTCAACAGGTAAATAAATCTTTGTGAAATGGTTACAACCAGTAAAGGCTTGAAGACCAATTGTCTTTACAGATGAAGGAATAACTAATACTATATCTTTACGAACAGGTTTTCCATCTTTATCATTTACTGTATTGCCTTCTTCATCAGTTAGATAAACAATACTTACACCACAATTAGCGAAGGCTTTTTCACCAATTTCTTCTAATCCTTCACATAAGTTGAAGTCGATTAATTGACGACAATCTTCAAATGCACTTTCACCAACATTTTTAATATTTTCATTAAATACAACTTTAGTAAGTTTTGAGCATCCTTTAAATGCTGATTTAGCAATTGAATCTATTTGCGTTGGTAAAACAACTTCTGTTATTTTTTGACAATTTTCAAATGCACTTTCACCAATTTCTTTTACTTTATCAGTAATAATATGGTTTTCTAAACTTGTACAATAATAGAAAGCACGACCTTCAATTACTTCAACGTTTTCTAAATTACCATTATCTTTAGAGTTAACTATTGTTTTAAGTCTTGAACATTTTTCAAACATACTATATGGAATTGTAGTTAGACTAGAAGGTAAAGATACCGTTGTTAATCTAGTACAATTAGAGAATATACCAGTACCAATTTCTTGAACTTCTTCGCCAAGAACTACTTCTTGTACTTTCGCCCCACTGAATGCGTAGGCATCAATATTTTTAATAGTTGTTGGTAATACAAATTTCTTAACTGTATTAGAAGGCATATAAAGAATTAATGTTTCTTGGTCTTTAGATAATAAGATTTTTCCGCCTTCTTCAATATCTAAAATACTATATTTTGCATGATTACTAGAAATATTAAATGTCTTAAGAGCAGCCCAATTTCTAAATACACCAACACCAAGTTCTTCTAAAGCATCAGGAATATTAACAGATGCAATCATTTCACAGTCAGCAAGTGCATAGTCACCTAATTTTTTAACTGTACTTGGAATATTTAATGTTTCAATACTTACACAACCTAAGAATGCATATTCACCAATTTCAAGTAATCCTTCAGATAAGTTAATTTCTTTTAGATTAACGCATTGAGCAAATGCACTTTCACCAATCTTTTCAAAATGCCCACCTTCAAGTTTAATACCAGTAACATTTTCACATCCTAAGAAAGCAAGATTTGGAACTTCAGTACCAGATAATACAGTTACAACAAAACTACTAGCTTCTGTCATTGTACCACCAAAGATACAACTAAATGATGAATTTCGATTTTCTTCATTTTCAGGTTTATTACCAATAAATGGTACACTTAATTCTTCAAGACTTAAACAATTAACGATTGCGCCTTCTTTAATTTCTAACACATTTGAAGGGATAACTAATTTTTCAAGTTCACATTGAACAAAAGCACCTGAATGAATTACAGTTACATTACTATCTACAACAAACTCTTTTTCATCTTCACTGCTTGGAATATAGAATACTAATTCTCTAGCTCCAGATTCAGTATCTTTAGTATATATAGAATTATTAATTACTTGATAACTTGTATTTGAAGAATCAATTGTTACATTAACAATAGTATTACCATAGAATACAGCTTTACCTAATTTTGTAATATTTGTTAAGTTAATTAATGATAATGAAGTACAATTTTTAAATGTACTATCTTTTAATTCTGTAAGATTAACTGGTAAATTAATACTAGAAATCTTACTACAATTAGAAAGAGCACCCATACCAAGAGATGAAAGATTTGTTGGAAGGGTAATACTTATTAAATTACGACAATCACTAAATGCATAATCACCAATTGATTCAATATTATTATTTAAAACTAATGTTTCTAAATTAGTACATCCTTTAAAAGCATCTTGAGGTAAATTTTCGCTTCCTCTAATTTCAACTTTTGTTAATTTTGATACAACCTTTGAATTAGCACTATCGCTATTTGTTGAATCAAAGATATATCCAAAAGTAGCTACTCTATTAAATGAATTTGCTTTTTTAACTATTTCTTTAGTTCCGTTTGGAAGAGTATTAACATCAAATTCATAACCTGAACCAATAAATAAAAGTGAAGCTTCTAATAAACCAGAACAATTTTCATAAGCACCAGCACCAATACTTATAACATTATCAGGTAATTCTAATTTTGTCAATTTTGTACATCCAGCAAATGCTTTTTCATCAATTACTTTTAAGTTAGGATTAATTAAACTTAAAAGAACAGTTTCACTTAAATTAGTACATCCACTAAAAGTAGCACTATAAATTCTTTCTAAATTAGTAGGTAAATTAGTAACTGTTGTTAAAGCAGCACAGCCTTCAAATGATGAAGCACCAACTGATTTAATTGTTGCTGGTAAATTAATTGTTTGAACGCTACTTAAATTTCTAAATGCTTTTTCAATTACTTTAGTACCATTTACAACATTAATAGTTTTTAATTTAGTTAAATCATTTCCAAAAATTGATTTAAAGGCTGATGAAGAATCAAGGGTGTTACCAATAAATGGTACTGTTACTGTTTCAACATTTGTACAACCAATAAATGCATTATTTTCAATTTCTGTTACTGTTGTAGGAACAACAATTGATTTTACTTTACTTTGAATTGCAAATGCATAATTATGAATTTTTTTGATATCACTTGTAAAAGATATTGAAGTTAAATCTTTATCTAAAGATAAAACTAATTCTTTTGCTTCAGGAAATCCTTGGGCTCCATCAACAACATAATATAAAGTTTTATTTTCAAATGTATACTTTTGATTATTAGATAATTCGATTGTTTGTAAGCTTTCACAATCTAAGAATACTTGATCACCAATACTTGTAACTGAACTTGGGATACTAATTGTTTCAAGTTTTGTACATTCTTTAAATACACCATCATCAATTGATACAAGACCTTGATTTAATTGAATAGTTGTAAGACCAATACAACCATAGAATGTTTCATATCCAAGTTCTGTGATGTTTGATGGTAAAATAACACCATTTAAAGCAACACAGTTTTTGAATGCTTCATCACCAATTGATATAATACTATCTGGTAATTCAATAATTTCAAGTTTACGACATTCTTTAAATGCTAGTCTTGAAATTGCATTAATTTTGGAACCACTTTCAAAAGTTACTTTTTTAACTTTATCATTTTTTTCAAATGCACTTTTACCAATTACTTCAACATCATTTGGTATTTCTACTTCTTCTTCTTTACCGTTATATTTGATTAAAGTAGAACCTTGCATTTGGAAGATTGGAGTTTCTTCTTTTTTATTAACAACTGTAACAAGTAAAATTACAGCCGTCGCAACTAAAGCAATAAAAACTCCCCAAACAATTAATTTTGTTATTAGTTTTTTGTTCATATTTACTACCCCTCATATTTAGTTAATTTTATTCAATTCATTTTAATCAATTTTTATATTTATATTATTACAAAAAATCGTCAAAATTGCAAGAGATTAGAACGATAAATTGTATTTTTTTGAAATGTAATTTTTACCATTTCTTTATTAATTTTTATTTCTTTAAAATAAAATTAGAATTTCCTTCTGGATAATAGAATGCAGATTTACCATCCATATCTAAGTTGATAATCATTTCATTTGTTAAATCATATGCATATTCTATTTTAGAAGAACTTGTTAAACTACTACTTGTTAGTTTAATGTTATTTATTGGTGCGTATAAATTATTAAACTGACCACCAACATCATGTAATTTCATATCAATTGATGTCGCTCGCACATCAGTTATTAATGAAGATGCCTTCGTTAATTCAAAATTAAATTTACTGAAAGTATTATTTGTTAATGTAACATCAGCTTGTTCAGATATGATTTCTGTATCAGGCGCAACAACATTATAGTTGTTATATTCGATACCATAATTTCTATAATCACCAAGTTTATCTAATTGATTATTAGTATAATTATCATTAATATTTTCACAAACAATTAAACCACTAGTTGCTTTTAATAAAATCTTTTCCGCTTTAATATAACTAAGTGTTTGATAAGAATTAACAAGTGATGTTACTTTTAAATCAGTAAATTTACTGCGAGTAATTGTTAACTTACCTGTATTTTGAATTGTATAATCAAAAGTAACATAATTTAAATCATATAACTCATTTACTGAAGTACTAGAAGTTCCGGTAAAATTATTACCACTTAATTTTTCTAAATAAATAGTACCAGATAAATTATTAAGTTTATAATCAGTAATTGTAGACTTTACAATTTTTACATTTGTTGATTCATTATGATGATTAAATTTATTATATTGGTCATTACTAGATGTAAAATCACCTGAATTTTGAGTAAGTTTAATTTCATCAATTATATTATTACTACTTACTACTTGACCAGTATAAATGGTTGAATCTATTTTATTTATACTAGAATTTACTATAGCTAAAGTTCCACTTAAAATATTTATTTGTAAATTTTCTAGATTTACATTATCAACTGAAATATCACCATAATTAATATCAATATTAATTTTATCAATATCTATTGATCCAGGTAAATATACAATAAGTTTAGATGTAGGTGATTTTATTAAATTAAATAAATCATAAGTTTTCTTATCTTCATTTGTTATAGATAAAATTCCATTATTGAGTTCATAATGCATTTCATCAAATTCATATTCATAAATAACTTTAGGATTAGATATTGTATTATCTGTTTTTAATTCAATTTTTATTTGATTAGAATTAATATTTATTTGAGAAAAGTCATCCATTATTTCTTGTTCTATTTTTTGATTAGGAATATCATTAAATGAACGATAGAAATATCCTTTAGTCGCAATACTACAAATACCAAATAATACAAAACAACAAGCACATATACCTAATACTTTTAATAAGAATTTAGGTTTTTTTGTTTTTTCATTAAAGTAAAGAGTGAAACTAAATTCCATAAATGGATAAGTAACTCCTCTTGTTTTATCATAACAATTTAATATTTTAATTATTAATTCATTCGTTAAAATAATAAATAAATCTAAGATATAAATATATACAATGACCATCACAAGTAAATAACCACTAACAGCAAGGCCAGTCAATAAAGTATCAATAATTGAATTAAAAGTAAAAGCGTGAATAATGAGTGAGGCCATATTGATAATAATACGCCAGATGAAGACACTACCAAATATTAATAGCGCAATACATGAAATTAAAAGTATTAAACATAGTGCAGTAATAAAGAAGTTTTTAATTTTTGTTCTTCTCTTACGTTTATTTAAATAGTTAACACCATGCATTTCATAAATGTTTTTAGCAATTGCTTCAGGGGTTTTTAAATTTTCAATTACTTTTTCTTCAGGTACACCATAATCAATTTCAACATCAATCTTATCACGATAATGTTTTAAGACTTCGTTTACTTGTTTAGGTGGAAGATATCGTAATTCTTCAGCCAAAGCATCTAAAAATTCATTTTTAGTTGTCACTACACATCACTCCTTTAAATCTTATTATAACACAATTTGTCAATTTTATAAAACGTTATACATTTTTACTTGCAAAGGCTTTCAATTTAAACAAAAGAGTAACTACTTTTTGTCGTAATTACTCTTATTTTTTATTACTTGATTTGGTAAAATACTAGATGTAATTATCGTATTACAACCTATAACAGAATTTTCTCCAATTACAGTATCTCCACCTAAAATAGTTGCATTTGAAAAAATAGTGACATTATTCATGATAGTAGGATGCCTTTTCTTATTTGTTAAATTAGTACTAGTAAATGATTTGGTTCCAAGAGTTACACCATGATATATTTTAACATTATCATAAATAATAGTAGTTTCACCTATTACAATCCCCGTACCATGGTCAATAAAAAAGGCCTTACCAATAACAGCTGCAGGGTGAATGTCTATGCCTGTATCTGAATGAACTATTTCCATCATTATTCTTGAAATAAGTTTAAAGCCAGTACTATATAAATTATGCGCAACACGGTAAACAAGGGTTGCGAAAAAACCTGGATAGCAAATTATTACTTCTTCTATTGATTGTACTGCTGGATCATTTCTTAAATAAGTATCTAAATCCATAGATAATTCGCATTTTATATTATCTAAAAGAATCAAAAAATCTTTAAAAGAATAATTATTTTTAAATACCTTTTTAAAATTATTTAAAAATCTTCTTTTTGAAATCTTTTTATTAAAATAACTCCCATATAAATAAATTCTAACATAATCTATGAAATTACTAATTACCTTAATCATCAATAAAACCTTCTACTGATAAATATTTTTCACCACCATCAGGAAAAATAACAACAATAGATTTATATTTCTTTTCAAATAATTTTGCTGCCATATAAACAGCACCAGAACTAATGCCTTCTAATAGTCCCATTTCTCTAAGTAATTTAGTTCCTTTATATGCCTCTTCATCAGTTACACTAATTACTTCATCAACAAAATCTGATTTATAATTTTTAGGAATGAAGTTTGAACCAATGCCTTGAATTTTATGATGATGATAGTATCCAAGTGTTATAAGGGGAGATGACGATGGTTCTACACCAACTATTTGGATATTTTTATTTTTTTCTTTTAAGTATCTACCGACCCCACTAATTGTTGAAGCAGTCCCAATACCAATTACCACACACTCAACACTAGGTAAATCATCATATATTTCTTTTCCCGTTGTTAGATAATTTGCTTCGATACATAATGGATTTTCAAATTGAGAAAATAAATAGCTATTAGGTATTCTTTCTTGTAAAAGCTTAGCTACTTTTGTTGCTTCTTTCATTCCATTTAAATTTGATGTAAGTACTATTTTAGCATTATATGCTTTTAATAATTGCATTCTTTCTTTAGACATATTATTAGGCATTACAATAATACAATTTACTTTATGTTTACTACATAAACAAGCAAGTGATATTCCCATATTTCCACTAGTTGCTTCAATAATAGTTGTTAATGAATTAATTTTATTATTTTTAATTCCATCATTTAATACCATTAAGGCTGCACGGTCTTTACTAGAACCAGTTAAATTAAATTTTTCAAGCTTAGCATATATATTATTATTTAATTTTAACAATGGGGTTTTCCCAATTAGTTCTTCAATATTTTGGTAAATCATTCTATCACCTATAATAGGATATGCATTAAAGATATATTTGTTACTCTCTAATTTTATCAAGCAAAAATTTCATATAGTTAATTTATTTATTTAAATACTGTGTTGAACTCTTTTTCTTCTTTTCCAACTAATAAATCCATATATATCATTAATTAAGAAAATAAAAAAACAAACAACAACTGATATATTGCTAATATCATGTAAAGAAGCAAGTATCCACAAAATAATTAACACAATATCATTAGCAGCATAGGCTAAAGGAAAAAAATAACTTCTTCTAAATGTTAGGTATACAGCAATAAAGCTAGTCGTTACAGATATTGTACTTGGAATAATATTTAATGTATTAAAATATCTCAAAATATAATAAAAGAGAATTGTTATTATTATTGATAAAACCATCATAAATAACGTTTCTTTATTACTTAGATCTTTAATTTTAACCTCACTTTTACCTTTTTCATATGGATTATTAAACCACGTTATTAAAGAAATAACAGCCATTGGAAGCGTAAGCCCAACATATGTTATCATTTCTCCATAATAAGAATTATTAAACGAAATAATACCATATAAAATACTAAATACAATCATTAATAATTGCCCTATTGGATTTCCCTTGGCATTAAATATTAAAGATGTAACCCCAAGTAAAGAAGAAGCAAGGGTTAAGTAATTAGTTTTATCAAATATGAAAAATGAAAAAATTATAAGAATAATAGAAAAGAACCAAAGAAAAAACTCAAATTTAGAAAAATAATTAATTAATTTTATGATCATAATTTTCTCCTTAAAAAAAGCACCCGTATGCACATCTTCAAAGACCTAATGACATGCAAACGAATGCTTCGCATTCTACTACTCGGTAGCAGTTATATTTATAATTTAATGAAATTCGCTATTAAAAAATATAGATACCTAAAATATCTATATCATTATACTAAAAATATGGTAGGGCTAGATAGATTCGAACTATCGAAATGACGGAGTCAAAGTCCGTTGCCTTACCGCTTGGCTATAGCCCTATTAAAAGATGGTGGGGAGGGACGGATTCGAACCATCGAACTCGGAGAGAGTGGATTTACAGTCCACCGCGTTTAGCCACTTCGCTACCTCCCCATTAATTGATTGCTATGATATTATACTATAAAACTAGATATTTGTAAAATCTTTTGCTTATTTTTATAATTAATTATCATAACTTTCAATTAAGGATATTAGTTTTTAAGTTTTTTCTTTTTTATTATTTTTTTAAATATACATTTAAAAAGGGTTATTAATTCAAAAGGAATTAAAATAGTCTTTAAGATAGTTAATAAAAAAGGTTTAATATTTTGATCATAAAATGATAAAGTTTTAATTAAAGACTTTCGTAATAAATAAATATATATAACAAAACCTATTATTAAAAATACTATAAAATAAATTGGTATATATCCCGTTGCTAGTTTATAACTAAAAAAATATGTAATAATTAATTGAATAATACAGTATAATACTTCAATAATTACTTTTATTATTGTTGACCATTTAGTCTTATTTATACTAAATAGTATTACATCATATGTGCTTATTAAATAAATTCCATAAGCAACAAGATATATAATAATATATATTTCTTCTTTTAATGGATGAATCATTTAAATACTTTGGTTAAGAAGCTTTGTTTCTTTTCTTGTTTTTTAGTTTCAACTTTATAAGACAAACTATCAATATTTCCAATTATCCATAGAATTCCTTTTTCTATTTCTAATTTCTTCATTTCGAGATTTGTTCCTTTAACTGTTAATAATCCTAAATTAGTATTAATTACAAACTCTAATTCATTTAAACTTTCTATTTTCTTTACTCCTGTTAATTCTACTTTCTTACGATCCTTTAGTTTTATTTCCTGTTCTAAATTTTCAATCTTATTTTCATAATTCATATTTATACCTCCCACTAATGTATTATATGTTTAAATTATTTATCATATAACTATTATTTTTAGAGAAATTATGATAAAATAAGAAATGATATAAAAGTACAAGGAGGTACTATAATGGATCAAAATTTAACAGAACAAGAATTAGTCCGTCGTCAAAAGATGGAAGATTTACGTGAAAAAGGCATTGACCCTTTTGGTAGTCGTTATGAAAGAACTGCTACTACAGGAGAGTTACGTACTAAATATGGAGAAAAAACAAAAGAAGAATTAGAAGAATTAGCTATAGAGGTCAGCGTGGCTGGTAGAATTATGACTAAACGTCGTAATGGTAAAATTAGTTTCATGCATTTACAAGATAAAGATGGACAAATTCAAATTTATCTACGCTATGATGTATTAGGTGAAGAAGCTTATAACTTATTTAAGACTTCAGATATTGGCGATATCGTAGGTATCAAAGGTGAAGTAATGCGTACTCAAACTGGTGAATTAAGTGTTAAAGCTCTTGAATACACTCACTTAACTAAAGCTTTAAGACCTTTACCAGAAAAATTCCATGGTCTTCAGGATAAGGAAGAAGCTAGACGTAGACGTTATGTTGACTTAATTATGAATGAAGATGCACGTCGTATCGCCTTTACTCGTCCTAAAATTATTAGAGGTATCCAAAGATATCTTGAAAATATGGGATTCGTTGAAGTTGAAACTCCAGTATTAAATCCAATCTTAGGTGGTGCTTCAGCAAGACCATTTGTTACTCATCATAATGTTCTTGATATGGATTTCTATTTAAGAATTGCGACTGAATTATCATTAAAACGTTTAATCGTTGGTGGTATGGAAAGAGTATATGAAATAGGTAGATTATTTAGAAATGAAGGTATGGATGCTACTCATAATCCTGAATTCACTACCGTTGAAGCATATATGGCTTATGGTGACATTACTGATATGATGGATTTAGCGGAAGGACTAATCAATAGTCTTGCTAAAGAAGTTATTGGAACAACTAATATTACATATCGTGGTAAAGAAATTTGTTTAGACGCTCCATTTAAACGTCTACACATGGTTGATGGAATTAAAGAACAAACAGGTATTGATTTCTATGAAATAACTGATTTAGAAGAAATGTTACGTCTTGCTAAAGAACATCACATTGATGTTCCTAAACATCAAATGTCTTACGGACATATTATTAATTTATTCTTTGAAAAATATGTTGAAGAAACATTAATTCAACCTACATTTGTTTATGGACATCCAATTGAAATTAGCCCTCTTGCTAAAAAGAATGCAAAAGACCCAAGATTCACTGACAGATTTGAATTATTCATTAACGGAAAAGAATATGCTAATGCATTTACTGAATTAAATGACCCAATTGACCAAAGACAAAGATTTGAAGCTCAATTAAAGGAAAAAGAATTAGGTAACGATGAAGCTACCGAAATGGATGAAGACTTCATTGAAGCACTTGAATATGGAATGCCTCCTACTGGTGGTATTGGTATCGGTGTCGATAGATTAGTTATGTTACTTACTAATACAGATACTATACGTGATGTACTTCTTTTCCCTCATATGCGTTCAAGACAATAATAATTAAATATAAAAAAGAAGGAATTTAGTTTCCTTCTTTTTTTAATTTATTATTCCAAGACAGTATCATTATCTTAATTTCTTATTTAACAAGTATGAAATTATAAGTTCAATTACAGAATATGTAATAATTAGTATACTAGTAGATAAGACAATATATAACACATATTCATTTGTAAAATATGTTTGTTCATAATCAAAACATCCAACCACTTCATGTCCTATAAGATCTTCTGAAATATATTTTTTGCCTAATGCCTGAGCGATTATTCCAAAAATTCCAGTTACAAGAGATACGATCGAAAAGATAATATTTATTATATTAATTTCTCTTTTCTAAATATATCTTAAACTTAATAAAATAATTCCAAATAATATAACAATACAACATAGGATAAAGAAAATTATTCCAATTGCTCCAAAATCAACGAATTTAGCATCATACCAACTGTCTAAGTCTAAATAAACAGTATTCAAATATTTATATGTTTTCAAGATAAACCATTCTTTTCTTCCAAAAGAAATAAAACATAATATAAAATTAACAATTGTTAATAATAAAACTATTAATTGATAAGGTTTTTTAACTTTTTCCATCATTTTCCCTCTTTTCTTTTTAAAAGCAAAACTATTTAATAATATAAAATAAACTTATTATATTTTAGATAAAAGATATAATAATAATTAGAGTAAATATTATTGACACTGCACTTGCAATAATTCCAATTATTGAAAATGCTTTTTTCGTGGTACCCTTACTTAATGAGATGATGCCAAACACCATAGGTACAATAGAATAAAGTCCAAATAATATTGAACATCCCAGATAAGTCTCATCATAATACAAATCTATCGAACAAATCAAACATATCATATTTATAAAAGCAAATGAAAGACCTAAAATAAAAGATAATAAATTAAATATTCTTCTCAACTTTGATGTTCCACTTCTATTTTCTCCATTTATAGATGAATATTCACCATTTATACATTGATTTATTTCTTCATCTGAATATTCTGGCATATACTTTTTAACTTTTTCTTTATATTGTAAAATAATATTTTTATTACTTTCCCCTATTCTTTTTCCAAACAATTCAATTGTATCCTTCATAGCTGATATCCATAAAGCACACATTAGTTGTTTTAATTCTGGAAAATCTTCAAATTGATTAATCACTTTTTCTATTCCATCAGAAAACCAATTTTTACAATTAATCATAGGAATAACTGTATTACGATATGTTTCTATATCTTTCCCTGCTCCAATTAAAGATGCAGGAGAAATTGCTTTAATACCTAACATGCTATTTCTAAAACTTTTCGCTCTACTGATTAAGCTATTAGCAATACCTTCAACATCTTTTCCAATCATTTGAAACGCATCAAATTTTTCTTTTAATGACATTTGTGATGTTCCAATCAATTCAGCAACATTATTAATACAATTACATAACTTATCAGATTTATATCGTAGTTCCCCATTTTTACAATAATACGCATCAAAATATGCTAAATAAAATAATGCTTCCCAACTTAAAGGATCCTCTTGTAAAACTAAATCATAATATCTCTTAGCTGCATCCCAGTCATTATTACTTCTAGATCTGCGCGCAATAACATATAAATTTTCTAGTTTTTTTGAACTGTCAATTTTTACTTCTCCCTCTACATTCACTACCCCATCAATTTGCATTTTTCTTGCTTGTTCTACTGTGTATTTACACCCACAATGTTGACATACAAAATAATCATCTTGTTTGAGAAAATCATTTGAGCCACACAATTCACATTTAATTTGAACCATTTCATTTTTCTCCTTATTTAAATTTTTTCAAAAAAGTATAATAAATTATACTTTATTTAACAGTATTATTATACATCTTATATTGGTCAAAAATTGTCCTTTTTTAATGTTTTGACTTCTAAATAGCTAAATAATCATTATTTTTTTAATGTGTAATAAAGTATAATTTATTATACTTATAAAAAATATTTTTACATAACTCACTAAAGGACATAATTTGTACATTATATTTATTATAATATAATTGTAAAATAATATTTTTTCACATTAAACAAAGTATTATAATCAAGTAGACTTCCGAGGGAGGTATAATATAATGGAAGAAAAAGTAATAATTCAAAGTAAAAAATATAATGTTAAAAAATTAGTTTTAATCATTTTACTTATTGGTGCTGCAATTGCTACAATTTTTTTAATAATAGGTTTAATCGCAAAAGCCGTTGAATTAGGCGAAGATAAAGACTTTTATGGTGAAATATATGATGATGCATACGATACATATCGAATTCATAATAAAAGTGGTTATTGTTCTAAATATCAATGTAGTAATTGTGAACTTATCAATAAATACCCTTCTAAACAAGTATATATTAATGAACGCTCTCATGCAGATTTTGGAGGAGATTTAATTCCTAGAGGAGTTCTTTGGCTTATTATTTTAATCATATTAGGTAGTTTTGGACTAATTGCTTTAATATTATTTTTCTGGTTAAGATCATATCGATTAACTGTAACCGATAAAAGAGTATATGGTACAGCTGCTTTCGGGAGAAGAGCTGATTTACCAGTAGACTCTATAAGTGCGATATCTAAAATTAGACTATTTAAAGGTATTTCAGTATCTACTTCATCAGGAAAAATTAAGTTTTTGCTTTTAAGAAATTATCATAGTATTTATTCTTCAATAATTCAACTTTTAATAGATAGGCAAAATAGTCAAACAAGTCCAACAGATATTCCAGACTTAATATTAAAATATAAAAAATTATTAGATGATGGTTTAATTAATCAAGAAGAATATGATAAAAAGAAAAATGAATTATTAAAAAAATAAGTATTTAAAAAACACTAGATAAATATCTAGTGTTTTAAATTTCATTTTTTAATTCTAATTCTTCTTTAATTAAAGAAAATACCATATATACTGGTTTAAAATCTAAATCATTTGGTAGATTAGAATCTATTAAATATTCCGCATTCATTATAATGCTTTCATCAAAGTCTTTTTTGTTAGATACAATACCATCAAGTTTAAACATTAATTTTTCTATTTCTTCTTTTAAATCATCATTTAATCTTTCTTCAACATCTAAAAAATCACTAAAGTCATTTAGCATTACAATGCTAATAATAACTGATGAATATTTATTTAATAATTCAGTGTTTTTATCAAGACATTCTTCATAATAAACTTTAATATCACTTAAAACAGTACTTAAATAACTAAATCCTAAACTAAATATTTCTTCTAAATCTTCATTTAGTTTTTCTTTTTTATTATATTTTTGATAAATGTATTCAGTAACTTCCATTACATCATTAATAATTAATAAGAGTGGAGACTTTAAATCATTCATAGTTTGAATGATTTCTGAACAATCATCTATATAATTGGCATAATCTTCATAAATATTCATATATATTTTTTTCCTTTCATTTGTTTTATTGTACTATAATTCTTTGCTTTTTGCAAGTTTTTAAACACAATTTATGATATACTAAATTATATATAAATAAAAGGAGTGATATTATGAATGACTATCTTGTTAAAGCACTTGCTTTTGATGATAGTGTTAGAATATATTGTGTAAATGCAACTAACACATTAAATGAAATTGGTAATCGTTTCAACTATTATCCAAGTCCACTAGACGCAGTAGGTAGAGTCTTATGCGTTGGTGTTATGATGGGATCAATGTTAAAGCTGGAAGAAACTATCACAATTAGAGTTGAAGGAAACGGACCAATAGGAAGAATTGTTGTTGATGCTGATGCACATGGACATGTAAGAGCATATTCTGAAAATCCACATTGTCATTTTGAATATAATGATGGAAGGCTAAATGCGAAAGCAACAATCGGTGATAAAGGATTTATTAATGTAATTAGAGATTTAAAACTAAAAGAACCATTTATAGGTTCTACTCCAATTATCAGTGGAGAAATTGGTGAAGACTTTGCTTACTACTTTATGGTAAGTGAACAAGTTCCATCTTCTGTTAGTGTAGGAGCACTCGTAAATACTGATAGTATCGCTGAAGCATGTGGAGGATTCATTATTCAACTAATGCCAAACACAAAAGATGAAGTAATTACCGAACTAGAACAAAGATTAAAAGTTATGCCTACTATGTCTGATATGCTTCATTCTGGTCTAACACCTGAAGAAATCATTTTAAATATTAATAAAGATGCGAAAATAATTGAGAAAGTTCCTGTTGAATTTACATGTAATTGTAGTAAAGAACGATTTGAAAAAGGCATTTTATCTTTAGGATATGATGAAATTGAAGCAATGATTATAGAAGATGGAAAAGCAGATACTGTTTGTCATTTCTGTGGTAATGAATTTCATTTTTCAAAAGAAGAGTTAGAAAAGATTGCTTTAGAAGCAAAAGAAATTAAAACAAGAAAAGAGATGAAACAATTTGAAAACTAATCTAGATTTAAAATTATTTGAGCATCTAATGAATATACCAAGTCCTACAGGATATACCAAAGATGTTATTAACTTTTTAGATGAATATACAACTTCCCTTGGTTATAAAACATCTCGAAATAAAAAGGGAAATTTAATTGTTCATGTTAACGGAAATAGTGATTATACCATTGGATTAAGTGCTCATGTTGATACATTAGGACTAATGGTAAGATCCATTAATGGAGATGGGGGATTAAGATTTACAGTTATCGGTGGTCCTCAACTTGCTACATATGATGGTGAATATTGTACTATTCATACAAGAGATGGAAGAAAATACACAGGTACTGTCCTTTCAACAAGTCCAAGTAGTCATGTATATAGTGATGCGAAAAAAGAAAGAAATACTGAAAACATGTATATACGTTTAGATGAACTTGTTTATTCAAAACAAGATACTTTAAAACTTGGTATTAATAATGGGGATTTTATTAGTATTAATCCTAAATTTGAAGTTACTGATAGTGGTTTTATAAAAACAAGATTCTTAGATGATAAAGCTAGTGCGTTTATTCTTTTAGAAATTCTAAAAACTTTAAAGAATGAAAAAATAACTCCTACAGCAAACTTAGAGATTATCTTTTCTACTTATGAAGAAGTCGGTCATGGAGCATCTTCTATTCCTAATGTCGATGAACTTTTAGCTGTTGATATGGGGTGTATCGGTAGTGACTTAAGTTGTACTGAAGAAATGGTGTCAATCTGTGCTAAGGATTCATCTAGTCCATATGATTATGATATGATAACAACTCTTGTTGAAAAAGCAAAAGAAAATAAATTAAACTATGCAATTGATATATATCCATTTTATGGTTCTGATGCTTCAGCTGCCTTAAAAGGTGGTAATGATATCAAGTGTGCATTAATTGGTGCTGGTATTCAAGCATCTCATGGAATGGAAAGAACACATCTTAATGGAATCATTAATACTTATAAATTAATATTATCATATATAACAAAGTAATAGTAATATATTTTAAAAAGAATCTAAGTTAGTTGATTATTACATCAATTTACTTAGATTCCTTTTTTTCTTTTCATAAATAAAAATATATATTATATAAACACTTACTATTTAGTATTATAAAAATAATTCATAATTTTGTTTTATATCAAACTATGCTATAGAAGAAATTATTAAAATGAACTTATTGCTTTTCATATTTTTCTTTCATTAAATTTAAAAATTCACTATCACTCATAGATGAAGCACCTTTGTCTATATAATCTAAACTTTCATTAATACGACTTGCAACTTACATTTTAACAAACATTTCTCCACATAATTTAATACTCATCATAATAGTTTCACCTACCCATTTTTTATAACAATTGAGACATTACTATCTTGACAAATTTTTTTAATATAAGCCGTATTTTTAAGTTCATTTACAGGTAAAATTTTAAGTAATAATTAGTCATATTCTTTTCTCCACTACTTATTATATACTTTTTAGAGTTTAATTATGCCTTAAAAAACTAATATCAAATAACATATTATTATCAATTTAAAGAAATATATAAATACACACCTAAGTAATCTTAAGTGTGTCATTTTATATATATTTCTTTATTTTTTCATATATTGTAGATATTGGTAATCCTACAATATTATAGTAATCACCTTCTATTTTTTTGATAAATTTAGCACAACTTCCTTGAATAGCATAACTACCTGCTTTATCATATATATATTCACTATTAATATATTCATCAATTTCTTGTTCTTTCATTTCATTAAAAGTAACTAAAGATGTAACATAAAACTTATCTACTTGTTTATTTTTAATAATTGTAACTCCAGTAATTACTTGATGAGTTCGACTAGATAATTTTGATAACATATGAAAAGCATCATTATAATCTTTAGGTTTTCCTAATATTTCATTATCAATTACAACTACTGTATCTGCTCCTATTACTAAATCATTAGTATGTTTACTAGCAACATCATTTGCTTTTTGAAAAGAAAGCTCCATTACTACTTGTTCTGGGGATAGCGATTCATCAATATGTTCTTCAATAGTTGAGGGAATTACTTGATGGGGTATTTTAGCAAGACTAAGTATTTCTGTTCTTCGAGGTGAAGATGAGGCAAGTATTATATTCATATTTTTCTCCTAAATTAAAGGGTAATAACAAGAATTAATAATTCATTGTTACTACCCTCTTTTTAATTAATTGATTGTTCTGAAACTAATTCATACATTAAACTAGCATCAGCTTTTTTAGTAGAATCAACAAGAGAAGTAACTTTTACTTCGATAATTTTTCTACCAAATTGGATTTTAATTAAATCATCTATTTTAACTTCTTTTGAAGGTTTCGCTGGAAGATTATTAACATATACTCTTTCAGCTTCACTTGCTTCTTTAGCAAGAGTTCTTCTTTTAATAAGTCTAGATACTTTTAAATATTTATCTAATCTCATTATTCTTCTCTTTCAGAACTATTATTTTCTTTTTCTGCTTCTTCAGCAAGTCTCTTCATTTCAGCTTCAGCAATCTTTGCTTTTTTCTTTTCCCACCAAGCAAGTTGACCAGTATTAACTAAATCATCAATATCTTCTTTAGTTAATGTTTCAATTTCAACTAAGTGTTTAGCAAGTAAGTCTAGAAGTTGTCTATTTTCAGTTAAAATTTGTTGACCTTGTTCATAGCATTCATTAATAATTTTACGTACTTCATTATCAATTTCTAAAGCTACTTGGTCTGAGAAATTCTTATCTGACATATAGTCACGACCTAAGAAAACTTGACTGCTGTTACGTTCATATTGAACAGGACCTAAACTACTCATACCATATTCAGTAACCATTGCTCGAGCTATGGCAGTTGCTTTTCTAAAGTCATCATGAGCACCAGTTGTCATTTGATTAAATACCATTTGCTCAGCAATTCTACCAGCAAGTAGGCTTGTAATTTGAGCAGTTAAAGTTTGTTTTGTTTGTAAGAATGTTTCTTCAGCAGGAGTCATTAAATTATATCCACCAGCATCACCACGAGGTACAATTGTTATTTTTTGTACAACTGAGGCATGCTTTAATCTAATACCAATAACCGCATGACCTGCTTCATGATAAGCAACTAATGCTTTTTCAGTATCAGTATATTTCTTAGATTTTTTAGCAGGACCCATCATTACTCTATCAACAGCTTCATCAATATGATAAATTTTAATTTCACGACAGTTTTCTCTCGCCGCAAGTAATGCAGCTTCATTTAATAAGTTTTCAAGATCAGCACCACTAAATCCAGGTGTACGTCTAGCAATATCCATTAGATTTACACGAGGAGATAAATGTTTATTACGAGCATGAACTTTTAAGATTTCTTCTCTAGCATTTACATCAGGAAGAGAAATATGAATTTGTCTATCAAATCTTCCTGGACGAAGTAGAGCAGGGTCTAAGATATCAGCACGGTTTGTTGCGGCCATAACAATGATACCACTATTTGTGCCAAATCCATCCATTTCAACAAGTAATTGATTTAATGTTTGTTCTCTTTCATCATGTCCACCACCAAGGCCTGTACCACGTTGGCGACCTACAGCATCAATTTCATCAATAAAGATGATACATGGAGCATTTTGTTTTGCAATTTTAAACATATCACGAACACGGCTTGCACCTACACCAACAAACATTTCAACAAAGTCAGAACCTGAAATTGTAAAGAATGGTACATTTGCTTCACCAGCAACAGCTCTTGCAAGTAATGTTTTACCAGTTCCTGGAGGACCTACAAGTAATAGACCTTTAGGAATTCTTGCGCCCATCTCAAAGTATTTTTTAGGATTCTTTAAGAAGTCAACAATTTCAACCATTTCTTCTTTTTCTTCTTGTAATCCCGCAACATCTTTAAATGTTGTACCAGATTTTCTGCTAAGTCTTGCACGACTTCTACCAAAATCAAATGCTTGATTATTAGATTTGCTACCACTTTTTATAAGGAATATAGCAAGACCAACAATTAAAATGATTGGTAAAACAACACTAATTAAACTTAATACACTAAATGATGAATTAAGAGTTAAATTATTTACAACAAAATAATTACTATCTTCTTCGGTAAGTTCTAATATTTGTACTAGTTTTGCATACTCTAGTAATTCTTCATAACCCTCATCACTTAAGTTTACTGTAAAATGAGTATATTCACCCATTTGTCCTTTCTTATATGAACCAGTAATAACATAGCCTTGATTATCCCCTGTTGCACTTTTACTATCAATTTTATCATAAGAGATTTCACTATTAAGTGTAAGTCCATTTTTACTTATACTAGTTAGAAAAGTTGCTTGATCTAATTCAGCAGTTTTACTACCTGTTCCTAATACAGCTCTAATAACACCAAATATTACTAAAGCGATAATGAGAAGCATAAATAAACTTCCCCATCCAAACTTACGTTTTGGACTATTATTCTTTACTTCTGCCATTATTTTCCTCCTTTATAGCCAAGTACAGCTAAAATATTATTGTTTTCATCACAAAGAAGTAAGATATCTTTTTTTATTAGATAAGGGATTTTCTTCTTTGTAATAAAATCACTAACTAATTTATTAGCTATTTTATCACCAGCTTCACGATTTCTAATGATAACTGGTAATCTTTCTATATTATAACATAATTCTTTATTAGTTGTGATAAAATTACAATTATTTTTATTTACCACTAATTTTCCATTATTTGGTAAATCGTAAATACCTTCATTTCTTGCTTCCAAGTAATAATTAATATTACTAATATCTTCTTCTGTAAAAAGTATCTGATTATATTCTTTAATTAAAGAAAGTTCATTGTTTATTTTTGATACAATATTGGTTTTATTAGAAGTTATCTTTTTCATTATATCTTCAATACATTGATGGGATAAACTATATTTCTTTAATAATCTAAAGAGAATTTGTTTTTTATAAAAAGTAGGTAACATTAAATAATCATCCATATTTAATGTATATGTTAATATACCATTTTTATTATTTACCATTATCTTATTTTTAATAAAGGAAGTCTCTTCCTTTTCTATTATTTCATTCGCATTTAAAAGAGTTTCACTATAATAATTAATAGCACTATATAAATTAGGATTTTCTTCTAATAATATTGGCGTAATTAAATGTCTTATTCTATTTCTTGTATAATCTAATTCACTATTACTTGAATCCTCATAATACTTGATGTTATGTTTTATACTATAATCAATTATTTCTTTTTTGGAAATAGTGATTAATGGTCTATAAATAATATAGTTATGATATATACTTTCTTTTTCAATCCCCGCATACCCTTTTAATGAAGATGATTTTAACATTCTCATGGTAATTGTTTCTAAGTTATCATTAGCATGATGAGCAAGTAATATATATTTAATGTTTTCTTTTTCACAGATTTCTTCAAAAAATCCATACCGCATTTTACGCGCAATAGATTGGAAATTACCATTATTGATATGTCCTAATCTTTTTACATAACACTTTATATTTTTTTCTTTAGAAAATTCTGTTATATATTCTTCTTCAATAACTGATTGTTCTCGTTTACCATGATTTACATGCGCAACAACGATTTGGGTTGGATCAATTGCATTTAAAACTAAATGTAATAAAACCATTGAATCAACACCAGTAGAACATGCGACTAGTACTTTTTCAGTATTTAGTTTTTCTTTTAAGTCTGTTATTATTTTATTCATAGGCTTCACCATATATTATTATACCAAATTT
The DNA here is from genome assembly GCA_964507405.1 of uncultured Staphylococcaceae bacterium. Classification (GTDB taxonomy): domain Bacteria; phylum Bacillota_I; class Bacilli_A; order ML615J-28; family CAG-313; genus UMGS75. The sequence goes on from CAZDPJ010000007.1 coordinate 49,532, forward strand.
AATATAAAAAGTAAATGAAATTATTTTTTGTTTTTTGTATTATTTTAATTAATTTTGAATATGATAGTATGAAAAGAGGGATACTATGGAATATCTATATGATGATATTAAAATAAATTATGATATAAGAGGAATGGGACCACCTATTATTTTATTACATGGATGGGGGACAAATTACCATACATTTGATTATATATGTAGTTATTTAGAAAAAGACTTTACGATATATTTAATTGACCTACCTGGATTTGGTAAAAGTGAAGAACCAATGTATGTATATAGTCTAAATAATTATGTTCATTTTCTATTTACTTTCATTGATGAATTACAAATTAATAATCCAATTATCTTAGGTCATTCATTTGGTGGTAGAATTGCAATTAAATATGCAAGTATAAGCAAAAATATATCTAAATTAATCCTAGTTGATAGTGCTGGAATTAAAAAGAAACGAACAATTAAACAGCTATTTAGTATTTTAAAATATAAATATTTGAAATTTTATTATCGTAAAACTAAAAATATAACTAAATATAATCAATTAACCACTACTAGTGGTAGTTTAGATTATGTATCTTCTTCTTTAATTATGAAAGGAATTCTTTCAAAAGTAATAAAACAAAACTTAAAACCATGTTTATCCAAAATAAATGTGGAAACTTTAATTATTTGGGGTAGAGATGACCTTGAAACGCCATATAAAGATGCCTTAATTATGAAAAAGAAAATTAAAAATGCAGGTCTTATTACCTTTGATGATGTAGGGCATTTCCCATATCTTGAAAGAAAAAACTATTTTAAGATAATTCTTAAAAAATATTTAGGTGTCAATTAAAATGATATATATAAATATTCTTAATATAATATCATTTACATATATATTTTTACTACTATTTAAATATTTATTAACTATATTTCAACAAGATCATTATGATATTAATAAATTTATGAAGCGTAGTTTTAAATTATATTATCATCAAAAGTTATTAATTATACTTTATATAATGATTATTATATATATCTTATTTTTCCTATATAACATTATTATTAATTTATTAATATGTTTATTTTTTATAGTTAAACATCCTAAATATATAGTATCATTAAATATTACAAAACGAATAATTAGATTAATAATTACATATATATTAATAATTACAACATTAATATTAATTATTCCAAATAAGAATTTACTAATATTTATTTTTATTAATTTATTAATGCCATATATATTACTTCTATCTAATATTATTAACTATCCAATTGAACGATATATAAATAATAAATATATAAAAAAAGCAAAATTAAAATTAAATAGTAATAAAAAATTAATAAAAATAGCAATAACAGGTAGTTATGGAAAAACATCAACTAAAAATATATTAAATCATATATTAGAAAATAACACATTAACAATAGCAACCCCTAAATCATTTAATACAATGTTAGGTATAACCAAAACAATTAATTTAATGTTAAAGTCTAATACTGAAATATTTATATGTGAAATGGGAACAAACCATTTAAATGAAATAAGTAAAATGACTGAATTTATTAATCCTGATATTGCTTGTATTACTGATATTGGCCCCCAACACCTAGAAACATTTAAAACCATAGATAATGTTGTGAAAGCGAAATTTGAAATATTAAATTTTATGGATTACAATAAAACAGCAATATTAAATGGAGATAATTCATTTATTAAATCTAAAGAAATAATTTCAATAAAAAATATTAATTATGTAGGTATTAATTCAGATAATGATATATATGTTAAAGATATTAAAGTATCTTTCGATTTAATGGAATTTACCATTATAGATGAAAATAATGAGCTTAATATTAAAACCCACCTTATTGGCATTCACAATATTAATAATATTTTAATTGTTTATGGAGTCATTAAAGCCTTAAGAAAATATAATATATATATTTCAAATGAAGAATTTATTTCTAAAATATATACATTATCAAGTAGTCCTCATCGACTTGAATATAAAAAAATAGATAATTATAATATATATGATGATAGTTATAATGCTAATATAAAAGGATTCTATAACGCGGTAAATGTAATTAAGCACCTTAATACTAAAAAAATAATTATTACTCCTGGTATTGTTGATACGGGAAAATCAAGTGAAAAAATTAATTCTTTAGCCGCAACATATTTATTAAATATTTTTGATGATATATATCTAATTAAAAATAAAATGATTAAATATTATCAAAAAGTATTAGAAGAAAATAATGAACATTATTTGATCTTTAATAGTTTTAAAGAAGCTTTTACTTATTTTAAAATAAAATATAAAAATGAAGAAGTTAGCCTATTAATCGAAAATGATTTACCTGATAACTTCTTAGAAAGGTGAATATGGATAATAACAAATTAAATATTGGAATAATTATTGGAGGAAAATCAGTAGAGCATGATATATCTATTTTATCTGGATTACAAGTATATCATGCATGTGATAAAAACAAATATAATATAACTATTTTTTATTTAACCAAAAAATTACAATGGTTAATAGGTGATGATTTATCTGATATTAACACTTATAAAAATAATTCATTTTCAAAATGTAAAGAAATATATTTCTTTACCGATAATAATAAAACCTATTATAAATTACATAATAAGAAATCAAAACCAACTATCATTGATGTCTTTATTCCCGTTGTTCATGGTGAGGGAGTTGAAGATGGAACCCTTAGTGCCTTCCTTGATTTAGTTAATGGTACATATACACAAGCTGATCTTACATCTTCTAGTATTTGTCAAGATAAAATATATTCTAAACAAATCTTATATACAGAAAACTTACCAGTTCTTCCTTATATAAAAATGACATCTACCAAAACTTATTATGAATGTTTAAAAGAGATTAATAACACTATTCAGTTTCCTGTAATAATTAAACCTGCTCGTCTTGGTTCTAGTATTGGTATTAGTACCGCCCATAATGATACTGAACTTCGTATCGGGGTTGAGGAAGGACTTAAATTTGGTGAAAGACTTTTAATTGAAAAGAAACTATCTAATTTTAAAGAATATAATATAGCTATTTGTAAAGATGGTAATAAACTAGTATTATCGTGTATTGAAGAAGTAAAGAAAACCGATGAAATATTATCTTTTGTTGATAAATATGAAAGACTTGATAAATTAGATGATTCTTCTAATCGAATAATCCCCGCCATAATTAATGAATCATTAGAAACAAAAATAAAAGATATATGTAAAAAAGCATATTTATCTTTAAATTTATGTGGAGTTGTTAGAATTGATACTATATATGATGAAGATACTAATAATATATATATAAATGAAATTAATACAATTCCAGGTTCTTTTGCTTTTTATTTATTTGATAAAGCAAATATTAGCTTTACTAAACTAATTGATATTGTTATCAAACAAGCATTATTAAATAAAAAAGTAAATGATAAATATTTAAAAGTATTTTCATCTAGTGTATTAAATAAAAAATCAAGTAAATTAATTAAATAATTAAACTAAATACTACAAAAAAATGTAGTATTTTTTCTTTAATTTCCTTTAAATTTAGAGTGTTATAATTGAACTACTAAAAATAAAGGAGAAAAATATATGAAATATGGTTATGTTAGAGTATCATCAAATACTCAAAATATTGCAAGACAAATGGAGGAAATGTATAAATATGATTTAACAGATGATGTCATTTATGTTGATATGCAAAGTGGGAAAGACTTTAATCGAAAAAGTTATCAAGCTTTAAAAGCAAAACTTAAAAAAAATGATTTATTAATTGTTAAATCAATAGACCGCCTTGGAAGAAACTATGATATGATTATGAATGAATGGGCTGAACTAACCAAAGTAATAGAGGTAAATATTTTTGTAATTGATTTTCCACTACTTGATACTAGAATAGAAGATAAGAATTTAGTAGGAAAGTTTATTGCTGATATAGTTCTTCAAGTATTAAGTTTTGTTGCGCAAAATGAACGTGAAAACATTAAACAACGACAAGCAGAAGGAATAAGACTTGCGAAAGAAAAAGGGATTCATATGGGAAGGCCAAAATATACCCTTCCTGATAATTTTGAAGAAATAGTTAATAGATTCCATAAAAAAGAAATTACAAGTAAAGAAGCAACAAAACTTCTACATATATCAAAAGTTACTTTTTTTAAATATTCAAAGCAAATTAAATAATTTTTTTATGCATTTATCTTGCAATTTATCTTGCATTTTTTGCTTTTTATTATATTATTATAACTGATTGGAGGAAATTGTTAATATGAATTTAGGAAAAGAAAATGAAACTGTTGAATATAAAGAATCTACTGCTGAATTTGAGAAAGCATGTAAAGCGATTGTCGCGATGCTTAATAAATCAGGAAGTGGAACCATTTATTTCGGAGTTAAAGATAATGGAGATATTATTGGGCATGCTATCGGTAAAGATACTTTGTCTACTTTAGCGACAAGAATACAAAATTCAATTATGCCAAGTATATATCCTACTATTGTCCTCTTACTATTGATAACAAAACAATTATAAGTGTTACTTTTTCAGGGAGAAATAAGCCTAATGCTTATAAAGATTCTTTCTATATAAGAGTTGAACAACAAAATCTCACTGTTGATCCACTAGTTTTAAGAAAACTTATAAAAGAAAGTCATGAATATAATGATTTATGGGAAAATGCTATAACCAACTATGGAAGCGAATATATTGATAACGAATCTGTTGATCTATACTATAGACAAGCAATTTCTATGGGGCGTATTAATAAATTTGACCACACAAATGAAGAACTCTTAACTAGACTTAATTTGATGGTTAATGGTAAACTTACAAACGCTGGATTATACTTATTTGGAAAAAATTGTCCATTAGTATTTAAAGCCGTAGAATATGCGACAACTGAACGTTTAAATCCAATTGATTTAAAAAGATTCGAAGGTAATATTTTTCAACTAATCAATAATATAACTAATTTTATTAATCAAAAAATGAGCTGGAAAGTCGAAATAAATGATATACAACGAGTTGAAGTTCCTGAGGTTCCAATTGTAGCTATTAGAGAAATAGTAATTAATTTTCTTATACATTGTGTCTATTTTGCTGATTCGGAGCATCAAGTAACAATTGATCCTGAAAATATTGAAATATATAATCCAGGAGCATTTGGAGAATTTACTCCAATTGATTATATTGAAAGAATCTTACCATCAAGAACTAAACATAAAATTATTCAAGAAATAATCTTTAAAGCCTTTGATGTAGAAACATTAGGAAGAGGATTAAAAAGAATGGATAATGCATGTAAAATAAGTGATGTAGGTTGGGATTATTGTAAATATAATTTTGGGTTTGCTTTTATATTTAAAAGAAAAAAAGATAATAATAATAATAATAGTAATTATACTGCATTATCTTCTGATGCGAAAAAAATTGTTAATTTTATGAAAAGCAATAAATGTGTGATTGAAAATTCAAAAATAGTAATGAGTATAATTAACAAAAAAGAAAGAGCAACTCACCAAGTTATTAAAGAACTTGTTGATAATAGCATAATTGAAAGAATAGGTTCTAATAAAACTGGATATTGGCGTTTAATATTATAAATTTAAAATAAGCATAAGTTATATTTTTAATAATAGAACTTATGCTTTTTTATTAAATTAATTATTATAAATTAATGATTCATACATTTTCAAATATTTAGTTAAAGTATTATTTTTAACAACTTTATTTGGATTAAATAATCTTGTATAAACAGATTCATTTCCTTGTAAAAGACTAAATAAGATATTTGATATAATCATTGATTCAAGAGGATTCTGATTATTATAATTAGTAGCTATAAATAAATTATTAAATGTTTCATTATAATTACCAATATAAGGTAAACTATCTAATGTATTATAATTACTACTTGTCCATTTATATAATATTTTTTCATCTTTAAAATATTTTTTAATAAATTGTTTTATATTTTTATATTTACAATCATTTTTACTTTCAATAATTAAATAATTATTATAAGGTATAATCCATATATTACAATTAATATCAGATATATATGTTACATCATATTTTTTATTTATTGTAATTAGTGTATAAGATGATTTTGTTAAAACACTACTATTATTTATTCCCATAAATTTAATATATGTATTATTATTTAAAAAAACTATTTTTTTAGCATTAATTTTATATTTATTAGTATATACACATTTATTAGATATCTTTGTTACTATTACATCATCATAGATAGTTAAATCTTTGGATAATTCATTAATTAGCTTATAAACGTTGATTTGAGCCTGATTTGGGTACAATATTGCGTTTTTAGCTGGAAAGTGATAATTTATACACCCCATAAATTTAGAGTCTATTTTTAGAGTATTTAAAATAGTACTTTCATCTTCTAACTTTGTAGAATTTGATAATGTGCACATATATACGGGAATCTTTTTAAAATCAAATTGATACTTTCTTCTTAATACTTCATATCTATCAATTGCGCTATTCATTAAATCTAAATACAGTCTTGTCTTCTTTAATCCTATTTTTCTTATAATATCTTGATATAAATTATCTTGAATAATACTTACAATTCTTTTTGAATTAAAGCTAGATATATTTATATTATTATCAACTAAAAGAACATTGTATCCTGCTTCTTTCAAATAGAAAGCAAGTAGGATTCCTGTTAATGTTACGCCTACAATTAAAATGTCTGTTTCTAAATCTTTATCCAATATTTTAATGTTATTATTAATCATTATATCACCAAATTTATTATTCGATTAAATAATTAATTTATACAAAAAAGTGCTCGCATTTAGCAAACACTTTTATTTTTTATCCGATAGAATTTTTCATTTCAAGTTTAATTAACTGATTAAGTTCTACAGCATACTCCATTGGAAGTTCTTTTGCGAAAGGCTCAATAAAGCCCATAACAATCATTTCAGTTGCTTCTGCTTCAGTTAAGCCTCTACTCATTAAATAGAATAATTGTTCTTCGTTTACTTTTGAAACTGTTGCTTCATGTTCAATATATGAAGAATCATTTTCAACAATATTTGTAGGAATTGTATCACTTGTAGATATATCATCTAAAATGATTGTATCACATTCAACATGGGCTTTAGAGGATGTAGCTTGAGAAGATAATCTAACTGTACCTCTATAATTTACTTTTCCTCCACCTCTACAAATAGATTTAGATATTATTTGACTTGTTGTATTAGGTGCAAGATGTATCATTTTAGCACCTGTATCTTGGATTTGACCACTTCCAGCAAAAGCTATTGAAACAGTTGTACCTTTAGCTTTTTCTCCTTTTAAGATACAAGCAGGATATTTCATATTAATATTAGAACCAATATTACCATCAATCCATTCCATATGACCTTCTGCTTCAACTAAGGCTCTTTTAGTAACTAAGTTAATAATATTATTAGACCAGTTTTGAACAGTTGAATAACGACAGTATCCTTTTTCTTTAACATAGATTTCTACTACAGCAGCATGTAAAGAATAAGCTGAATACTGAGGAGCTGTACAACCTTCAACATAGTGAAGACTTGCTTCATCATCGACGATAATTAATGTTCTTTCAAATTGGCCCATAAGTTCAGTATTAATTCTAAAATATGATTGTAATGGTTTTTCAAGTTTTACGCCTTTTGGTACATAAATAAATGAACCACCACTCCATACTGCTGTATTTAACGCAGCAAACATATTATCAGTATATGGAACTACTTTTGCGAAATATTCTTTAACAAGTTCAGGATATTTTTTTACTGCTGTATCTGTATCACAGAATAAAACACCAAGTTTTTCAAGTTCGGTTAATGTATTATGGTAAACAACTTCTGATTCAAATTGAGTAGAAACACCAGCTAAATATTTTTGTTCTGCTTCTCTTATACCAAGTTTATCAAAAGTATCTTTAATAGCTTTAGGAACTTCATTCCAGTCTTTTTCAACTTTTTGACTTGATTTAATATAATATATATATTCATCAAAATTAATACTATCAAGATTAGGTCCAAATTTAGGCCATTTCATTTTAGCAAATTCATGATATGCTTTAAGTCTTAGTTCTAACATCCATTCAGGTTCATTTTTCATTAATGAAATTTTTCTTACAACATCTTCATTAATACCATGACCTGTATCATAGACATTTTCAACATCTGTTTTGAAACCGTATTTATAATCACCGACTATTTCATTTATTTCTTTTCTTTCATCACTCATGTTCTTCTTTTTCTCCTTCTTCACCAAGTAATAAGGCACCAGCTGCACGCCATGAAAGGGTAGCACATTTTACACGAGGTGGAAAATTATGAATGTTTATATATACGATAGCTTCTTCTAAACGTTCTTCATCTTCAGGCATATTGCCCTTAATTAATTCATAGAAATCATTAATTATACTTTCTGCTTCTTTTACTGTTTTTCCTTTTAGGACTTCACTCATTACTGAAGCTGATGAACAACATATAGCACAACCCGTACCATCATGTCTAACATCTTTAATGATTCCATCTTTAATATCTAATTGAATAGTTACATCATCTCCACAAGATGGATTCTTTAGTCTTAAAGTTTTATACCCAGGAATAAGTCCTTTATTACGTGGAAATTTACGATGTTCACTAATAATTTGACCATATAAAGTTGACAAATTATTCATTATTACCACTCCTTAAAATATTCAGCCGCACCTTTTACGGCTTCAACAAATTTACAAGCATCTTCAAAATCATTATATAGATAGAAACAAACTCTAAGAGTTCCCACACATTCCAACCATTTAGTAATTAACTGAGCACAATGATGACCAGCTCTTAAAGCAACATGTGCTTGATCAAAAAAAGTTGCGGCATCATGAGGATGAACATTCTTAATATTGAATGCAATAGTACCAGTTTCTACAGTTGGATTATAAACTATTACATTTTCTATTTTCATCATTTCATCTATAACATATTTAGTTAATGCTTTTTCATTTTCTTGGATTTTGTCATATCCAAAGTTCTCAATATATTTTATAGCTTCTTTAAAAGCAATTGCTTCAGCAATAGGCGGAGTACCAGTTTCAAACTTATATGGAGCATCTTTATAATGAGATTCATATAAATCAACATTATCATTCATATCTCCACCAAATTCAATTGGTTCCATTTTTTGTAATAAATTATATTTACCATATACGATACCAAAACCTGTCGGGCCAAGCATCTTATGTGCAGAAAATGCTAAGAAATCAACATCTAAATCTTTTACGTCAATAGCCATATGAGGAACGGCTTGAGCAGCATCTAAGACAACTACCGCTCCAACACTATGAGCTAAACGAATAATTTCTTTTATAGGGGTAATATAACCCATAACATTTGAAACATAGGTTATCGCAACAACCTTAGTTTTATTAGATAAAACTTTCTTAAAACTTTCAATAGTTATTCTACCAGTACTATCTAATTCAATAAATTTAAGTACTGCTTTTTTTCTTTTCGCAACATTCTGCCATGGAATAACATTACTATGGTGTTCAAGTTCACTAGTTATAATTTCATCACCTTCATTAATGTTATCTAATCCATAACTTGAAGCAATTAAATTAAGTCCATTACTTGCGCCTTTAGTAAATACGATTTCTTCTGGTTTAGCATTTAAAAAAGAAGCAGTTATATTTCTAGTTTCTTCATATTCAACCGTAGCATGATAACTTAAATCATATACACCACGATTAACATTAACCCCATATTTTTCATAATATTCATCTATTTTATCAATTACAGATTTTGGTTTTAAAGATGTAGCACATGAATCTAAATATATTAAAGATGGATTATTCACAAGTACTGGAAAATCTTTCTTTACATTATTCATATTAACATCTCCTTTCTATTAAATAACTTGTTCTAAGAACTTATTTAAAATCATTTTTTTTGTATCTTCATCATTGATTTTATCAATTAGAGGAGTAATGAATCCCATAATAATTATTTTTGATGCTTCTTCTTTATTTAATCCTCTACTCATTAAATAAAATAAATCATCAGGATTTAGTGAACCAATTGATGCGGCATGATTTGCTATTACATCATATTCATCAATATATAAATTAGGAAGGGCTTTAATCAATGATGTTTTATCTAATGTTAACCCTTTTGCTTTTTGATGAGCAACAGATTTAGCGGATGCTTTTTTAATAAATGCATTGTTGTCAAGTACAATATGCGATTTATCTTTAGCAATAGCATATACTGATAAATCACTTGAAGTATAACTTGAGTAATGATTAATAGTAATTGAACTATTATAATTTGCATTATTCTTACTTAGCACTACATTTAAACTTTCAAAATTAGCATTCTTATCATTTAAATTACAAAGAATATTAACACTAGCGTCATTTGATGAAGTATTAATATTATATAATTTAAATGTTGAATTAAGAGAAAGATTAATATTCATATTAACATTAAGTATTTTATCAGTAACATTATATAAAATCATACTACCATTACTATTTTCTTCAACTGTAATATTAATATTATCAGAATCACTTAATTCATATTTAATTAAGGGTAAGTCCTCTTTGATAATATACTCTTTAGTTTGTTCTTTAGTTAATACACTATTCATCTTTTTCTCCTAGTGTCTTTTTGACAGCACAAGTACCAAGAATATTAGGATTAACTCTAACTTCATCTTCAATGCCTAATTCTTCCTTAATCCAGTCATAACCTTCTTGGTCAATTTTAGAAATTAATTCTAATCCACCATCAGCAACAATTTTACCATTAATTAAAATATGAACTTTATCTATTGATAAATAATCAAGTAATCTTTCATAGTGTGTAATTATTAAAGTACCAAATTCACTAGACTTCATGTTATTAACATTTTCACCAACAATTCTTAAAGCATCAACATCAAGGCCAGAATCAATTTCATCAAGAATAGCAAATTTAGGTTTTAACATCTTCATTTGTAATATTTCATTACGTTTTTTTTCGCCACCAGAAAAGCCTTCATTAACATATCTTTGAGGTAGATCTTCACGCATCTTTAATTCTTTAACTGCTTTATCAAATTCTTTTATAAATTTAAATAAAGAAATTCTTTCATCTTTACCAAGACGTGCTTGCATTGCACTTTTAATAAAATCAGAATTAGTAACACCAGCTATTTCACTAGGATATTGCATTGCAAGAAATAAGCCTTTTCTACTTCTTTCATCAACAGACATTTTTAATACATCTTCACCATCTAGTAAGATTTCACCTTCAGTAACTTCATATTTATAATGTCCCATAATAGTAGAAGCAAGAGTTGATTTACCAGTTCCATTTGGCCCCATAATAACATGGAACTCACCAGTATTCATTTCAAGGTTAACTCCTTTTAGAATTTCTTTTCCTTCGACACTTACATGTAAATTTTTAATTTGTAGTTTAGACATATTGCATATCTCCTTTTTACTTAACTTATATTGTTTTTGGTTTATACTTTTTAATCAACTTATTATATCAAATTTTCATTAAAATTGCAAATGAATGATTAAATAACATTATTTGTGTAACCTATATTATAATTATTGTTAAATGAATATTTCATACATTAATTTTAATATTAATATTATCAATATATAAAATAAAACACCTAAGGATAATCCCTTAAGTGTTTTTAAATTCTTATTTAATTGGTTTAGGACCAGCATTAACAATTTCTTTAGGCATATTTGGATATTTCTTTGTGAAATTGTCAACGAACATTTGTGCAAGTTTATTTGCTTGTTCATCATATGCGGCTTTATCTTCCCACATACCACGAGCATCTAATTTTTCACTAGGTACATTAGGGCAACTAACTGGGTAATCTACATTAAATACGTCATGATGTTTGAATTCAACGCCTTCAAATGAACCATTTAATGCGGCTGTGACCATTGCTCTTGTATAAGCAAGTTTCATACGTTTAGCACCAGCAGCAGCACTTCCACCAGCCCATCCAGTATTAACTAGATAAACTTGAGTTCCATATTTTTCTAATTTATCACCTAACATTTCTGCGTATACAGATGGATCCATTGGCATGAATGGTTCACCAAATAATGTAGAGAATGTAGGTTGAGGTTCTGTAACACCACGTTCAGTACCAGCAAGTTTAGAAGTAAATCCAGTAACAAAGTGATACATAGCAGCATTCTTATCTAGACGGCTGATTGGAGGAAGAACTCCAAATGCATCAGCTGTTAAGAAAATAACAACTTTAGGAACGCCACCTTTACTAGGTACTTGAGCATTATTAATATAATCAATTGGGTAACCAACACGTGTATTTTCAGTTAAACTACCATCGTTAAAATCAAATTCACGAGTTTCTGGATCCATAATAACATTTTCAACTAATGAGCCAAATTTAATTGCATTATAGATATCAGGTTCATTTTCTTTAGATAAGTTGATACATTTAGCATAGCATCCACCTTCGAAATTAAATACACCATCAGGACTCCATCCATGTTCATCATCACCGATTAATTTACGAGCTGGGTCGGCAGATAATGTTGTTTTACCAGTTCCAGATAAACCAAAGAATACAGCAGTTTCACCAGTTACAGGGTCCATATTTGCTGAACAATGCATTGGTAATACATTTTGTTTTGTCATAACATAATTCATAGTAGAGAATACACTCTTCTTAATTTCACCAGCATATTGAGAACCACAAATAATAATCATATGTGCTTCATAGTCAATAATAATTGCAGCTTCACTATGAACGCCATCAACAACAGGGTCACATTTAAATCCAGGAACGCAAAGAATAGTATAATCAGGTTCACCATATTCAGCTAATTCTTCAGCTGTAGGTCTGATTAATAATTGATGAATGAACATATTTTGACTAGCAAGTTCATTAACAATTCTAAATTTCTTTGTATATTTTTTATCAGCACCTGCATAACCATCAAATACGAATACTTCTCTTCCTTGCATGTATGCAGCCATTTTGCCTTTAATAGCATCAAATTTTTCTCTTGAGATAGGTCTATTAACTTTACCCCATGCAATTTCATCATGAACACCTTCAGTATCAACGATGAATTTATCTTGAGGTGAACGACCAGTATATTTACCAGTAGTTACAACTAAAGCACCAGTTTGTGATAAAGTACCTTCACCACGACGTAACGCAGCTTCAGTTAATTGTGCTGGTGTTAAATTACGATAAACAGCCTTAGGAGCAATAATTCCTAATTTTTCGATTCCATATGTTTCCATTTTCAAAACTCCTTTTCTATATATATTTTTGTTACTTCTTTATTTTATAAAGACTTCACTTCATTATTTATTATAGCATATTTATTTCTTATAAGCAAATATTTTAATAAGATATTTTATTACTGATTTTACTATTTAACAAGTAAATCAGGAGACAGTTTAATCCATACTGACATTAGTTCTTGTTCACGAATTACCATAATTACATCTTTACTAATTTCATAGCAATCATCTATAACAGTTACCTTTCTTTCACCAAATACTAACCATCCAGTTTTATTATCATAATATATATCTGCTCTTCTTAAAGCATGAATAACAATCTTTCTATCTATATTAAATTCACCAAAATCAACTGTAATTTTTGCTTTAGTTGCTTGTGGAGCTTTAAGATGTTTAGGATACCACACTGAGCGTGGTAGCATTCCAGATATTCCCACAATTTCTTTTGTTGTTTTATTTACTTCGATACCAGCAAAACTTACACTTAATGTTAATAATACATTAGCATTTTTAGGTTCACCTAAACTACAATTATTTACATTAAATTTTGGTTCTTCTTCATTAATAGATACATCTTTTTCAATGTTAAATTTAATATTAACATCTTTTCCAAGTTCAAATGCTTTATATGATTCATATCTTCTAACATATTTAATTAACATTTCTGTTTCTTTTTCATAGTTATTAATTTTCTTTAAGTTTAATTTTTTTAAAACATAACTATTTAACCAACTAGAAACTGGATATAAAATTAATATTATTAAACAAAATATAAATAAACCAATAGGAAATTTACCTTCACTTGTACAGAATAAGAATATTAAAATTCCTAGTAATATACAAGCAAGAAATGTATTAATGATTGGAAATACAACATTTGGTTTATTTTTTCTCTTATCATTTTCAAGTCTTGTTGTTGCATAGCTCATAATTATTCACCTTTAAAATCTTTTATACTACCATATTCTTTATGAGTTACTTGTGGATCCGCACTAGCACTAAAAGTAATGATAATACATTTAACTTCTTTCCCTTCTTCATCTTTTTTCATTGCATCCTTAAAACTAGTTGCATTATCATACCAATAATAAACATCATAAGTTAATTGTTGCAATTCTTCATTAGGTAATCCTAATATCTCAATAACTTCTTGTTTTTTCATTCCTATTGATATTTTATCATAATTACTCTTTGTAATTTTATTACAACTAATTAAAGGAAACAGAAATAATATAAGCAACATAATAAAACTATATCTTTTAATTTTTCTCTTCATTAACGACATAATACTTCGCACCTATTGCTTTACCATTAACAAATTCAACATATATTGCTTTTATCTTTTTTCCTTTTTGATTATCTTTAACAAACTTATCTTCATCACCTTCAACATATCCTTCAAACCATTCAGCATATCCTGTTGCGACTGAAGGAGTACCTTCAATCTCTTGACTAAATGGAGTTCCAAGTTTGACCATTACATCATTATATGTAAGTGGAGTTCCATTTTCAAATGATGTATTGATCTTTTCAGCGTAAGATTCACTGATTTTACAACTAGATAATGTCAAAGATAATAGCATAACTAAAGTTAAAATAACAATATTTTTCTTTAAACCTTTTTTATACATTATTAGCCCCCTTTTCATATATACTTATTATACCTAATTTTTATTATTTTGTAAAAGAAAATGAATTAAAAGGGGAAACTAATCATTTAATTATTAACAATAATTGGTAAAACCTATCGTATATAATAGATTTATTATAACAAACACATTTTTTGCTAAATTGTAATTAGAAGTGCAACAAAAATTATAAGGTTAAATATCTAGTA
>CAZDPJ010000008.1:0-19712 GCA_964507405.1 uncultured Staphylococcaceae bacterium
AACAACGAAAAAACCATACCCCTGAGCTAATAACTCTTGAGTATGGTTCTTTTTTTACCTCTTAAGATGCTAATTAGAAAAATCCCTAATTATACCCATCTAAATAAAAGGCTTTTTTTAATAACAATAGATGTACCTACAACTATGAGATATTTGCCAATAAAAAGGACATGCTTTCAACAACAACTAATTTTATTAATGAAAAATTATCTTATAAAATGAAGGAAAATTTATATTTAATCCTAAAAGGTATACATATTTATAAATAAAAATATTATTAATATAATGATTAGACATAATATAAATATTATTTTTAAATTTTTTCGAATTATGATATTTACATTATCGGCAATATATAGCAAAAAAATGATTATAGGTAAATTTCTATAATCACTTTTTGTTATATAGTCTTAATTTTTAACTTTTCTAAATTCAAAAAAACTTGAAAAGCTTTTTTAATCAGTGTAATTATCAAAATAACCTTGAATTAAGATTATTGGTGTACCTTTATCACCAGAACCACTAGTTAAATCGCATAGAGAACCAATTAAATCAGTTAACTGTCTTGGCGTAGTTCCTTGTGATGCCATATTACCTACTAAATTAGTATTTTTGGCTTTAATGCTTTCAGAAATGGCTTTTTTTAGTTCTTCTCCTTTTAAATTTTTAAAATCATTGTCAGCAAGATATTTAAGTTTTAATTCATTAGGAGTACCAATTAAACCATCAGTAAAGGCAGGAGAAACAACTGGGTCAGCAAGTTCCCAAATTTTACCTTGAGGATCTTTAAATGCACCATCACCATAAACCATTACTTCTACGTGTTTACCTGTTTTGTTTTTAATTTCTTTTTGAATAGCTTCAACTAAATCTTTGCATTCTTTAGGGAATAGTTTAATTGTAGATTCTGTAGCTTTATTTGAACCAAGTAGTCCATATTTAGCATTATATCCACTACCATCTACTGATTCAATCAATATATCATCAAGTCCTAACACTACTTTCGCACCGTTTTCTTTTAATATGCGTTTAGTTCTATTTCTAGTGTGAATATCACAAGTAATAACATTATTAACATAATTTAAAATAGTTTTTGCTTGATTTGCGAAAATGATTTCAACTTCAGCTCCACTTTCTTTAATTAGGTTTGCATAATAATCTATATAATCAACACCTGTAAATTCATGAACATTATATCCAAATAACTCACGATATTTCTCAAGAGTCAAAACATCAGAGTAAGGATTTACACCTGCTTCATCTATTTTGTCATATGTAAGTAAAGAATTTCCAACTTCATCACTAGGATAACTCAACATTAATACAATTTTTTTACACGCTTTAGCAATTCCTCTTAAACAAATTGCAAATCGATTTCTTGATAGAATAGGAAAAATAACACCTACTGTATCTGATGAAATCTTTGCTTTTACATCAGTCGCAATATTATCAATAGTTGCGTAATTTCCTTGTGATCTCGCAACAATTGATTCTGTTAAAGCGATAACATCACGATTTCTTATTTCGAAATTTTCTGATGATGCCGCATCTAAAACACTATCAACGGCGATTTTTACTAAGTCATCTCCTTCTCTAATTATTGGGCATCTAATACCCCTTGAAATTGTACCTACTTTTCTTTCCATATTTACACCTTCTTCTAGAAAAAATACGTAAATATTATACTACAATTTTTCATTTCTTACAACAAATTTATACAAAAATTTTTAGAAAATAAGTAAAAATAAAGTACATATTGTACTTTACTTTTATTTATTATAATATTGTGCTTGCGCATTCCATAATTCAAAATATTTACCATTTTTATCATCAACTAAGTCTTCATGATTACCTTGTTGTACAATCATACCTTCATCAAAAACTAATATTTCATTACAGAATTTACAAGAAGAAAGACGATGACTAATATAAATTGCGGTTTTATCTTCTACAATTTCATTAAATTTACTATATATTTCAGCTTCTGCTATTGGGTCTAATGCTGCTGTTGGTTCATCTAGAATTATAAAATGAGAATTTTTATACAATGTTCTCGCAATAGCAATTTTTTGACTTTCTCCCCCAGATACACTAATACCAGATGAATCATATTCATTAGAAATATATGTTTTTAATCCATTTTTCATTTTCTTCATATTATCGTTAAATCCTGCTTTAATTAGTGATGACATTACTTCATCTTCGTCATAATTAGATGAAGAAGCAACATTTTCACCAAGAGTTAAAGCAAGTAAATTAAAGTCTTGGAATACAACCGAAAAGATACTTAGATATTCTTGATAATCATATTTTTTAATATTAATCCCATTTAATAATATTTCACCTTCTGTTGGATCATATAAACGACATAAAAGCTTAATGAAAGTAGTTTTCCCACTACCATTTTTTCCAACAACAGCTAACTTCTTTCCTATTTTAAATTTCATATTTACATTTTTAAGCACAAAGTCTTCACTGCCTGGATATTTAAATGAAACATTTTTAAATTCAAAATCATAATCATTATCTGCTCTTTTTTCTATAGTGAGACTGCCTTGATACATTTTATTAGGAATATCTAAAAATGAATAAGTGAGTTCTAAGAATGGTGTATTATTAATCATAACACCAATTACTCTTAAAATAGTAGATAATCCTGATGTAACACATGTAATAGAAGCAATATACTGACTAACATTACCTAATCCAAAAGCTCCAGACCAAGCCTTAATTCCTACAAATAAATAGATAATACCAACTAATAAAGTAGAAAATATAGAAGAAATAATACAAAGTATTCCCATTTTTCCTCTTGCCATTTTTGCGAAAAAGCCACTTGAACCAAATACATCAGTTTTATCACTGTTAAACTTATCACATAATTTATCTTGACGATATATTCTCATATCCGTAGCAACTTTAGAGTTATAACCAAGCCATCCAAAGAAGCCAAATAAACGATTACCTAAATTATGTAAATTAGAATATTTTGCAAAATAACTTTCAGATTTATTTGCAAAAATTGGTGCAAGTAATACGCAGATAATCATTAATAAAATTACCCCAATTCCAATTAAAGGACTATTTAAAAATTGATATGAATTATTATAAACTGGTACTTTTGAAGTAAATAAGGAAATAGTAAGAACAATACCACCTAATACTTTTAATACTGATGATAAAACAAGTTCAGATAAACCTATAACTTTATATAAGCCCCATCCTCCACCATTTTGATTTTGAAGAATAGTTGATAATAATTCTGATGTTTTGGTATCATCACATATTTCATAATCCATATTAATTACTTTTTCTAAATAAAAGCCTCTTACTTTATGAAATAGATTTGAATTTTGAATGTTTTTCCATCTATTTAGTAGTGCTGTTACAAAAGCAATAAAAGCAGCAGATGCAAGTGTTAAAATAACAAGCATTTTTAATTGTTCAATGTTTCTGTCTGTTGATAATTCATTAATAATTAACGCTGTTAAATATATTCCAACATAAGGAGAAAGCGAAGTCCAAATAGTATAAAAAAATCTAGAGATAATCATTTGTGGATATTTTTTTAAAAATAATCCAACACCACGACTATTTATCTTAAATGCTTTAAATAAACTAACTTTATTATTCTTCATCTTTAACTTCTCCTTCCTTATAATATTTACTTTGTATATTAAATAAATCTTTATATATGGTTCCATTTTCAATTAAGTATTCATGAGTTCCTTCTTCAACAATCTTACAATCCTGAATAACTATAATACGATCACAAAATCGAGTACTAGCAAGACGATGAGAAATATAAATAGATGATTTATGAGTAGTTAATTCATTATACTTTTGATACATTTCCGCCTCAGCTATCGGATCAAGAGCACTTGTAGGTTCATCTAATACCACAAATGGTGCATCCTTATATAAAGCACGAGCAAGCATTAGTTTTTGCGTTTCCCCACCAGACAGTAAAATTGCATTTTCATAAACACTTCTATTTAATAAAGTATTATATCCTTCTTTTAATGATTTAACCTTATCCATTAGATCTGCTTTAATTAAAGTGTCTTCTATTTTTTTATAATCAATATTTTCATCCGTTTGTGCAATATTAGTCGCAATACTTCCTGGTAAAACGATAAAATCTTGGAAGACAGCAGAAAATAATGTATAATAATCAGTCCGATTATATTCTTTTATATCAACACCATTTAATAATACTCTTCCTTCACTAGGATTTAAGAAACCACACATTAATTTAATTAATGTTGTTTTACCTGCTCCATTAAGCCCTACAACAGCAAGCTTTTCGGAATTATTTAATGTTAAATTAATATCTTTTAAAATATAATTATCACTATTTGGATATTTAAATGAAACATTTTCTAACGTAATTGAAAATTGATCAAAATCACTTGCTTTAAGTCTTTTCCCTTCATTAATAGCAAATACTTCTTTATATTCTAAACATTCTCTAATAATATTTATATCAAGAGACTGCTTGTTTAATCTATTAAATCCACCTAAAATACTATTAATCCAAGTTGAAAATTCCGTAACAACACTAAAGTATAATATAAATTCAGATATCGATAAGTTATTATATACAACTTGTCTAATTAAAAAATAATAAGCAATAGCATTTCTTAAAAAACTCATTATTAAATCAACAAGACTAGCAATAATATAAACACTTTCAGCTTTTTTATGAAAAAGAGTAAAAGCTTTAACCGATTTATCATATAGATCTAAGATCCAAGAACGAAGTCCAAATATTTTAACTTCTTTAGCAAATTGTACATTGGTAGAGAACTTATTTAAATAATTTAGTTTTTGAACAATTACTCCTTGTTCTTCTTTATGTCGATACCCATATTCATTAACATAATTACCAACAAAATAAGTAATTAATGAAGATATAATAATAAAGATAACAAGTAAAGGATGAACAAAGGTTAATAAAAATAAATAGATTATAAAGCAGATAATAACCGTAAAAAGATTAGTTAAAGTATCCCATATAGCTTCGGTTGCTTCATCATTAGATGAACAGAAATTACCTGAATTATCTAATAATTCTAAAAACTTTTTATCAAATAAATTAGGATATGAAGTAGTTGCTGCCTTCCTATTTATTAATTTAATTATTTCCGTTCTTACTGTCACTCTACCATATAATGTATTACAGTCTACATATTCCTTTAATGCATTTAAAATGATAAGTGAAGATACAAATATTAACAAAGACATTAGTAATCTGAAAATTTCAACATGGTTTTCAATCCCACTAATAACAAGTGGAGAAATAAATAGATTAATAACATTAATTAATACTTGAATAATTACAAGTGATAAACATAAAAATAATACTTTTTTCTCTTTCGCATGCCATGCTAATTTAATCATATACCAAGAATTTTGAAACATATTATATTTAGGTTTGTTTTTTCTTTTACTAGACATTTTTTCACCTTCTTCTTATAACCATTATACCATAAAAATTCATCCTTTAACAAGTTTAGGGATGAATTGTTTATTTTTGGTGATGAATTGTAATTATACTTGAGGAATTAAGATTTCAGTAGTATAGGCTCCATCTTCACTATTTCTTGATAAATAACCATCTAATCTATCAATTATACTATCAATTCTAACAAGTCCCAATCCATGTCCTTCACCTTTAGTCGTATTAAACCGATTATCTACTTTTGTTTGTTTGTTAACACCAGTAAAATTAGTAAAGGAAATATAAAGTTGTGTTTTTTTTATATCCATGTAAATTCGAATTTGCCTTTTTTCTTCTGGTAATTTAAGACTTGCTTCGATAGCATTATCAAATAAATTTCCAATAATAACGCATAAATCAAGTTCTGACATTTTTAATTTAACCGGAATATGAGCGTCTACTTTTACTTTAATTTGTTTAGATATAGCAAGGGAAATCTTACTATTTAAAATGGCATCACACATTGAGTTACCTGTTTTTACAACTGTATCTACATTATTTAAATCTTTATCTAATTCATCAAGATAATCTTTTAACTTATCTATTTCGCCATTAGATAGAAGGGCTTTCATCAATTGAATATGATTACGATAATCATGTCTCCACATTCGCATTTTCTTATACATTGTCTCTACTTCTTGATAATGCGTATCAATTAATTCTCTTTGATATGTTGCAATTTTCTTATCAGCACGTTTTGATAATAATGACATAATTTCTCCTTATGTATTTGAAATAATAGCTCTATTTAAAGCATCATACATTCCCCGAGGTAATGGTAATAAAATCCCATTATTTAGGACAACCTCATGTTTTGTTACTCTACTAATATAATGTAAATTAACAATTATAGAACGAGAGACTCTAAAAAATCGATCATCTAGTAATTTTTCAATTTCACCTAAAGTCTTTTTTATCGTATATTTTTCTTTAGAGTAAATAGTTACATAATTTTGAATTACTTCTATATGTGTAATTTCTTGTAAAGGAATTCTATACATTTGTCCATAAATAATTAAATTTAAACATTTTTCATTTTTATTAATTAACGAAACCGCTTTAGTAAGTACTTCTTCTAATTTATCACTATTAACTGGTTTCATTAAATAATGAAGAGCATCTACATCATAGCCATCTAAAATATAATCAGAGTAACCAGTAATAAAAATAATTTGGACCAGTTTATTATCTTTTCTAATCGTTTTAGCAAGAGTTACTCCATCCATATTCTTCATTTCAATATCTAAAAGTAAAATATCATATTCTTTAAAATCACTGTAATTGAATAAGAAATTCTCAGCTGATGAAAAAAGAGATATTTTACAAGTTAGATTAGCTTTATCTTTCCACTTTTCAACAATTGACTTTATATACTGTGAATCTATTAAAGAATCATCACAAATAGCAATATTAATCATCTAAGGATTCCTCTTTCACATCATACTTTTTAATAATACCAATTCCCAGTGGATATGGACCCGTATGAACTCCAATTGTTGCGCCTATTTGTCCTGTTTCAATATCAGCTAAGTTAAGTGAATTCATTGCTTTATTTTTAAAAATATCAAGTTCATCTAAATCATACCCTGCTCCTACAATAAATCGATAATTACTTATTAACTCATTATTTTCTTCAAAATATTTTTTTGTTAAATCTAATAATTTAATCATTGATTTCTTTCTTGAAAAACAAATACCTGAACTAAATATTTCTCCTTCCTTTAATACAATTAGAGGTTTAATCTTTAAGGTTGAACCAACAATACCTAGAAGTTTACCAATTCTACCACCATGACGAAGATAATCTAAGTTACCTACTGTAAAATAAATTCTTGCGGTTTGTTTTATTCTATTTGCTTCTTCAACCATTTCTTCAAGTGATAAACAATTATCTCTCATACGACATACTTCTTTTACAAGAAGGCCTTGTAAACAAGTATTAACAATTGCATCTATGACTTCGATTTTCGCATTCGGATATTTTTCTAAACATAAATTTCTTGCTGAAGAGGCTGAATTATATGAACCACTAAACTTCGTTGTAATACATATACAAATAATATCATAACCATCTTCTATATTTTTTTCAAATACTTTATAATAATCATCAATTGTCGGTAAAGATGTTTTGGGGTAAATATTTGGATTATCAACCATTTGTTTGTAAAAAGATCTAATATCAAGTTCTTCTTTTTCCTTTTTATAAATTCCATCTTCAAAAGAAATATAAAAAGGCACAATATCAACATCTAATGTTTTAACCTCTACATCACTTAAATCACAAGAACCATCACTAATTACTCTAATTTTATTCATTATATTTTTCCTCCCCTATATTTTTAAATAAATTTGTAATATATTTAACACTATCAATAACACCATCAATATCCCCACCAACTTTATCAAGTAAGTTATCGAAAAATACATCTACCATTTTTACTTTAGATTCAATATATTTTCTTCCATTATCATTAATAAAGACTTTAATTTTACGACGATCATTTTCATCATTTATCATATCAACAAATTTTTTTGTATATAATGCATTTATAATACTAGTGATTCTTGCTCTTGATACATCTAAAAATGTACTTAAAACTGATGGATAGGCACCATCTTCATGTTGATATAAATAAAGAAGTACCGCCCCTTCTCCATTTGTAAATTCCGTTATTTGAAAATCAGATATTGTTTGATATAATTCAACAATTGCATTTTTTAATTGTATTTTATTATCTAATTCCATATAATCACACACTTTCTAAAAGTTGTTAATACTATTAACTATTAACACTATTAATTATATTGTATTTTAATACTATTGTCAATAATATTGCAATAAATAACTAAAAATGTTATAATATCTAAGTAAAAAGGAGTTTATATGGATATATTAGAAAGATTTATAAATTATGTAAAGATTGATACCCAATCAGATGAACAAGTACCAACTAATCCTACAACCAAAAAACAATTTGATTTAGGTAATTTATTAGTTGAAGAATTAAAAAATATTGGTATAAGTAATGCCTTTATTGATGATAATTGCTATGTTTATGGATACTTACCATCAAATGTAGGTAGTACTAAAACAATTGGATTAATTGCACACATGGATACTGCAACTGAACTTACTGGAAAGAATGTATCTCCTAAAATAATTGAAGATTATGAGGGAAAAGATATTATTTTAAATAAAGAAAAAAACATCATAATGAAAGTAAGTGACTTTCCTAATTTAAAAAATAAAGTTCATCATACCATAGTTACTACTGATGGAACAACATTACTTGGAGCTGATGATAAAGCCGGCATTGCTATTATTATGGAAGTAATATCAAAATTAATTAATTCAAATTATAATTATCCTAATATTATTATTACTTTTACACCTGATGAAGAAGTAGGAATGGGAACTAATAGCTTTAATGTTGATTATTATAAAGAACATAACTGCTCAATGGCCTATACAATTGATGGTGGAGATATTAATACATTAAGTTTTGAAAACTTTAACGCAGCTAGTGCAACCATCAAAGTTCAAGGAAAAGCCATTCATCCAGGTAGTGCTAAAGGAAAAATGATTAATAGTATGCATCTAGCTATGGAATTTCATCAAATGTTACCCGTTGATTTAGTACCTGAAAAAACCGAAAAATATGAAGGATTCAATCATTTAACTAATTTTGAAGGATCAGTTGAAAGTTCAACCTTACATTATATAATTAGAAACCATGATATGAATAAATTTAGAGAACAAATAGAAACATTTAAAACTATTACTAATTATCTAAATAATAAATATGGTGAATCTACTTTTATTACAGAAATAAAGGATAGTTATTATAATATGAAAGAAATGGTACTAAAACAACCAGAAATATTAGAATATGCCATAAAAGGACTAAAACGAAATAAAATAGAGCCAGAAATCGAAGCCATTCGCGGTGGTACGGATGGAGCAAGACTAAGCTTTATGGGAATTGTTACTCCAAATCTAGGAACTGGTGGTGACAATTGCCATGGTAAATATGAATATGCAAGTATTACGGACATGAAAAAAATGGTTGATATTATTATCGAAATTATGAATGTTGCGACCGAATAAAAAGGCTAAGTTTAAACTTAGTCTTTTAATTTTGTTGTTTTGATAGAATAATTTCTTTACTTTTCATAAGTCTAATTATATTACTTCTTTCATTATCTTCAAGTTTCATCGTAATATAATGTATATTTTCTTCTAAATTAGGAATTAATACATATTCAATAGCATTAACACGTCTTCTTGCTTTTTCTATTTCTACAGCTAACATATCACAGCTTTTTTCTATTTCAGCAAGTCTAACCATATCTTTAACTAAAGCAGATAGTTTTAAAACTGATTCATCTAATTCACATGGTGTAAAAGCAAAACTATAAGTTATGTCCGTTGCTTCACTAGATTTAACATTTAATTTAGGAACCTTTATATTCATTATTGAATAATCATCAACTTCAATATCAATATTTTGACTAGGAACAAGTAATGCTTCCATAAGTCCTGCATAACTCATTTTAAGACGAGCTTCATTAAAAGTATTAGAAATAGTTTCAAGGCTTTTTTCAACCTTTTTTCTTAGTTCCATATTTTCTTTTATTAAATTCATAAACTGACGAACCATTTCATCTTGTTTATCTTTTAATAACTTATGACCACGACTTGCGGTTGAAAGTTCTTTTTTTAAACGCATTAATTCCATTCTTGTTGGATTAACTGTAGTTTGAGCCATAATTAATCCTCATCTTTTGGTAAGTATTTATCAATATATTCTAGACTAATTCGTTTTAATTCCGTAACTGGTAAAATCTTAAGTAATTTCCAACCAAGATCTAGGGTTTCTTCAATCGTTCTATTGGTTGTATTACCTTGAGATACATATTGCTTTTCAAATTCATCAGCAAATTTAGCATATAATTTATCTACATCAGAAAGGGCAGCATCACCTAAAATAACAGATAATTCTTTTGCTTCCTTTCCTCTTGCATAAGCTGAGAACAACTGATTCATTGTTTGAGAATGGTCTTCTCTTGTTTTATTTATGCCAATACCTTTATCTTTTAAACGACTTAATGAAGGTAGTACATCAATCGGTGGCGTTATACCTCTACGATATAAATCTCTCGATAAGATAATTTGTCCTTCCGTAATATATCCTGTTAAGTCAGGAATCGGATGAGTCTTATCATCTTCCGGCATTGTTAAAATAGGTATTTGCGTAATTGAACCTTTTTTACCATGAATACGACCAGCTCTTTCATATAATGAAGCAAGGTCGGTGTACATGTAACCAGGATATCCACGTCTTCCCGGCACTTCCTTACGGGCTGCTGATACTTCACGTAATGCTTCCGCATAATTAGTGATATCAGTAATAATTACAAGAACGTGCATACCTAGTTCATAAGCTAAATATTCAGCACAAGTAATTGCCATACGTGGAGTTGCAATTCTTTCAATTGCGGGGTCATTAGCAAGATTCATAAATAAAACTGATCTTTCAATTGCACCTGAGGCTTTAAAATCTTCAATAAAGAAATTTGCTTCTTCAAAAGTAATACCTATTGCGGCAAACACAACCGCAAATTTATCATCAGTACCACGAACTCGAGCTTGTCTTGCAATTTGTACAGCAAGTTTAGAGTGAGGAAGTCCGGAGCCCGAAAAAATAGGTAATTTTTGTCCTCTAACTAAAGTATTAAGTCCATCAATTGCACTAACACCTGTTTGAATGAACTCTGAAGGATAATCACGAGCAACAGGATTTAAAGGGGTACCATTAATATCTAGACAAGCACTTGGGATTAACTCATCTCCACCATCAATTGGACGACCCATACCATCAAATACTCTACCAACGATATCAGGTGATACTTTTAACTCAATACCATGTCCTAAAAACATTGCTTTAGATGTTGATATTTTTAATCCTTGAGAACTATTATATAATTGAACTAAGGCTTTATCCTCATTAATTTCTAGTACTTTACCATATCTAATTTCACCACTTGCTTGTTTGATTTGAACAAGTTCATCATATTTAACCCCTTCAACATGATCAACTAACATTAAAGGACCAACTACTTCTCTAATTGTCTTATATTCTTTAGGCATTAGATTTGTTCTCCTTTCATAAGTGAATCATATTCTTTATCAATTTCAAGATAAATTGATTGGATTTTTTCATCAAATTCATTTTCAGGAATGTATTTCATTCTACCAATTAAAGAAAGAACATTCATGTTAATAATTTTAAAATAAGAGACATTATTACTTAATGCAACTTTACCTTCTTCATACCATTTAAGAATTGCTTTTAACATACCAAATTGTTTTTTTAGTGAAGTATAAGTATCTATTTCATGGAAAGCAATTTGATGAAGGTAGTCTTCACGAATTAATCTAGCAACATCAAGCGTTAATCGATCATTAAATTCAAGTGAATCAGCACCAACAAGACGAACAATTTCTTCTAATTTTGATTCTTCTTGAAGAAGGCTCATTGCTTCATTTACTTGTTTACTCCAATTTTGATCTAAAGATTCATTATAATAATTATTTATATCATATAAAGAATAACTCTTTAACCAATCAATTGCGGGGAAATGTCTACGATAAGCAAGTTGTGAACTTAATCCCCAGAACACCTTAACAATACGAAGAGTGGCTTGTGATACTGGTTCTGATGTATCACCACCTGGAGGCGATACTGCCCCGATTGCGGTAATCGAACCTTCTGCGTTATCACTTCCTAAACACTTTACAAGACCAGCACGTTCATAGAATTCAGCAAGTCTTGATGATAAATACGCTGGATATCCTTCTTCACCTGGCATTTCTTCAAGTCTACCAGACATTTCACGTAGGGCTTCTGCCCATCTTGAAGTTGAATCAGCCATAATAGCAACATTATACCCCATATCACGGTAATATTCAGCAATTGTAATACCCGTATAAATAGATGCTTCTCTAGCAGCAACAGGCATATTTGATGTATTTGCTATAAGAACTGTTCTTTTCATCAAACTTTCACCAGTTTTAGGGTCTTTTAATTGGGGGAATTCTTGTAGAACATCTGTCATCTCATTTCCACGTTCTCCACAACCAACATAAACAATTATATCTGCATTAGACCATTTTGCTAGTTGATGTTGTACTACTGTTTTTCCACTACCAAATGGACCAGGTATCGCCGCAATCCCCCCTAATGCAATTGGGAAGAATGTATCGATTACTCTTTGTCCTGTTATTAATGGTTTTTGAGGTGCCAATTTTTGACGATATGGTCTACCACGTCTTACAGGCCATTTTTGAATCATATTTAAATTTATACTTTCACCATTCTTTTTAGTAATCGTACAAATATGATCACTAACTTTCGCATTACCTGAATAAATCCATGTAACTTCTCCTTCAATGCCATTTGGAACCATTATTTTATGTAAAACAACACTAGTTTCTTGAACAGTACCAAGTGTATCTCCAGCTTTTACAAAAGTACCAACCGTAATAACTGGAACAAAATTCCATATTTTTTCGCGATTTAATTTAGGTACATCAACTCCAAGTGGAATACGATCACCAAATTTATCACATATAACATCAAGAGGTCTTTGAATTCCATCATAAATACCTTCAATTAAACCAGGACCAAGTTCTACTGATAATGGTTCATTAGTAAAATATACAGGTTCACCAGGACCAAGTCCTGCTGTTTCTTCATATACTTGAATTGAGGCAACATCTCCACGAAGTTCAATAATTTCACCAATTAGTTTTTTATTACTAACCTTTACAACGTCGAACATTTGAACATCTTTCATTCCCTTCGCAATAACTAAAGGTCCTGCTACTTTGGAGATAACGCCTATTTGTTGATTTTCTAAATCTGTCATAATTTACCCCTTTCTAAAATATCGAAGTGCCAATAGCTTTTTCAACATTATCTTTTATTTTTTTAATGCCAACTCCACTATTAACATTATCTAGGGGAAGTGGTAAGATAATAGGATAAGTCATTTGACTATATTTTTCACGAGTTTCAGTAATTTCTTCATATATTTTTTCAGTAACAAAAATAATTTTACAGCCATCTTTATATAATCTAAATATTTCTTTATCAATTTCAGAAATATCATTAGAATAAAAAGTTTTAAATCCAACTGAATTATAAATAATAATTGATTCATCACTTCCTATAGCCGCAATACTAAGTTTCTCGTTCATCCATTCACCTACTTTTCTAGATTAAATTTTTAATTTTTAAAGTCTTATTATATAATAATCTTATATTTAAAGCTTCAGCGTTTTTTAATAAATAATAATATATCATAGGACCAATCGTAAATGGGTCATCTTTATATTTTGACATTTCTTCGATAATTAACTTTTGAAATGCCCATTCTATATCCGATAAATTATTAATTTGTTTTAATGTATGTGTAATTTTTTCTTCATAATAAGGTTCTAATCTTTTATATAGTGCATCATTATTTAAAGAAAATAACTCTTTAAATAAATCTATTTTTATTTTACCATTATCAAGAAGCATTACTTCAAATTCTTCATAATTCCAATTTAGATTACGTGCTCTAAATAAGGAAATTATATTAGTTGTATCAATTTTTAAAGTAATATATTTTTTTAAAATACTATTGATTGTATTATTTAAAGCATAACTATAAACTGAATTATCAATAAGAGCACTAACTAGCTTAGGATTAGAGATATTATCAATTTTATTATTTATTTCTAAAATTAATTGTTTCCATGATTTACTTAATGATGAATAGTCATTATTATTAATAGCATTAAATAGTATATCATAATTTAAGGTACCAAGTTGATCATGTAAATCATAATTATTTATATTAAAAATTTTCATTTTAAAAATTAATTTTAGATTAAGAGCATCATTTACTAAATAAAATAAATCTGTATCTTTCTTATTTGGAGTAATACTATCAATTAATTCTCTTGTTTTAAGTGATTCACTTAAAATTAATTCTTCTAAAGTATTTCCTTCTTTGCCATAATTCATAGCTAATAACACTTTAACAAACTCTGACTTATCATATTTATTTAACACAAGTAATTTATTTTTATCCAAAACTTTAGATTCTAACGCTTTAACTGTACCACTTGCATATGGATAATTCATATTATTCCACCATACCAAATAACATTTCGCAAATTTCTTTTTCAAGATTTTCTTCTAAAGAAGCAAGTACAACTTCATATGAATAATCAATATCATAATACATTGATTCAACAATAAAACCACCAGAAATATTGTTTGAGGATTTCTTTAATAATAAATTATACTTATTGGAAAATAATTTATCTAATTCATTGTTATGATTACTTGAAAATAAATTCATATATTTTTCATAATCTAACTCATTTACTAAAATAAATTCGCCACCATTTAAATTGACTTTATTTAGATTATTAATAACATATTTAGTTAATTCATCATTATTCATTTGCAATAATTTTTGATGTGCTTGGTTAAAAGTATTCTTTATTATTTGTTTTTTATTTTTTAAAATGAGTTGTGCTTTGGATTGTTCTAATGAAGCAACTTCTGTCTTAAGAATATTTTCACATTTTTTATTTGTTTCAAGTATTACTTGTGATAATTTTTGATTAGTCTCGTTCATTAATTGTTCAGTTATGTTTTGAGCTTTAATTTTACCATTTTCTTTAATTACTTCTGCTTCATTTTTCGCATTAGTAATTATTTTTTCATATACTGAACTACTCACAAAATCACCTCTTATAAAGAGAAGATTAACATGATACTAACGATTAATGAAAGAATGGCATATGTTTCAACAAGTACTGCCATTGTAATACCTTTACCAGAAGCATCTGGTTGTTTTGCTGTCATCATAATACCTGCAGTTGCAACTTTACCTTGGAAAATAGCTGAGATAAGACCATTAATTGCAATTGGCATAAATACTGTAAAATATGCCCAACCTTCTGCAACAGTTAAATATAGGCCTCCACCATTAAGAATTTCTGTTTGAATCATAAATAAGAAGGTAGTTAAAAATCCATATAAACCTTGAGTACCAGGTAAAATTTGAAGTACTAATAATTTACCAAATAATTCAGGTTTTTCTGAAGTCACACCTGCTGCGGCTTTACCACACATTTGTACACCAAGTATTGAACCAATACCTGGTAAAATTGTTCCTAATGCTGCTCCGATAAGAGCGATAATTGTTCCATTTGTCATTTTAAAATTTCTCCTATTCTTTAATTTCTTTTATATATTTTGTTTTTACCGATAAAGGTTTGAAGTCAACGCCTCCACCTTCATAAAATTTACCAAAAAATTCAATGTATTGTAATCTACTATCATGAACATAAGCAGAAAGTAGTCCTAATACAAGATTAAAAATGTGACCGATTATAAAAATTAATGCGGCAAAAATCATTCCAATAAAACTTCCACCTACCATTGTAGCAAGGGTATTCATTACAACAGCTACTGCTGCACTAGACATTGCAAGGGCCATAATTCTTGAATAAGATAGTAAATCACCCATATATGAAGTAACATCATATAGACCAACAATACCACCTAAGGCCTTACCAAGGATAGATTTTTTAGCATATCCACCAAATATAATTATTAACGCAGCGCCTATAATAACCATAATGATTCCGATTAAATTATTTATAAAATAGGTTCCAATCCCTAATAAAATTAGAATCCAACTTAAATTTTTAGATAACATTTCAAAAATATTTTTTTCTTTAATATTAGCAATAGCCTTTACAACTAGACCAGTAATTAAATGAATTGCGCCAATTGCGACAGAAACTAATAACATAGTTATTGGGTCTTCCATTGGGTTAAACCAATACCAAATATTTAATCCAAAATCAGTCTGTGGATTAAATCCAAAGTAACTTCCAAATATAATACCCCAGAAAATTGTTGGTACCCCCGAATACATAATTACATTAATTAACTTTTCGATATTTCCTTTTGGTTTCATTATTTTTTTCAATATGAAACAGAAGAAAATCATCATTAATCCATAACCAGCATCCCCCATCATCATACCAAATAAAAACCAATACCAAACAGACATCACAGGATTAGGGTCTGTTTCTTTGCTATTTGGTTTTGAAAACATATCAGTAATTGTTTCAAATTGACTAACAAACCTCTTATTTTTAGTATATGTTGGGACAACATCATCTTCTGCTGGATCTTCAAATTCAATATCATAATATTCAGTTTTACATTTTACAGCATCTTCTAATAAATCTAATGTATCAATTCTAACCCAACCTTCAATAACAGCTGTTTCTAATGTTTCTAAATATTTAACATTATTTATTTCATTTTGTGTTAAGATTTGGTCACTTAATACTCTAAATTTTAAAATAGAATTTGATAAGTCCTTAATTTCATTGTTAATATTATTTAACTCAGTTTGAAGCATAAATAAATTATTTTCTAATTCCTTAATTTTATCACTAATTAAAATATCAATACTTGGAAGTTTAACATCATTAAAATTATAATTAGATAAAAATTCATTAAGGCTAGCCTCATCAGGCTTATAACAAATTGCAATTACACCACAAACTGATTTATAACTTGGCAATATTTCAACATCAAATGAATAATTAGATAATGAATCACTTAATTTAGGTTCATATCTTGAAGGAATAGTTCCAATTCTAATACAGGAATGTAAAGTGTTCTTTAAATTATTAGGAACCGTATCAAGTGTTTTCCAAACATTTAATGATTCTATTTCATCATTAATTTCTTTTTTTAATTGATTAATTTCTTGGATACGACTATTCAATCGATTAAAATCATCTATTTCTTCAATAGTATCATTTGAAATATTATCAAATTCGTTTAAAGGAGTAATTTGGTAATCACCAAATAATCCTTTCTTTTTTTGATATTTATTTGCTAATTTAATAGTTTCTTCAACTTTATCTCTTAACCCCTCATTTAAAGTAAGTGATGGATTACTAGTACCTTCTTCATTATTAATAATCATTATTACTTCATGTTTTTGAAGAGATTTAATTACATCATCATAATCATGTTTTAAAACTACAATCTTAGCTTTTTTCATTTTTACAATCATGAATCAATCACCTTCTTTATAATGAAATCTATCGTTTCATCTAGATGGCTTTCAGCAAGTTTATTAGTACTATTATTTACTAACTTAACTTGTTCTTCATATTCTTTGGTTAATTCTAAGACTTTAGTTTTAGTTTCATTATATAGTTTTTCAACTTCTAAGTTATTATTTAAAGTCATTTCTTTAACCTTATTGTTATTATTTTTATTAACTTCATCAAGCATTAAAGCAACTTCATTTCTGGCATTTTCTTTAATCTCTTGTGCTTGCTTTTCTGCTTCATTTATTTTATCAATAATAGGCATAAATAATCACCACCTTCTTTTTAATTATATCAAAAATACCATTTTTTTGCAAGTTAAAAGAAGAAATGTAAACATAATTATAGAAATTGTATATTTAATTATTCATTAATTATAACAAAAAAAGGACATTAAGTCCTTTTCTAAATTATTAAGTTAACTATTTTATTTACTATTATATAAAATTAAAACATTTCCAGAAAAATAATTATCATTTCCGGTATTACCAATAAATATTTTGTTCCATTCTTCTTCTGATCCTTCATAAAATACTTTTATATTACAATTAGAACTACCAAAAAAATTATCAGGAATTGAAGTAATTGTCGATGGTAAATAGATTTGCTGTCCTAAAGGATACAAATAAGTAGTTTTAGCACACCCGCCACGATACTCAAAATAATTTTTGAAATCACATTTAATCAAATCCACATCATCATTTATAACTGCTTTATTAGCTGAGAAAATTCCTATACATTTTAATTTTTCAGGAACAGAAACTTTAGAAATTCCTGATATATCAAGCAAATTAATAGTATCTACAAGATTAATTAATGAACTATTATTTAAATAAATATCTATATTTGAATTATTAAAAATAGCCATATCAGAATATTCTTTATATTTAGATGAAGCTTTAGTATATGCTACTTTAAACGTACTATTATTAATATGTATTTCATTTAAATAATAGTTCTTTCTAAATGTTTGTTCAGCCACATTTACTTCTGCATCATTAATTTCTATTTTCTTTAAATTACTCGCATTAGAAAAATCTCTCTGTTTAAAGTTCCAATTTCCACTTTTAATAGTTATAGTTTTTACAGATTTATTAAATTTAGTAGAAAATGAAGTTACTTCTATTCCATTTACTTCACCATATAATGTAACATCTGAATTTTCTTCTATATAACCTACTTCATAAACTATATGATCAAGATTATCTATTTTTTTATAATATACTATTTTTTGATCAACATCATAATAAACACTTTTTATAAAAATTGTATCCCCAGTCTGGGAAAAACTAAAAATAACCCAAGCAAAAAAAAGTACAACATAAAGACCTGATAAAAATACATTTACATTTACGCCCTTATTGATATTATGCAATACAGAAGTTAAAATAATACTTATCAAAATGCCTATACTAGATAAAACAATGTTTATTATACAGAATATTTTTGTAAGCATAAGTCCATTATTATCAATCATTCTATTAAAAATAATTTCAAATATTACAAAAGAAATAATTGCTAATCCTAAAATAGTACTCATTATAATTAAAATTAATTTACGTATATATAACGTTTTAACATCATTTTTATTATTCTTAATATCAATTTTAACTTGTTTAATTTTATCATCTAAATTACTCATGATTAACACCTATTTTTTAATTTTTTATAATATTTTAAAGCTAATATACTATTTTGTTTAA
The DNA here is from genome assembly GCA_964507405.1 of uncultured Staphylococcaceae bacterium. Classification (GTDB taxonomy): domain Bacteria; phylum Bacillota_I; class Bacilli_A; order ML615J-28; family CAG-313; genus UMGS75. The sequence continues at coordinate 19,418 of CAZDPJ010000008.1, forward strand.
CACCTATTCCATAATTATAGCAATCGCCCACTGCTTCAATCGCAGGAGGAAATCCATGTTTAGCTGATTTTTTATAATATTTAAATGCTATTTCTGGTGATTTCGTTACACTTTCACCAGAAGCATACATTTGTGCAAGTTCAAATTGAGCATCAGCTTCACCTTTATTAGCTCTCTCATAAATTTTATTGAAATAATTATTTTCAGTAATATTATTTGCATCATTTATAATTGATGGTGTTTTATTTTTTGCATCTTTTATAATTAATGGTGTTTTATTTTTTGCATCTTTTAT
>CAZDPJ010000008.1:19812-20115 GCA_964507405.1 uncultured Staphylococcaceae bacterium
AATTGATGATGCTTTATTTTTTGCATCTTTTATAATTGATGATGCTTTATTTTTTGCATCTTTTATAATTGATGATGCTTTATTTTTTTCATTAGAAAGTTCTTCATTTGCTAATTTTAATTTATCATTAGCTTCGTTTTGTGCATTTTCAATGATTTTTTTTGCTTCTTTATCTGCTTTTGAAATAATAGAATCATATTCATATTTACTATTTTTTAATTTTATTTCTAGTTCTTTCAATTCATTTTTAGCTTTTTCATTATCATTAATAATTTTATTTGCCTTTTGTGTTGCATTATTTAT
>CAZDPJ010000008.1:20215-47776 GCA_964507405.1 uncultured Staphylococcaceae bacterium
AATTTCATTAGCTTCATTTTGAGCTTTACTTAAAATTTCATCTGCTTTTTTCTTTTCAGTTACAATTAAATCATTTGCCTTTTGTGTTGCATTATTTATAATTTCATTAGCTTCATTTTGAGCTTTACTTAAAATTTCATCTGCTTTTTTCTTTGCATTTACGATTAAATCATTTGCTCTTTGTGTTGCATTATTTATATTTTCATTAGCTTCATTTTTAGCTTTACTTAAAATTTCATCTCCACGATGTTTTATTTCGTTTTCAGCTTCTTTAATTTTTTTATCATAGTCTTTTTGCAAATTTTGATATTTAATAACCAATTCATTATATTGTTTATTAAGGGTTGCTGATTCTTCTATTATTTCATCTGCTTTTTTCTTTGCATTTACAATTAAATCATTTGCTTTGTTTGGTGCATCCCTTTCAATTTCATATGACTTTATTTTTATCATATCTAATTGACTATTTGCTTCACCTATCTCGATCCTACTTATTCTTTCTGCTTCTTTTTTTTCTTTTTCTACTTTTTCTTTAGCATTCTTAATTATTTTTTCTGCTTCAGCTTCAGCATCTGATAAAAACTTTGATTTAATTTGTTTTTCAATTACTCCCTTAGTTCCATCAATAATTCTATTTCCAATATTAAGACCTTCTCTAGCCGGTATGGTTATATTTAAATTATAATCACCATTAAATGCATCATCTTCTATATATATAATAGATTCTGGAATATTAATTTTAACTAAACGATTACAATCACGAAAAGCATCTTTTCCGATAACTAAAAGACTTTCAGGTAAAGATACCGTGATAATTCCTTTTCCTCTAAAAGCACCTTCTGCGATACCAACTACTCCTTGTGGAATATCTAAATTATAAAAATTTTCTACAAGTCCAGTAATTATAACTTCTTTTTTAGAATTTATTTCATATTTATATGGTTTTAATAATTCTTCTAGATTTTTTTCATTTTGTTCTTTATCTTTCTTTTTTATTTCTTTACTTAAATTATTACTACCTGTCATAACTACATTTTGCCTTTCATTAGTATTTTTAACTAAATCATTTAAAGAAAAAGTTTCTACTTTTTCTTTATTATCATTTAATTCTTTTATTTTCAAAATCTTTTTCCATTTGTTATAATCTCATTGATAAATTGCATCTATTTAACCCATGACTTATATTCATCAAAATAATACTTTGCTTGATTTAATAGTTACATTTATCTTTTATAATAGAATAGATATCTTTTAAATAATCATCTATTTGTTTTTCACATTTTTCTACTTCCTTCGAAATATTATCTTTAATTTTATTAGAATAGATTTCAGTGCATTCTGTAAGAAATTGATTGTTTGCATAGTCAATTTTTTAATTCATTTTCTAATGAATATAAAATATTCTATCCTTTGTCATACTAATACTCCATAAAAATAATTTTGACAACTTAAAATTATAATAATATCCAAATGAATTTATAAAATTAAAATAAAATTATAATTAGCTATTAAAGGTATACCTTTACTAAGTAATAATAATTACAAATTCCTTATATAATTTTTCCTACTTTTTTTCAATTAATATGAATAAATTTATCTTTTTTAATAAAATATTTTCTTTTTTTCTATTTATATAAAAAGGAATAAAAACAAGTATAACAATAAGAATATATCCAAAATAAGAAAACATTATTAAAAATGGATAAAGATTAGCTTTATCAATTTTTATATTAAAATTTACTAATACTTTTAATAAAGGTATCGTACTAGTCACAACTGTAGGATCAAACATAAACATATAATTTACTTTAAAATTACTTTTATCTAGAACAACAGCTAAATGATTAAATAAAGTACCTAGAATTAAAATAAAAACTAAATATATAGTAAATCCAACAATATCATCTCGATACGATTTTAAATCTATTTTTCCAAATATACCAAATAGTAAAGATATTGCTAAAGAAAGGCATAAAATATATTTACTTTCTTCACTCTTATTTTTAAAAATTAACCATAATATTATTATTTTACAAATAATATAAAAATCCATATAAAATGTAATGTTGTAAATTTATCAAATAAAAATGGTCCATAACCCTCAAATAGAATTTTGGAAATATAAATAGGCATTGTTTGAAATAATAAGCAAACAAGTATTATTAATTCATTAATTAAATTATTAATAGAAAACTTTTCTTGATAAGGCTTATCGATTAACAATACTTTCAAACAAACAGAAATCATCAGAATCCACTGTATAAATAGTATAGTTCCTCTAAATGATTCATTTAACAATAAAGTTTTAAAACTTTCTGATATACCATCAACAATACATAAAATCATTAAAATAAAAGGTTGATAAAAAAGTAACAGGTAAAAAATAATATACTTATAATTTCTTAAAAGTCTTATTATTAAAAAATACCGCAATAGTTACAATTACAGGATTTGACCATAATAATATTCTTAAAATGCCATGCCATTTATTTAAGCCTTGTAATTCAATTGGGTCATCAACACTTTTAATAAAACCATCTGGTAAAAATATGGTTAAAAATGTAACAATTACATATGTTAAAGTAATTACTTTAATAAATATATTATTTATTTTCTTATTATAATTATTAAAAAGTAACATTATTACGATTAATAATGCAATACTTAAATATACAATATACATAATGTACCGCAAAACAAAATTTATAAAATAATTATACTCTATAAGCATATAATGTCAATATAATGTTAAGTAATAAGCATTTTTAATCAATTAAAACACACATATAATTATAAAAAAACTATATCTAAATAAAATCTAGATATAGCATTTTTAATATATTTTATTCAAAACGATATGCAAATGCTAATTTATCTGCAGTTGTTTGTGAATGATTATAACTGTAAATTTGCATTGTATATCTATCATATGTGGTAACAGGATATCTCATAAATAGAACATTACTAAATGTAGAACGTGCTTCAGCAACAATTGTTCCACTGGAATTTACAATTTGTGCATAATAATTGTTATATATAGGAGTCTTTTCAGATACATTTGCACTTGCAAGCCAAGCAAAAGAAGCTTGTAAGATATGATTTGTATCTATCCATGCTGAAAATTGATATACTAATTTATTATTACCATGTTCATTATTAGTAAATGTCCATATTCGATTATGATTCTCAATTGTTTGTTCTAAATGGAATCTTCCTGCTCCATTGTATTTATTCATACCATTATTTTCAGTTTTATTATAGCCACTTTGATAATATGCATTTGCACAAACCATCGCAATAACCATTTCAGTTCTTGATTTTAAATCAGGATGAGCTTCAAGTAATGTTGCAATCATTCCAGAAGCAAATGCAGAAGAAAAACTAGTACCAGAGTTACCTGTGCCAATATTAGCAATTGTTAAACTATCACCTGATGTTACAATAGTAGGTTTGTTTGGCCCCGCATATACTTTATTAGATGTAAATCCACATACATCACCAGACATATCAGCAGCTCCTACACCTATAACATTATACCCAAGCGCTGGATTTGTAACACAACCTACATCTTTTCCACCATTACCAGTCGCTGCCACCGCCACAACATTATAAGTTTTTACCATATTATCAATAAAAGCAGAATTACTATCATAGATTCCTGTTGGATCACTTTCGCCAAATGACATATTAATTATATCTGCTCCATTATTGACAAGCCATTCTACTTCTTCATATACATTACCATATAAAGAAGCTGAAAGTAAAGTTGCATCTGGAGCCATACCGGTATTGCCTCCAATTAGTGATGCAACCATTGTTGCATGGTCGGTCACACTACCTTGATGACCCGATTCACTATAAGTTTGAATATTATGTCCAGACATATTAGTATGATCAGTATTTACTAAACCTGTCTCTAAAATGCCTACTGTTACACCATCCCCTGTGTATATACTGTGATCATAAATATCTGCTGCCCATGCTTCACCTAAAGCTACATCAAATTTATCTTCTTTTTTATTAAGACTTTTTTGAATAGTAACATTACTAATATCTCTATGTGAAGTTAATTTGGCTAATATTTCGTCTTTTGACTTTTCATATTCAACTTGGTCATATGTTATTTCAACAAATGGTAATAGTGAACATACATAAACTGATTCAAAATTTTTCATATTTAATGATGAAAAGATTTGAAAATTCTTAATTGCATGATATACTCTTCCAGCTTTACGTTTAGCATCTCTATATTTATTTACTTTTTCCATTAAAACTGTTCTTTCTTCATCTTCATCATAGGTAAATTCTGGATAAGTAAATTCGTCATATCCTAGTTTAGCAACTAGAGATATTTTCTCTAATACTGTTGCTATATCGATGCTTTCATCAATTGATGATGGTTGATAATTTTTAGATGAAACATAATTAATCTTTGAATTATTAATATGATAATTATTAATCATAAATATGCCATATGATAATACTAAAATAATTAGCATGCTTATACTTTTTTTCATATATTATAAATGTTATAAAATATTCCCTTCTCCCTAATATTATAAACTATTTAATATACTTAAAACATAATCTTTTTCAATTTTATTATTAATTATAGTAATAGAAATATCATCAAATAATATTTCATCACTAATTTTTCTTATTGTTAATATTCCTAATGTATTGTTTTCATTTATAACATGTGTGACACCTTCACAAATTATACTTAAATCAATATTATGAGTATCAACTTCTTCTAATTCATTTTTAAGAACTATTTTATAAAAATAGATATTATTAATAGCACGATGTTCATCGGATTTATAGCCTTTATATACAACTAAATCAAAATTTTTATCAATGGGAATAATATAATTAAAATTGTTTTTTCTTTTATAACAATTATTGTTAATATATTTTAAATCATTAGCTGTAGGTTCATATGATGAATTAAAGCCTGTTAAATCATCCCAAGTACTTATTGTTGATGATAATCTATTATTGCTAATAGCAAGTATTGTTACAACAAATAATAACATTATAGTCATGCATGATGATATTAGTACGGCCTTTCTATAATAACGATGATTATAACTTACAATATTGACTTTATTGAAAAAGTCAGTTTTTTCAATAATGCTTTCAGGTGTGACATTACAATAATAACTTTCTTCAAGATCTCTTAGTAGATATTTCTTTAACTTCTTCTTCATCATTTCCTCTTTCTCTTACATATGCTTTCGCAACATCATATGTTGCATAGTATAATCTTTTAGCTTTACTTGGTGACATTTCTAATAATCTTGCAATTTCAATAAATGTCATCCCAAATCCTATTTTAAATAATAATATTTGATAATTCAATTCACCTACAAGTTTTTCTACTTCAGAAAGTAAAACAGCATTTTCAAATTTATTATCAACATAAGAACAGTCAACTAAATCTGAGTCTATAAAACATTTCCCTTCGTGAATTTTCTTTAACTTAATATAATCTAGAACATGATTTTTAGCAAGCGTAATAATCCAAGATGTAAAGGTATGAGTTTTTTGATTATAATTATATAAATTATCAAGGACCTTTACAAATATATCTTGAACACAGTCTTCAGCGTCAAATCTATTTCTTGTCAGTTTGTATGCAATATAAAAGATTCTACTACGATAAATGTAAAATATTGTTTTAAATGCTTCTTCATCACGTTGTAGTAATCTATTAATTAAAGAATTGTTTACTGTAACCATGAGTATTTAATATTTTCTTTCTCCTTATTCAAATTTGTTTGTATTGTTGTGTTATTGTGTCTAATTCTATTTTTCATATTATGTAAAACCACTCATTTATTTTCGTACCTCCATTTTAGAGTTAGAGGTAAAATCAGTGAAACATCCCCTTTTCATATAGTCTGATTTATCTGCCTCTATAATATATATACGAATAACTTAGTGATTTTGTCCGAAAATCGCAAAAAAAGACACTAATTATTCAAAAAAAGTGCCTTTTAATATTAATTTATTTCATTTTATTAATACATTTAATAATTACATAAGCATAATATGTAGTTAAAAATAAATATAATAAATATAATAAATTTTTGACAAATATATTACTGAACTTACTAAAGATGAAAATATACAATAATACAAAAACAACAATAATTAAGATTAAAATAATTAAACGATCTATTATTGAAGTTGAGTGATATAATCCTCTTTCTTTAATAATATCATTTATCACATTACTTTTTTTGGATAAATATGATTTTCTAACTATTCTATTATATAAACAAATTGAAACTCCAAATCCCGTTATAGCAATACCAATAGTTGCAATTTGAATTCCTAAACTACCGCGGTATGTAAGGCCTATAATAATAACTAATATACCAATTAGAATAATTATTGAATAAATTAATTGACTTTTTAAAAATGATTTTAAGTATAGTTTTTTTTCTTCTTCTGAAAAATAATTTATTTTTTTAGAGTCATTACTTTTAACTATAATTACTTTAAAAATCATTAAAACTAAAAATACAAAACAAAGTAATAGCATAATATATGAAATATATGGTTCTATTGCATCATCCGGTATTGTTTCTTTACTAAGACATAAGCCTATAATTATCCAAAAAAAAGTAAAGAAGAGATTAGATACAAATGCATATCTTGCAATGCTTTTATAAGAATTAATATGATGGTTTTTCTTTTTTTCAAATAATTCTTCTTTATTCATGATTTCACCCATTAATATAATTCTTCTAAATATTCTAAAAGTAAATCTCTCATAACATAATTAGTATCTACTTTTATCGTATTTTTAAACTCAGTATATCTTGTATTAGTATAAACATAGTCTATAACCGCAACTTTATAATCTTGATTATCAACTAAATTATTAACATTAAATTCTTTATTAAAATATAAATAAGAACCATTAGTATTATAAAGACTTCTTAAAGCACTACCTTTCATTGTTGTTGTAATCACTTTATTATTAAATGGAAATACTTCAAATACACTAGATACGGTGATTTCACCTCTTGAAATAGTTGCGCGAACACCACCAGTATTAATAATTGCTACATCACTATTAAATTCATCTTTCATCTTTGTTACGGCGTACATTCCAAGTGTTTGTCTTGATAAATTCTGCGAAGTTGTTCCAATTACTCTATTTCCTTCAGTAATTACGTCTTGATATTTAGTTAAAAGCATAGTCATTTCACTATCTAAACTATAATTTTCGGGATAATAGCGTTTAAAAGTATAACTTTCATAATTAAGATTTTCATCTAAATTTAGAATTAAGCTACTAGCAGATTGATTCTTATCTCTATTTTCAATAGAAGCAATACTAAGTTTATCACTTCTGATTAATTCATCATATTCATTTTGATGAGTATGTCCACAAAGAATAGCGTCTATTAAATATTCATTTGATAATGAAGCAAGTTCTCGATTTAAATCTTCATCATAATCATGATTTGCGACGATTACAACATTACATTTTTGTATAGTTCTTAGTTCTTTCGCATATTCTTTTATTATTTCTAAAGGGTATACGAAATCATAATCTTCAATATATTCGGTTAAAATACTACTTTCTAAATCATGACCAATAATACCAATTATCCCAACCTTTATTCCATTTTGTTCAACAATAGTATATGGGTCCAACCAATCGACTCTTTTATTAGTAGCTTTATCGTAAATATTAGCGCCTAAAAATGGGAAATTAGCCTCACCATTTGTAGTATCACCATCTTTATATTTTCTTATTTCATCAAGTCCCCAGTCAAATTCATGATTACCAATTACAAAACAATCAAATTCCATTAAATTTAAAGCATCAACTAAAGGTAAGCCATATAAGGTATTAGAAACATATGAACCTTGAAAACAATCACCATTCATAATTTTGATATAATCTCCATCAAGCATTGTTAATTCTTTGATTAAACTACTTAATCTTTCAACGCCTGGATAGTTAGTATCAACAAAAGAACCATGAGTATCATTAATCATAAAAATATTAACATTTTGAGCAGTACTATTTTTAATGTAAACTATAGCATCACTTAATAAACTAGGTTCGTAGGAATTATTAGTTGAAATAGCTTGTACTTGAATTTTAAATGTGCCATCTCCAAGTGAATTTAAATCAAATGAAGTTTCAGAAGTTGTTTTATATAAGTTGCCATTCACATAAATATTATATTTAACGTCTATTGTTGAATTAATTTGCCAATCAAGTTTTTCATCTGTTTTAGTTACAACTGGTCTTGGAACTCTTGTTGAAAATTCTTGAATTTCATTAGGAAAACCAACACATTGAAGAGTCCAAATTTTATCTGCTTCATAATATCTATAAATAATACCTTTAACAGTTACAACTTTATTATTTAAATCAATAAATTTATTTTTATTAGGATCACTAATATTATTATTAAAGTTTGTTGAATAATGATGAATAGCAACTAAGTGATTACCTAAACCATCATTTATATAAAAACTATAGCGATCTTTTCCACATTCAACAGTACCCGTAATTAATACAGGATTGCCATGAAATGACGCATCAATATTTTTATTTTTTAAGTCATCACTTGATAAATCAACAAAATCAATAGGTGTAATTTCCTTATCATATTCAGAAACTTTAATACCATCAGATGAAACTTGTCTTGTGTATTCAGGATATCTTGAAGTACCTCTATAAATTATAGCACTACCTTCAATTAAAACATTATATCCAAGTCTTAATTCATTACAAGTATGTCTAACATAAATAGAACCAGTTTCATCCGCAACATGAGCAAAGCCTAAACAATCATAACCAATTACTTGACCAACAAATAATACGTTAATTTTACCAGTTACACTATTATCTAAAGCTTCTTTTATTTCAGAAATTTTCATGAAATAATCATTATAATTATAACTTACAACATTACTAAAGTCGCTATCTATATATTTATTAAAATTACCTACAGCTTTTATTTTTACCTTAATTTCGTCTTTAAAAGATGTTAAAGTATAAAAAACATTAGATGTCGTATTTATTAATTTATCATTTACATAGATTTCATATTCGGTTGCATTTTTAACAATATCCCAACTTATTCCTTTACTATCAACATTAATGACTGGTGTAGCAAGTTTAGTTTTGTTTGTTTGACTTACAATAGTATAAGTAATCGAATTACTATAACTACTATCAGAATATGTTGTATTATCACCTTTTGCTTTAATTCTAATTTTATGTAAGCCAACACTTGTAATATCTAATACATAGTTTGTAGTATCTTTATCAACATCTATTTCTTCTATTCCATCAATAAAAATAGTATACCCATTAGCATTTTCAATTTCATTCCAAGATATAGTATTTTCCTCTAATACAAGAACAGGAGTATCTAGATTAGTAAGCGAAGTTTTAACACAACTTGTAATTAAACATAAGCTAGCTATTAAAAGAATAAAATATTTAATTTTTTTCATTTTCTTTACCTGTTAATGAGATGGTACCACCGCAACAAATTCAAGCGGTTCATCACTTTCATTAATTAATGTATGCGTACTTCCTTTTTTACAATAGTGACAGTCACCTGCACTTAAATATTCAGTAACGCCATCCGTAATTGTTTTACCATGACCAGAAGTAATAAAAATAATTTCTGATGAATTATCATGAGTATGCATACCAATAGAGGCACCTTTAATTAAAGTTCCTTTCATGATTTTATTTAATTCATCAGTTACCATTTTAACTTCTAAGTGTTTATCTCCACCTTTAAAATGTTCAATTTTTTGTAATTCTACATTATTAAAATCTATTTTCATTATTTACTCCTATATTTGTTTAATATTAATTTTTACATTTCTTTCTGTTAGTTCATTAAGTATTTCTTCTCCAAATACTAGTCCTCTATCAATTGAACAAAATAGTTGATTTGAAGAATCATATACTTTATATTCAGTTGAATAAACATCAATTTTTGATATATTTTCGATATCAATTGTCTTTTCTTTTTTAAACCTAGATTTTATTAACTGAGTAGTAGTTAGTTCAAAATAACTAAAATATTGAACTAAAGCAACATAAGTACCAATTAAAATCCAACATACCCCAACAATTATGGAAATAACTTTAATTACAGTTGTTGAAATAAATAAGCCACCAACCGTAAGTGCAAGTCCAAGTAATGCAAAAACAACTGCTAATTTAAAATGCATTGAATAGTATTTAGTTTTTAAATTCTTTTTTTCTTCCATTTATATCACCTTCAATTTCTTATTATATTTTATTATACCATATTTTTGATTTTTAATCAATACTTTAACATAATATCAATAATCAAAAAAAGCCCCATATAAGGGCTTTAACTTAATTACTTTCTTCCACTTTTTTACTTTGAAATCTAGTTTTATAATTTTCAATTTTTTCTTTAAGCGAATTAGGAAATTCTTTTGATACTGGAAATACTTTCGCATTAATTAATTTTTCAGAAAATTTAGTCATAAATTCAATGGTATTAATAAATTTAGTTGGATCAAGTGCATCCATAACATCTCGGCGACAATGGATTTCAGTACCACCTCGAGGAGTAGAACGGGCAAAAGTAACTGCAGGAATGTCAGCAATTACGAATGAAGATGAATCTGATGAATACATATCAACATCCGCATTAATAGCAAATCCCTCAATTTTCCCTAAATAATTAATAAATGTAGCCACACTTTCTTCACATGAGCATACAGCATAATCACTTCCAAGTAATGTTCCGGTCATATCAACATTAATGTTAAATAAAACATTATCTAATTCTTCTTTATGTTGTTCACAATATGCTCTAGAACCTTCAAGTCCTATTTCTTCACTACCACACCAAACAAATTTTATTGTTCTTTCTGGTTTATGTTCATTAAAATAATGCATTAATTCCATAATTGTAACACTTCCGGTCGCATTATCCCATGAACCTGGTGAATATATAACTGAATCATAGTGCGCAGAAAAGACAATTACTTCCTCAGGTTTTGTTGTTCCTTTAATTGTCGCAATTACATTATGACTAATACTTTTATGTTTATTATCTTGAATTAAAGTTAAATTAACTTCTTCGGGATTCATTCTAACTAATTTTAAAGCATCATTTAAATGGATTAAAATTCCAGGAAAATTATCTAAATATTCCAATCTCTTTGGTATATTTCTTGGTCTAAGTTCAGTAACCATTTCTTCAGGATCATAAAATGAACCGAAAGTATGAATATGAGCTAAAGCACCAGCTTTATGTAAATTTTTTATAATATCTCTTTTACCTGATGTAGTTAAAGCAATTTTTCCTTTAACATCTACTAAATTGGCATCTAATCCACTTTCAACATAAATAAATGGAGCCGTAATACCTTCATTTCCAGTGCTTCCACTTTTACCAATGGCTACACAATTAATTGATAATTCATTTGGCTTTGTAACTTTAAATTCAATTTTAGAAGTTTTAGGATCATCAATCTCAAATTCTTCAATTACAACATCAACACAAGCTTTTTTACATTCTTCTTCAAGTATATGAGCGCACTCTAATTCTTTATTACTACCAGCAATTCTTTCAAAGCTCATTTTCTTTAGTAATGTAAATGCTCTATCTTTATCTAAACTCATCTTTACCCACCCTTTCTCTTATTTATCTAAAATTATATCACAATAATTTAAATATAATATAAAAAGTGCTTAGTATTCACTAAACACTTTTATTTATGAGATTATTTTTCAGGGAATCTTACTCTACCAGCATAAGTTGTATGTAATAACTTATGAGCTTTATGAGAATTAGGTTCACCTAAATATTCTTTATATAATTGTTGTACTTGCGTATTATTATGTGATTGACGAACTTGTTGTCTTTCATCTTCTGAATATAATGCTTGAGCACGTTTTTCACAATATGTATCTAAAATATTATTTTCTTCATTTGGTAAGAAACAAGGTTTAACATATGGTTGTCCACCACCGTTAATACAACCACCTGGGCAACCCATGATTTCAATAAATGCATATGGGCTCTTACCAGCACGGATATCATCCATTAATACTTTAGCATTTTTCATACCAGATGCAACTGCAACTTTTAATGTAGTACCATTGATATTGATATCAGCTTCTTTTAGGCCTTTCATTCCACGAACTTCTGTAAATTCGATTGGCTCATGTTCTTTCTTAGTTAATGTATAATATGCAGTACGAAGAGCTGCTTCCATAACACCACCAGTAGTACCGAAAATTACACCAGCACCAGTATATTCGCCCATAATATCTTGGTCAAATTCTTCATCAGGTAATTTAGTAAAGTTAATACCACTACGTTTAATAAGTTTAGCAAGTTCTCTTGTTGTTAATACAGCATCAACATCTTTAATACCTTCATTTTGAAGTTGAGGACGTTCTTTTTCATATTTTTTAGCTGTACAAGGCATAATAGATACAACATAAATATCTTTTGGATCTAAATTCATCTTTTCAGCAAAATATGATTTAATAATAGCACCTTGCATTTGGTGAGGAGATTTACAACTTGATAAATGATCTAATTGATCTCCATAATAGTATTCTGCATAGTTAACCCAACCAGGTGAACATGAAGTAATCATAGGAAGAACACCATTATTATTCATTCTTGAAAGAAGTTCAGTTGCTTCTTCCATAATAGTAAGGTCAGCACCAAAGTTTGTATCATAAACTTTATTAAAGCCAAGTCTTCTTAATGCGGCAACCATTTTACCAGTTACAGGAGTACCAATTTTATAACCAAATTCTTCACCTAATGTTGCACGAACAGCTGGAGCAGTTTGAACTACTAAATATTTACCAGATTTTCTAGCATCATCAACTTTATCAATTTCAGATTTTTCCATTAATGCACCTGTAGGACAAACGTTAACACATTGACCACAAAGGATACAAGGACTTTCTGAGAAACTTCTGTTTGCTGCAGGAGAAACAATAGTAGCGAAACCTCTCTTTTCAAATCCTAAGATTCCAGTTCCATGTGCAGCAACACAACGGCTTACACAACGACCACATAAAATACATTTTGAAGTATCACGGATAATTGATGGAGAAATTTCATCAACAGTTACTGGAGTTTTACTTCCAACAAATTTATTTTCTCTAGCGCCTACAACTGAAGCAACATGTAATAATTCACATTTACCATTTTTTTCACATTGTTGACAATTGAAAGAGTGATTTGAAAGAATTAATTCAACACTTGCACGTCTAGCCGCAACAGCTTTTGGAGAAGAAATTTTAACTTCCATACCTTCAGCCACAGGATATACACAAGATGCAACTAAGCCTCTAGCTCCTGTTGCTTCAACTAAACAAACACGACAAGATGCTAAACTACATTCACCATGATTATATGCACAAAGTGAAGGGATTTCATATCCACATTCTTTAGCAGCTTCTAATATTGTTAAGCCTTCTTCAACTTGATAGGCTTGACCTTCAATTTTAATATTAATTTTTGCCATACATCTACACTCCTACTTCTTAATAATAGCCTTAAATGGACATGCAGCTAAGCATAAGCCACATTTAATACATTTAGATTGATCAATAACATATGGTTCTTTACCAGGAACACCAGATATTGCGCCTACTGGGCAATTTCTAGCACACTTAGAACATTTCTTACAAGCCTCTGGCATAATGTAATATTGAGTTAATTTCTTACAAATATGAGCAGGACAAGTCTTGTCAACGATATGAGCAATATATTCATCTTTAAATTGTCTCATAGTTGATACAATAGGGTTTGCAGCAGTTTGACCTAAACCACATAGAGAGTTAGAAGCAACAGTTGTTGCTAATTCTTCTAATTCGTCTAAATCAGCCATTGTGCCTTTACCTTCTGTAATCTTAGTTAATACTTCAAGCATACGTTTTGTTCCGATACGACATGGAGAACATTTACCACAAGATTCATCACAAATAAATTCCATATAGAATTTTGCAACGTCAACCATACAGTTATCTTCATCCATAACAATTGCACCACCAGAGCCCATCATTGAGCCTAATGCAACTAAGTTATCATAATCAATTGGAGTATCTAAGTCTTTAGCTGTTAAACATCCACCTGAAGGTCCACCAGTTTGAATAGCTTTAAATTGTTTACCACCAGGAATACCTCCACCGATATCATAAATTAATTCACGAAGTGTTGTTCCCATAGGAATTTCAACTAAACCAACATTATTTACTTTACCACCTAAAGCAAATACTTTAGTACCTTTAGATTTTTCTGTACCGTATTGTGCAAATTTTTCGGCACCTTCTCTTAAGATATATGGAACACATGCTAATGTTTCAACATTGTTAATGATTGAAGGTTTACCCCATAATCCTTTTACAGCAGGGAATGGAGGTCGAGGACGAGGCATACCACGTTTACCTTCAATTGAATTTAATAAGGCAGTTTCTTCACCACAAACAAAGGCACCAGCACCTAAACGAATGTGAACTCTAAAACTAAATCCACTACCTAAAATATTATCGCCTAATAAACCGATTTTTTCAGCTTCATTGATTGCGTTTTGTAATCTTTCTACAGCGATAGGATATTCAGCACGTACATAGAAATAACCATTAGATGCACCAATTGCATAGCCTGCAATTACCATACCTTCGATAACTCCTAGTGGGTTACCTTCAAGGATTGAACGGTCCATAAATGCACCTGGATCACCTTCGTCACCATTACATACTACATATTTATCTTCATTATCTTGGTTATAAGCAAATTGCCATTTTCTACCAGTAGGGAAACCACCGCCGCCACGGCCACGTAAACCAGATTTTAAAACTTCATCAATAACTTCTTGTCTAGACATATGAAGAGCTTTTTGTAAGCCTTGGTATGCACCATAACCTAATGCTTCTTCAATTTTTTCAGGATTAATTAATCCACATCCATGAAGAGCTAGACGAACTTGTTTTTTATAGAAATTAATTTCATCTTGTTTTTGAATTTTAGCTTTAGTAATAGGATCAACATATAATAGTCTTTCTACAACTTCATGATTAATAATATCAGATGTCATAATTTCTTCAACATCTTCTACTGTTACACCACGATATAGTGTATCTTCTGGAAAGATTTTAACAAATGGACCTTGAGAACAAAAACCAAAGCATCCAACTTTATTTACAGTTACTTTATCACTTAATCCACGATTTGCAATTTCTTCTTGAAATTTTTCTAAGATTTGAGCTGAATTACTAGATAAACATCCAGTTCCTGCACAAATAACGATTGCACGTTTGCCATTAGTTCCGGAAAATTTTTCATCTAAACTAGTTGTGCACTTTTCAATTGTTGATAATAATTCTTTTTCATTTTTAATCATTAGTTTGCACCTCCTAATTGACGATATTCTTCAATAATACTAGCAACTTGGCTAACTGATACTTTAGGGTATACTTTACCATTTATAGTTATAGCTGGAGCAATACCGCATGCACCGATACAACGAAGAGCATCTAAAGTGAATAATCCATCAGCTGATGTTTCGCCTGGTTTAATATTTAAAAGTTCAGAGAATTTATCAATTACTTGTTGTGAACCTTTAACATAACATGCTGTACCTAAACATACACCTATTACATATTTTCCTTTTGGATTTAAAGAAAAGAATGAATAAAAAGTTACAACACCATAAATTTCAGCAACAGGAATACCAGTTTTTTCTGAAATTAACTCTTGAACATCAAGTGGAATGTAACCATATTCACGTTGAACATCACTTAAAATCATCATAAGTGGTGTTGTTTCGTTTTCATATCTTGCGATAATACCTTCAATTTGCTTTACAGCAGCAGCACTTAAACGAGCCATAATAACCTCCATTTTTTTATAACAAATTTTTATAAATTCGCTCTTACACATTATATCAAAAAATCTTATTTTTTGCAAGTTAAATAATTACAATTTAGCTTTATTCAATTTTAATTAAAAAAAAAAGCTTAGATGTACTACTCTCCAAGCTTATTTTTCTTTTTAATTATTTCCTAGCATCTTCTGCTGGTTTAGGTAAAATTACATTTAGAATTACACCAATTAATGAAGATAAAGCAACACTAGTAAATATCTTCATATTACCTTTGAAGATTGCAGCTCCACCAATACCAATAATTAAGATTACAGAAACAATAATTAAGTTACGGATATTTCCTAAATCAACTTTGTTATCAATAACTGTTTTTAAACCATTAGATGCAATAAATCCATAAAGAATTAAACATACACCGCTCATTACAGCACCAGGAATAGTTGCGATAAAAACAGTAAAGATATTACAGAATGATAGTAATATTGCAAATATTGCAGCAAGACCAGTAACCCAAACTGAACCTATTTTTGTAAGCCCTACAACTGAAGTATTTTCTCCATATGATGTATTAGCAGGTCCACCAATCATACCAGCAACAGCAGTTGCAATACCATCACCCATTAATGTACGATGAAGTCCTGGGTCAGTTAAATAATCTTTACCAGTAATTTGACCTAATACTTCATGGTCACCAATATGTTCACAAATTGTTGCGAAAGCAAGAGGAATTACAGTAATAATTGCACTAAAGCTTACTTTATACATTGAAATTGGTCCTAAATCTTGATTCTTCCAACCAATGATCATAAACTTAGGTAAAGCAAACCATTGTGATGGATTTTTTGCAACTTCTACAAGTTCACTAAAATCAATTAATGCAGATGCACCTTCTGGCCCAGGCATTAAGTTTAATAAAACAGCTACTATATATCCACCAGCAAGACCAATTAAGAATGGAACAACTTTTAAGAATCCTTTAGCAAGAATAGCAGTGACAGCAATTATTAATAATGTTGCGAAAGTAACAACGATTGCACGCCAATCTCCACCTAATACCATACCTGAATTACCAATTGCACTACTTGCAAGACCAAGTCCAATTACCATTATCATTGGTCCAATAACAACTGGAGGTAAGATTTTCTTTAACCACTTTGTACCGAATAATTTAATAAATAAAGCTACAATAACATAAATAATACCAACAGCAACAAGACCAGTTAAAGCAGCACCAAATTTTTCGCCAACTGTACCTGAAGTATTTGCTGTAACCGCAACGGCAGTAATATATTCGATATAAGCAAAACTTGAACCTAAATAAATAGGAACTCTTGCTTTTGTACATAAAATATAAATTAATGTACCAAGGCCTGAAGCGAATAATGCAACTGAGATAGGTAAACCAGTAAGAATTGGTACTAATACTGTTGCACTAAACATTGCGAATACATGTTGAAAACTTAATAAGATCCACTTACCTACAGGTGGTCTATAATTAGGGTTTAATGTTTGAATTGAATTATTTTCCATATTATTTTCCTCTCCTTTTCTAAAAAAATAAGAGTTTTAACAAATGTTAAAAACTCTTAAAATCAAAAATAAATTCAAAAAAACAAATGCCTAACATTTCAAATTTACTATTAACTATACTAAACATATTAAAATTAAGCATTTGTAATTTCCTCCTATTTTTACATATTTACGAATGCAAATCTTAAAATACCTAAGACTGCAATAATCGTAACAACGATGTCTTTTTTACCATATTTACCAGTTAATAAAGTAATTAAGACATAAGTGATTGCACCAACCATAATACCATTACTAATAGAATATGTGGCAATCATCATAACAAAAGTCATGAACGCAGTTGTAGCTGATGTAATGTCTGCGAAATCAACTTTAACAATATTTTTACACATCAATACACCTACATAAATTAAAGCAGGTGCAGTAGCACAAGATGGTACATATTTAACAACTGGACCAACAAATAAACATAATACAAATAAAATTCCTGTAACAAGTGCAGTAAGACCAGTTCTTCCACCAGCCGCAACACCAGCACTAGATTCAACAAATGTTGTAATTGTTGAAGTACCTGTACAAGCACCAGTAACAGTACCAATCGCATCACATAACATTTCTTCACCTAGACCGATTGGGTCACCGTTTTCATCAAGCATATTAGCTTCGGCAGATGCACCATACACAGTACCTAAAGTATCAAACATATCTACAAGGCAATATGTAATTACAAGCATAATTACACTAAATATACCGCCTAAAAGTTCAGTTCCAAATGCAATTTTCAATCCTTTAAAACTGCCAAATAGACCAACTTCAGCCCAATCTTTAAATGTCTCACCAACTGACATACCTGAATAAGTTCCGATATCTAATTTAAAGATTAAGCAACATAAATAATAAAGACCTGTACAACATAAGATACTAATAATAATTGAGCCCTTATTTAATAATTTTACTTTTACTTTTGAGAATACAACAATTAAGATTAAACCAACAAAAGCAATAATTGCAGGAATTGCAATTTCAATTTTAGTAAAATCAGCTATTGCTACTCCCGTGTATTCATTAGGTGCTACAAGACCACTATTTTGGAATCCAATAAAAGCAACGAATAAACCAATACCAGCAGGAATTGCTGTTTTTAAGCAAGTAGGTAAAGATTTTGCAATATATTTTCTAGCTCCTGATATTGATAATATCAAGAAGATAATACCAGATAATAATATTACAGTTAAACCTGCATGATAGCCTTCAATTGCACTAAATTCAGAACTAAAAGTAGGTACAATGAATGAAACAAAGAAGAATGAATTAAGTCCCATTCCCGCAGCAAGTGCAAATGGTTTATTAGCAATAAATGCCATACAGAATGTTGCTATAGCTGCAGCGATAATACCACCAATAAAGCAAGCATTCCAAATACGTGCTATTTCATCACCTGATGAAAATCCAGTCATTTGATTAGGATTTACAATAACAATGTAGCACATTGCGAAGAAAGTAGTAATACCTGCAACAATTTCTGTTTTTACGGTAGTACCATTTTCATCTAGTTTAAATACTCGATTTAAAAAATTTTTCATGTTTTCCTCCTAGATTTTTTTGAAGTTAATAAAACATGAATAAACAAAAAGAGACACAAGTTACAGCGTGTCTCCATTAACCGAAAAAGAGTAACAATGTTACTTTTTAATCGTAGTCCTATCATTTATGGTGATAGGGTAGAGACTTTCGAACCATATTATCGAATTTATACGATTTATTAACTTCGACACTATTTTATCATATTATTTTTATTTTGTCATTCTTTTGACTTTGAAAACGTTTAAAAACGTCCCCACAAAAAAAGTGCCTAAGCACTTTTTATAATCTTATTCAATTGCTTGAGCTCTTACATAGCTAATTGCAAGACTTGCAACTAAGCCAATAGAAGTTAATAACCATTTCATAACAGTTACTGGTGAGCCAGATTGTCCAGGCATACAGCAGAACATAATTAACATTACTAATGCTAATCCAGAAATCATTTCTAAACATAAATCAACAATAGTAACATTAGGTACCTTAACCTTAACAACTACTAATACAGCACATACAAGTACAGCTAAAACACCAACGATAGCAACAATAATAAATCCTGCATTAGTACTATTTAAAAATTTAGAGAATGAATCATTTTGATCCATAAATAAAGCAGCAACAAAAACTAATGCTACAATAACTAGTGGAATTAAAACACCAAATTTAATAAAAAGGTCATGGTAATATTTTCCTAATTTTTTCATAGTAATCTTCCTTTCATAATAATAGCATCAAACGATGTCCTATATATTATACTATTTTTCTCATAAAATGTCAAGTATATATACCTATACCAAAAGCATCTAGTGGGTTAAATTTGTAATAATGTGTCGATTAATTATTCTTTGTTTTATAAGTAATTTTATATAAAAAGTTTAAAAGAATAGAACCAATACTATTACCTATTACCATCAATAAAATATATAATGCTACTTTTAAATCAAACTTAGATGCAAAAGTATAATAACTAACATTCGCAATAACATGTTCAAACCCTGATAAGATAAACACCATAACACTTAAAAAGATAATTAAACATTTTGAAAAGTTATCTTTACATACTTCTTGTCCTTTTACCGCAATATAAATTAACATTCCACATAAAATACTTAAAATAAATACTGAATACCATGTATCATTTTGTTTTGCATCAACTAGTATTAACGAAATATTATATAAACTATTGCCATATCTAGTTAGGCTAATAATATAACTTAATAAAAATGCACCTAATATATTTCCAATTAAACATACTAATAGTTCTAATATATAGTTTTTTTCTTTATCAAATAAAAAACCAACTTTACCAGTATAAAGCCATAAATTAAAACTAATAATTGTAAATAGCCCAATGCCAAATAAAAAAGAACCAAGTACTTTTTGATTAAGTGCTATCATTGATAAATAAACAGTTGTTCCTACTGTTATTAGCATCCCCGCAAGAATAGAACTAATTAGAATTTTTAAATATTTATTCATACGCACCTCACAAAAAAAATTATAACATAAATGATTTTAAATATTTATTTTTTAGCAATAAAAATTAAAAAAGCATTAGCATCACCACTAATACTTTTTTATAGGAGAAAATTATTTGTTAACATTAAGTACAGAAATAGCATCGACTATTGTTTTTTCGTATGCTTCTTTGCCATACTTGTCAACCTCAGTTTTGTTTTTGTCACCATGTGTTAAGCATCCAGCTCCCCCAATACAACCTCCTATACAGGCCATACCTTCAATAAAATTACCATCTAAAACCCCTTTAGATTTCTTTAATAAAGCTAATCGGCATTCTTCAATACCATCACATGGGACTGCTTTCAATGTAAAATCTGTTATATTTGCTTCTTTAAGTCCTTCGGCCATTGCATCTGATAATCCACCAGATCTTGCGAAAATTCTACCATAATAAGAGGCATTATCTAATACATCTTCTTCAAGTGTTGTTATATCTAAGTCTTTACTATCAAATAATGCTTGTAATTCTTCAAATGTTAATACATCATCTACATATGGTTTAACTTCTTCAAGTTGGGCTTCCATCTTTTTAGCAGTACAAGGGCCGATAAATATTATCTTGCAGGAAGGATCATTTTCTTTAATGTATTTCGCAATTGTTGCCATTGGAGATAAATTATGAGAAAGGTATTGTTTTAAGTTTGGAAATTCTTTTTTAAGATATGAAACAAAGGCAGGACAACAACTACTTGTTAAGAATTTCTTTTCTGCAAGTTCTTTAGCTTCGCTAAACGCTACCATATCGGCCCCTAAAGCAGCCTCTATTACAGTATAAAAGCCTATTTGTTTTAACGCTTTTATGACTTGTCCTAATTTTGCGTAGTTAAACTGACTAGATATAGATGGAGCAACTACGGCATATACTTTATATAATGTATTGTTTTTACTCTTTTTAATAATATCGATAACATCCATTAAATAAGATTTATCAGCTATCGCACCAAATGGACATTGATATACACAAGCACCACAAGCAATACATTTATCATTATTGATTTTTGCTTCTTTACTTTCACCCATTGATATCGCTTTAACTTTGCAAGCAACTTCACATGGACGTTTATAATTATGAATTGCACTGTAAGGACAAACCTTCGCACAGGCACCACATTCAACACATTTTGTTTTATCAATATGTGCTACATGATTATTATCAAATGATATTGCGCCCCTTTTACATGCTGACTCACATCGATGAGCAAGACATCCCCTACAAGCATTTGTAACTTCATATCCACCCATTGGGCATTCATCACATGCAATATCAATTACTTCTATTACATTTGGGTTATTACGGTCCCCACCCATTGCTACTTTTACTCTTTCAGCAATAATAGCTCTTTCTTTATATACACAACATCTCATTGTTGGTACTTTTCCAGGAACAATTATTTTTGGAATATCTAAAAGATGATCATATAAAGTATCATTCCAAGCACATCTTGCAACTTCTCTTAATACTTTATATTTTAAATATTGTACTTTTGTGTCAAATTTTTTCATATTACCACCTTAAAAATAGCTTACTTTTATTCTTTTACCCATTTGTTTTAAATACTTTGTTAGTTCTTCTACTAAATTCATTTTTATACTAAAATTAATTGGTAAATCCGGATTTTGATGAGCAGGATTAATTGCTCTACCAACATAAAAGTTAATGTCAGTTGCTTCTTCAAATAATAATCTACTAATTAAAGATGCTGCATCTTGTTTAAAGCACCAATCATCATATAATTTATTTTCACCAACATAGTCTTTCGCATATTCCACTACTTTATTAATTGTAATTACCCCTTCAGTAACTAAGTCTACCCCTTCAATACTCGCAGTTGGTGGAATGTTTGAATTTTCAAACTTAAGTGATGCTAATAATGGTTTCTTTAAATATTTTGCGACAATTGATGAAGTTGTACCCCCACAAACAATATGTTTCCCTTCTTTAGCAAAGAATAGTGCCATCATTCGGTTACAATCGTTTTTATCAGATGGAGGACCAAATAATATATTAATTGGTTCTCTTTTTCTAATTTTTACCACACATGCGGTCGCATCATCTCCAGGTTTTTCTCCATATAAACGATTGCATTCATCTATTAACATCGTAGAAAGAGTTTTAGCTGTATAACCTGCACAACTTATATCTTTCATGTATTCAGCAATGTCACTTAACTTCCATCCAAAGTTATAAGCAATACCAATACCAGCATGAGGACACCCATCACTTAAAGTAATGATTTCATCATTTTCTTGTAATTTAATTTGTGTTTTATAAATTTTTTTACCACCGATAATCAATTCTGTTTTCGGATAATTATATACTTCGTTATTTCTTAAGAAAATAATTTGAGGATTATCATATTGAATTAATTCCGCATCTTCATTATTTTTGATATGAATTATTGAGAATGTTGAATATGCAACACCACGTACTGAACATATTGGAAGAGTTGCAGCGATTGTATCAACACAAGATTCTAAAGATAAACCTGCAGAAATCATTGTTGAAATAATCTTTGATGTAAGCGTTGATAAAATGCTAGCTTTAACCCCACTTCCAAGACCATCAGCAAGCACAATAATAGTTGAATCATCTTCTTGTTCAATAATATCAATATGGTCTCCACATAATTCTTCACCAAAATGATTTATACTTTTATAGCCAATATCTGCGCATAAATTATTCATTTGTTATTGACTCCTTTAATTTTGTTAAAGCAATTTTTGTTTCTGCTGCGGTTTCACCTAAAAGGGATGCAATTTCTTGAACAATACGCATTTGTTTATCAACAACTTTATCAGCAATCTCAATTGTTTGTTTACTTATTGTTTCTTTTTTAGCTTTTTCAATTGTAGTTTCCGTTACATCACGCATTATACAAATTAATAAGTGATAATTTACATCATATAAAATAGATTGTTCTACATATTTATCATATTCTGCTAAATATACTTTTTCATTTTTAATATTTCTTTTTGAATCAAGTACTTTAATAAAAGGAACTGGATCTAATATTCTAACTACTTGGTCTCCTAAGATATCCGAGTCATTACGAATATTTAGAATTTTCTTCGCTGCCTTATTTATTTGTTGAACTTCCAATTTTTCATTTAATACAATTAATCCATTTGGCGTATTACTTACAATACAATCGGAAAAGCTTTCAGCTTTTTCTTTTAAGTAAGGTAAACACATAGATATTTCTGCTTTACCTTGATAAATAGCTTTTGCTTTTTCACGGCATGTATTATATCCACATGACCCACAGTTTAATTCATCTGTAGGTTTAGTTTTTCCCATTTGTTTTAAGATTTGCATTATTTCATATTCCGAAGGTTCTTTTTTATTGATATTAATAGGTGCAAAATTTTTTTGATAATAGGCACTATTTTCTTGAACTACTTCAAAGTCTTTATTTCCAGCATATTTATTTACTAATAAATAATCTTTTAAATGAGAGTTATGATGTTTTTCAATAATTGGCCCCGCAATACAGCTACCAACACAAGCACTCATTTCAATAAAGCATTTACTGATTTTACCATTTTCAATATCTTTTAACGCAGCAATACAGTTTTCAACCCCATCTATTGCCATATAAGTAAATCCAGGTGCATCAGCTGCCATTGTTTTTAGAATTCCACCCGTAGTTGGGAATAGTCTTGTTTTCGTATTCTCATCTCTAACTTCATCTACTTCTTCTAAAGTAATATTTTCTTCTTTTAACCATTGGGAAAGTTCTTCAAAAGTTAATACACAATCAACAATACCTTCATATCGATCTGCTTCATCTTTTTTTGCAACGCATGGTCCTATGAAAATAGTTTTCGCATGAGGATATCTTTTTTTGATATCTGTTGAATGAGCTTGCATAGGACTCATAACATTTGCAAGGTATTTTAATTCATTTGGAAAATATTTTTGAATTAATAGATTAATTGAATGACAACAAGATGAAATTAAGATATCATTAAATCCCTCTTTTAATATTTTGTCATATTCATTTTTAACAAAAGTAGCACCCATGGCTGTTTCTTCAACATCATAAAAACCTAGTTTCTTTAAAGCATTTCTAAGCGCAGTAATTGAAATTCCATCATAATTTGCGACAAACGATGGAGCGATACTTGCAATTACAGGAACACCTAATGTAAGTAACATTTTAGCTTTTTCAATTCCATCAATAATTTGTTTTGCATTTTGTGGACACATAACAAAGCATTGACCACATAAGATACATTCATTATCAACGATATGAGCTTGGTTTGCTGAAAATCTAATTGATTTTACTGGGCAATGTCTAATACATTTATAGCAATTTTTACAATTTGATTTCTTTAATATTAAGTAACTAGCCATATAAACACTCCTTTATTTTATTAATGATAATATCTTTTCATCCCATAAACTTTTTATATTATCAGGAGTTACTCCCGTAAATAGTTCATCATTAATGAATACTGTCACTCCTATGCGGTTACATTTACCAGCACAAAAGCTACCTGATAATATAATTTTATTTTCTAAATTTTCTTCTTTAATTCTATTTTCTAAGTATTCAATAATTTCTGGAGATTTTTTCAGAAAACATGAACTACCAATACATACTTTAATTTCTACCATTATTTTAACTTACCTAATACTTCTTTTTCAAAAAATTCATTTACAGTATCAGGACTTACTGAATAAAATTCATCATTAACTTTTACACAAACACCTTGTTGGCATTTACCCATACAGAAAGTTCCACCTAAATCAACTACATCACCTAAATTATGTTTTGAAATTAAATATTGTAAACTTTCTACTACTTGTCTAGAACCTTTAATGTGGCATGAACTACCAATACATACTGTTATTTTCATTTTTTTATTTCCTCCATTTTATTCGTAATCAACTACATTAACCCAAGAAAGTAAGAATTCTCTTTCTTTTTCATTTCCCTTTACCGATTGAGATGCCGCAACAATTGGAAGCCATCTTTGTACATCTTTATGAGAAATATTTTTCTTAGTACAATATACATCTAAATATTTTTCAGCACCATTAATATCACCTGATAACCAGAATAGTAAATAAGTTCTTGCAGCATCTGCACAAGGGTTGCCTTGAGTTGCATGAGCCCAGTCAATAACATAAGCTTTACCATCTTCTGAAATAATTACATTTGAAGGATTGAAATCTCCATGGCAAAGAGAATTGCCTTTTGGCATACTTTCAAGTCTTGTATGTAAATCATATTTCGTTGTTGCATTAACATTAGCTAAATTGATTTTACGATTCATTTTATCTTTTAATTTAGTTAGTAAAGGACTTGTATTTGATTGAATTAATAGTTGTAATTCAACAAATTTGTTCATATATTCGTCTTTTTGCTTAGGTAATTTTTCCATTAATTGTGCTAATGTATCACCCTTAATATACTCAGTTACAATTGCCCATTTACCATCAATCATTGATATTTCAAGAATCTTTGGAATATTAATATCTAAAGATTCTACACGAGCTTGGTTTAATGCTTCATTTAAAATATCAGCTTTTGAATAATCTTCATTAAATACTTTTATACATTTATTTCCATCTTTATAAATGGTTTTAGCGTTTCTAACAGCAATTATTTTTTCAAGATTCATCATTATTTCCTCCTTTACTATTTAACTATTGATTTAGATTTTTTATAGATTTGTTTAAAATCTTTTTCATCTACAGGAATAAAATCTTTTATATCTTGGCATGGCACTGCTTTTTCAACAAATGTTTTTCCATAATAAGCATTTAAATACATTTGTTTAATTTCACTCATTAATGGATATCTAGGGTTAGCACCTGTACATTGGTCATCAAATGCTTGTTCTACCATTGCATCTAAACGATTTAAGAAGTCATTTTCATCTGTAACATAGTCTTTAATTGTTGGTTTAATACCTACTTTTTCTTTTAATTCATCAATAGCTTTAATTAAATTATTAACTTTTTCTTCATCAGTTGTGCCACCTAATCCTAAGTATTCACTAACTTCCGCATATCTTCTTAAAGTATGAGGATGATCATATTGAGGGAAAGTACCCATCTTTGATGGAACTTCAGCTGAATTAAATCTTATTACCTCATCAATCATTAAGGCATTAGCTACACCATGAGGTAAATGGTGGAAAGCACCAAGTTTGTGTGCCATTGAGTGACAAACACCAAGGAAAGCATTTGCGAAAGCCATACCAGCCATTGTGGCAGCATTAGCCATTTTTTCACGAGCTTCAACATCAGTTAAGCCATTATTATATGCTCTTGGTAAATATTCAAATATAACTTTTAATGAACGTAAAGCTAAACTATCTGTATAGTCAGTAGCCATTAATGAAGCATATGCTTCTAAGCTGTGTGTTACAGCATCAATACCAGATGCAGCTGTAAGACCACGAGGTGCAGTCATATGGAAATCAGCATCAATTATTGCCATATTTGGTAATAATTCATAATCAGCAAGTGGATATTTAACACCAGTAGATTCATCAGTAATAACGGCAAATGGAGTAACTTCAGATCCAGTACCAGCAGATGTAGGAATAGCAATGAAATATGCTTTTTCACCCATTTTAGGAAAAGTATAAATACGTTTGCGAATATCCATAAAACGCATTGCCATGTCTAAGAAGTCAACTTCAGGATGTTCATATAATACCCACATAATTTTTGCTGCATCCATTGCTGAACCACCACCTAAAGCAATGATTGTATCTGGTTTAAATGAAGCCATTTGTTCAGCACCTTTTTTAGCACAACTTAATGTTGGGTCTGGTTCAACATCAAAGAAAACAGTATATTCCATATTCATTTCTTTTAATTTTTCAATAATAGGATTAGCATTACCATTATGATATAAGAAATTATCAGTTACAATAAACACACGTTTTTTATTCATTACATCTTTTAATTCTGATAAAGCAACAGGTAAGCAACCTTTCTTAATATATATTTTTTGTGGAGCTCTAAACCAAAGCATATTTTCCCTTCTTTCTGCAACTGTTTTAATATTA
>CAZDPJ010000009.1:0-44880 GCA_964507405.1 uncultured Staphylococcaceae bacterium
AGAATTGGGGATTCTTATATGAACACAATTGGGTACTTTTATTTTAACATTTATAAAAAACGACTATATAGAAAATTCTAGGGTGTTATTATATAAAAAAAGTGATTATAGAAAGTTATCTATAATCCCTTTTTTTGCATAAACCTTTGTTATAATATTGTTGGCAAAACACTTATAGAAAGGAAAAATTATGCATGACAATATTATATCACAAAATATAAAATTATTAGATGATAAACTTATTTTTGAAAACGAAAAAGAAGAATTTGAAATAATTGATAATGTTAAATATAGAGTTTTATATGTTACACGAGAATTTACACCAATTATTTGTAAAGAATGTGGCTGTTTAGTTACAAAAACGAAAGAGTATGTTAAGCGAAAGGTAAAAACTTTTTTTAACTATGATTATCCAGTTATAATTTATTATAAACAGAGGAGATTAGTTTGTGAATGTGGTAAAACAATGGCAGAGCCTAATAATTTAGTTTCTAAAGGATGTAATGTTTCAAATTATTTAAAGATGGAAATTCTAAAGCAATGTAAGTATAAAACCTCCTTTAAAACCATAGCTCAACAACTCAATATAGATTCTACGACAGTAATTAACACATTCATGAAATATGCAAATTTTGAAAGAAGGAAATTAACTGAAATTATTTGTGTAGATGAGTTTTCAACAAATATAAACTACAATAATGCTTATGCTTGTATTATAGGTGATCCAGTAAATAGGGAAATCATAGACATATTACCATCTAGACATCAAGTAGAAATAGAAAGATATTTAGATAAAATACCAAAAGATGAAAGACTAAATGTAAAAATAGTAAATATAGATATGTGGGAAGCATATAAAATTAGCTTTAGTACGTATTGTACTAATGCAAGAATAGCTGTAGATGCATTTCATTGGATAAGTAAAGCTACAAATGAATTTCATAAATTAAGACGATTAATAGAGGAAGAAACAGATAATCCTAAAATTAAATCGATTTTAAGAAATCATTGGAAATTATTTAGTTTAAATGAAAACAAACTTAGCGACAATCGATTTTATAGTCAAATACTTAATAAATATATTACGAATAGAGAATTAGTAGAATATTGTGTTAATTATGAAAAACGATTAGAAGTTTCTTGGATGATACTTCAAAAAATATATAAATTTAGAGATAAGTGCAATGCCGAAACGTGTAAAGAAAAATTAAAAGAAATAATTAATGAGCTAGAAAATACAGGTCTTGAAAATATGATCAATATAGCAAAAACATACAGACATTGGTCTGAGGAAATATGTAATGCATTTTGTACATATGGTAAATATAATAAAAAAGTATCTAATGCATTTATTGAGGGGAAAAATAGATTATGTAAAGAAATAAAAGCATTAGGGTGTGGATATAATAATTTTGCAATTTATAGAGCAAGAATATTGTATATTATTGCAAACAAAGCATTAGCGTTTAATACAAATACTAATATTAGTAAAAGAAAGATATATGCAAAACCCAAAAAAAGAGGTGTAAGAGTTAATATCTTACACCCTAGAATTTTCTATAGAGTCTAAAAAACAAAGAGGTTCAACGAACCTCTTTGTTAAGCTTTTAATACAACTTCTATTTCTTCTATACTATTCTTAGAACGGTCATAGAAAGTTATTACAACCTTTGTACCTACCGAATAATCAGTGAGCGTATTTAACATTGCTGATAGACTTGCCATTGTTTTAAGTTTTACACCATCAAATTTTAAAATAATATCATCAGCAGCAATACCACTATTAGTCAATGAACCATTAGAATTTACGCTACTTACATAAATACCATATTCTGCTTCTCCTGCTTCATAAATGCTAGTAGGAATCTCTTTTAAATTATTTGCTGAAATAACAGCTGGAGTTAATCCACGAACTTGAGTACCAGTAATACCAAGTAATGGACGTTTAATTTCAATGTTTTTTTCTAAATATTCAGTAATAATTAATTTAACCTCATTAGATGGAATAGCAAATCCCATATTATCAACTTTACTAGAAGTTATTTTTAAAGTATTAATACCAATTAACTTACCATCAATCGAAAATAGACCACCACCACTATTTCCTGGATTAATTGAAGCATCATGTTGAATATATTTTCCATAAAAATCATTAGTGCCATCATTATCAGTGTCAGCTGCAATATAACGTAATGGACCACTTACAACACCAAAAGTAACAGAACCATAATAGTCAAATCCTTCAGGATTACCTATTGCAATAACAAATGAACCTTTTTCAATTTTGTCACTATCACCAAATTCAACTGGTTGAATAAAGCTACTAGATTCAAATGAAATACATGCCAAATCTACTTTAGTATCATAAGAAATCAATTTAGCTTCAAGTTCTAAATCCACAAAACCTAAATAAACAAATATTTTAGTTTTATCACTAGATACACTGTCATCAACAACGACATGACGATTTGTAATCGCATAATAAGTATAACCTGTAAGTCTTGTTCCTTCATAATTTTCAACTGCTTTATATACTACACCACTACCAGTACTATAGTTATCTTCTGAGGTTGCACTACCTACAGTACTAACCTTCTTTAAAACGACGCCAATAACAGCGTTTTCTACTCTTTTAACTGTTTCTTCAACAGCATTTTCAAAATCAGTTATTTTAATATTTTCATATTCTACTACTTTATTAGTAATATCATTTTCAATATTATTAACAATATTGTTAGTTGTTGAATTAACTCCACAACCAACAATTATTAATCCAAACATTAATACAATCATTAAAGATAAAATTTTTTTCTTCATTCTACTTTCTTCCTTCCTTATTTATTATCAATTGGTGCTTCAAACCAGAATGTACTACCATGTTCATAGACCGATTCTACACCATATTTAAAATTATGATATTCAAGTATTTCTTTTATTATCGAAAGACCAAGTCCACTTCCATTACTAGCTCTTTTGTGTCCTTTATCTACACGGTAATATCGTTGCCATACAAATGCCAACTCTTCTTCCTTAATTCCAATACCTTCGTCAATTATTTCTACTCTAACAAAATTGTTAGATACTACTTGTTTCACAACTATATTTTTAGCTTCACCACTATAATTTACAGCATTACTTATAAAATTATATATTACTTGTTCAATTTTGGCCTTATCCGCAACAATAAAAATTTCTTCATCATAACTAAAAGTAATATTAAATTTAAGTTGTTCTAATAATTTTTGTTGTCTTACTACAATTGAATCAATAAACTGAGTTAAATTAAATCTTTCTTTGACTAATGGTTCAGTTCTTGATGTAATTTTTGATAAGACAAGTAAATCATTAACAAGATTTGTTAATCTCTTTACTTCATCAATAATTATCTGAATATTTTCTTGTTGGTCTTCTCCTGGGAAATCCTTCATCATCTCCGCATATCCATTAATTAAAGTTAAAGGTGTTCTTAAATCATGAGAAACATTAGCAATTAATTCTCTTTGTAACTCATCAGTCTTTTTTAATTCTCCAACAGCGAAATTTAAGGTATCATTAAGTTCTGAAATTTCTTTATATCCTTTTCCTTTAAATTCTAAATCATTATAATTACCATTACCAAGTAATTTAGCACTAGATGTAATATCAATGATTGGTTTAGAAATTGACCTTGACATAACAATTGCAATTATAATTGATAAAACAATAACAATCAAAGTAATATATAATAATTGAGTTTTAAGTGTATCAATAGCTGGTTTAACAGGTGTCACTCTCGCCAATAAAACAACCATATAATTAGACTGGTTATCAGCTAACTTTACTCTTTGACAATATATTATTGTATCATTTGTAATAACATCATCTTGGTCAGTTATTATTTGTTGAAACTCAGGTCTTGAATCATCTTTAAATACAACAAATTTAGGTTCATTTAATTTTTCTACCCCTAAATAGACTTTATCTAATTGTTCTTTACTTAAGACTTTAGAACTAAAATCAAGACCAGTACTAGAATAAATTAATGGATATTGAAGGTCATTAGTTTCATCATCTTTAATTTGCTTTAATAAATAAAGATCTGTTTCAGCATTTTCTAATAATTCTGTTATCTTTTTTATCGTAATAGAATTAGAATTATTAAATGTCAAAACATCGACCCCATCAATACAATCATAAATTTCATTCATTACCGATTTAGTTTGTTTTATTTTAGTAGAGCGATATACTTTATCAAGTAATAAAATCTGAAAGATACAAAAGACCATTATAACAATACCAGAAAACAATAAAATATAAAAGAACAATTTCCATTTTAAACTTATTTTATTCAATTTCAAATCGGTAACCTACCTTTCTTAAGGTAACAATATTATCAGAATATCTACCAATTTTCTTACGTAATGATTTCATATGAGTATCTAGAGTTCTTTCTTCTTTATTATCAATACCCCAAATTTGTTCTAATAACTCATTTCTTGTAATAGCTTCGTTTGGTCTTTTTACTAAATATAGTAATAATTCATATTCTTTATGTGTTAAATCAACTTTAGAATCATCTACATAAACAATTCTAGCCGATAAATCAATCTTTAGAGTTTGATATGACCAATTTTTATCAATGTTATCAAGTTTATTTTTCGGATGATATCGATTTAATATCGCATTAACTCTCATCATTAATTCTTTTGGAGAAAAAGGCTTCGTAACATAATCATCAATTCCTAAATCAAATCCATAAATCTTATCATATTCTTCAGACCTTGCTGATAACATAATAACCGGAATCGAATATTTCTTTTTAATTTCTTTAACAGCAGAATATCCATCTAAAATAGGCATCATAATATCCATTATAATAATGTCAGGTGTATTTGTTTCAACTTGACTTATTGCATCTTGTCCATTACTTGCTTCTATTACTTCATATCCATTAAATATAGCATATTTTTTTACTAATTCTCTAATTTGAGCCTCATCATCTACTATTAAAATACGATACATAAGCTTTTCTCCTTTCCATTTATATTATCTATTATTTTATCACAATTCACTATTTTTTGCAACAATTAGGTTAAAAACTAGTATTTAAATTATACATCTACTTATTATTATATACCAAAACTTTAAGATTAACTAAATTTTTATTTATTTTGTTATAAATGTAATTCATTAGAAAAAAAAACAAATTTTTAGTATAATATATAAGAGCCCCTTTAGTTCAATGGTAGAATATATCAATGGTAATGATAAGATGCTAGTTCAATTCTGGCATGGGGCACCATTTTTAAGGAGTGATTAGATGAAACCCTTAGCTTTTTCAATGAGACCAGTTGATTATAGCCAAATTGTTGGCCAAGACCATTTAGTAGGTGAGACTGGTATTCTTACAAAAATGATTCAAACAAAGAGTTTATTTTCTTTTATATTATATGGTAATCCTGGATGTGGTAAAACGACGATTGCGGAAGCGACATGTAGAATGAGCGGATATAAATGGTTTCGTTTTAATGCCTCAACCGATAATAAAGAAACACTAAGGCAAATAATTACAGAATCTCGTTTCTATGCTGATTCAATTATTATTGTTGATGAAATACATCGTATGAAAAAAGATATTCAAGATTATTTATTACCATATGTAGAAAATGGAACTATTATTATGATAGGTCTAACAACAGTTAACCCTTATCATGCTGTTAACCCCGCAATTAGATCACGTTGTCATATTTATAAATTGAATGATCTAACAAGCAAAGACTTATATAAAGTTGTCAAAAGAGCATATGAAATAATTGGAGAAAATAAAGAAATTGATGATGATGTCTATGATTATTTAGTTAATATGGCTAATTTAGAAATTAGAACCCTTATTAATAGTTTTGAAACTCTAATCAAAACATCTTCTTCTAATCATATAACATTACAAGATGCAATTAAAACAATTCAAAAAGCCAATGTAAGTATGGACGCCAATGGTGATAGTTACTATGATACCTTAAGTGGTCTTCATAAGTCAATTCGTGGTAGTGATGTTGATGCCGCATTACACTATTTATCAAGATTAATTATTGCTGATGACTTAACAAGTTTATGTCGAAGATTACTTTGTATTGCCTACGAAGATATTGGGCTTGCAAATCCAACAATCGGTTCTCGTGTTGTTGCCGCATGTCAAGCTGCTCAAGAACTTGGAAATCCAGAAGCACGATTGCCTCTTTCAGTAATTGTCATTGAAATGGCTCTATCTCCAAAATCAAATAGCGCCTATCTTGCTGTTGAAAAAGCAATGCAAGATATAAATGATGGTAAAAGTGGTAGCATCCCACTACATCTTAAAAATACTTATTCATTTGATCCTCGTCAAACGCCATATAAATATCCTCATGATTATCCAAATGCTTGGGTCTATCAACAATATTTACCTGACGTATTAAAAGACGCAAAATACTATACTCCAAAACCAAGTTCAAAAATAGAAATTGGTTTAATGGAAAGGTATAATCAAATTGAAGCAATGAAACAAAAAGCAAATCAAAAAGATAATAGCCGAACAAATTAGTTCACTTATTATCTTTTTTTTCAATTTTTAGTTTTTTTATTTCAGTATCATTTATCATTAGAAGACTAATTCTTATTAAAATATCTTGATACTTTAAAAATCCTTCTCTTGTATCATCAATACTATCAATCATTAAACTACTAAAATATCTAGAAGTTATACTCAAATCATTTTTCAAGAAAATACGATAATTAAAATATCGAATAATGCTTTCATTATTAATATTATTATCTAAAATACTAGTAATAAATAAATATCCAACATTAGTTCCTGTAATAAATAAATATTCAAGTATTTTATTTATTTCATAATCATTCATTATTTTGTCTAGACCATTAATATAAATAATTGGTCTTTTTATAAACTCATCTTCTTTTTTATTATATTCATCAATAGTAGTATAGTTTTTATCACTTAATTTATTTAATAAATTATCTAAATTATCTTTTAGTATAGAAAAATATGATTTATTTGTTTCATATTTATTAAAAATAGATGAAACCTGATTAAAATTACTATACAAATCTATCATAATTAATTCATAATCCATAATCTCTTTTCTAAAATGAGGAAATAAACATAATGATAAAAAATACTTATAATATGAAGAATCATTATTACTAATAATTATTAGATTTTCAACACAATCTACATATTTATTTCGGTCATCTTTTCCAAGGATTAAACTAAAGTTTGTTTCTTTACAATTTAAAAGAGCTTCTTTCATCGATAAATATCTAGGAGATATATTAGAAATTTCTATTACTAATAAATCATTTTTATTATCATATCTTATTAAGAAAGGTTCATTATATATTTTAGCAAGTGTTAGTCTTAATACTTCATAATTAATATGATGATAACTTTTAATAAAAATAACACTAATATGATTACATACAATATAACTAATATTTTGAAATGATATACCTAAATGATTTAAAGCACCTCTTGTTGCTTCGATATAATAGATGATCTGTTTATTTTGTTTATTTAAATCATTTATTTGTTCTTCTAATATTTTTCTAGAATATGGTTTAACTTTCTTACGCTCAGTAATATAATCATCATTAAACTTCTTTATACAACCTTTAATTTTTTTAGAATAATTTTTGGCTCCCCCAAATCCATTTCTTAACGTATTAATTATTATTCTAATAAACTCAAATATTGTCTTTTTACAAATGAAAACAATTCCCATAAAAAACATAAACCCACAAACAATTATTGTACCTACACTAGAAAACAAGAAATACAAGATATAAAAGAAAATACATCCAATTATCCCGCCGCCTCTCATCATATTAGGCCGATAATTCTTAAAATATTCTAAATATAAAAAGATTGTATTTTTAAAACTATTTCCTTCATATTCTGATACAAACTCATGCATAGAAAAATGACTAATAATTATTATTGATAAAACAACTAAGATAATACCTAAATATCTAATATTTTTTATAGTAAAATGATGATGTACAAATAGAAAATAAACTCCAAGCGCACCTAACAAAAGCAAAAAGATAAAATACCAATCTCCAAATAATAAGCGAAAAGTAAGTAAGCCATATTTACCTACAATACCTAATTTCGCTATAGATATTAAAGCAATTAATAAACATATAATTCCAGCAACTTCATATATAAATGTAAATTCTTTATTTTTTTGTGTATATTCTGATTGTTTTTCCTTAGACATAATATCACCCATAATATTAAACACTATTTTGGACGAATAATATGTCAAATTTAGTAATTAAAATTAAAAATTAAAAAAATCCATCACTAATGATGGATTCCAGTAACTACTTTTTATTTTTTTCCTTATGAATAGTAGCCTTTTTACAACGTGGACAATACTTCTTTTGTTCTAAACGATCTGGAGTGTTTCGTTTATTTTTTTGTGTAAGGTAATTTTCTTCGCCACATTCTGTACATTTTAATAAAACATTAATACGCATAATGTTACCTCCTAAATTCCTTATTATTATACTACATTATGAAAAAAATAGCAAGCAATTAAAAACTTTTTTTACTAACATTGCGTACTTTCTACATAACATCTATAAAAATAATAGAATATAACAATATCTTAAATAAAATTAAACTAAAACATCTCCATTTTTAATGCCGATTGCTATAATCAAATATACAATTCCCGCAACAAACCAAACAGCAGACATCGTTAAAGCCATTATACCACATGCTTTACTACGATTACTCCATTTTTCACGCCATAATACATATAAAACGAAACCTGCAGGAGGTAATAAAAAGCCAATTAATTGCCATATAAATAAAGGAGTACGGTCGTCAATTACTGTAGTATTACTTGAAATAACGACTTCAGTTTCTTCCTTAACATAAAGTTCATATCCACAATCTTCACATTGTTTATTATTTATATCTTGTTCTTTCATGCATTTAGGACATACTTTTGTTTTTGCCATATTATTTATCCTCTCAATCATCAAATTAATTTTATCACATTTTTAAAAAAATGTCAAATAGTACTATTTATTTTGATTATTATCACTATTTTGACCTTTTAATAAATCTCTGATTTCTGTTAATAATAAAGTATTTTCAGATACAGATTCAGTTTCTTCTGCAGGTGCTTCTTCTTCAACAACTTCTTCTTTTTCTTCTTCTTTTTTACGAAGTTTTTCAGCTGTTTCTTTTGCTTTTTTAGCTACAGCACTACAAATTTTAATAATTGCAAATAAGATAATCGCAATTAATAAGAAATCAATAACAGCTTGAATTAATGCTCCCCAAGAAATAACAATATCATTGACTGGAACAATAAGTTCTTCACCTACCGCACTTGCAAGTCCATTTGCGACATCAGTTTCAGTTGCGATAGTATGACTTTTTAAAACTGTAATTAATGATTCGGATAAATTTGTATCACCAATTAGCCAAGCAATTAATGGAGAAATAATATTTTTATTTATCGCATTAACAATGCTTGTAAATGCACCACCTAAAATAACACCAATAGCAAGAGCTAAAGCATTTCCTTTATTTATAAATGCAAGGAATTCTTTAAATAGTCCTTCTCTTTTAGCTTTTTTTTCTTCTTTTGTTCTTTTAGCCATTAAGTTTACCTCCTTTAGCTAGATTAAATATATTCATAATATCATTTTTATTTAAATTTCTAATACCTGGTAATTCTACAGTATCACCTTTAGTTATTCTATCTGCTAAGAATTCTAATTTAGATTCATCAATATTTAATTCTTCAAGTGTTGTTGGCATACCAAGTTCTTTAAAGTATGTTTCAAAATGAAAGATAGTTAAAAAAGCAGCTGTTTTTTCATCTTTTGACTTATCAATATTAAAAACATTATAACCAAGTCTACTAAATAAATAAATACTATCCATAAATACATACTTAGCCCATGCAATAAATAAAACGGATAGGCCGGCTCCATGAGCTACATTATCAAACATTCCTGTAATTTCATGTTCTAATTTATGGACTGTAAAATACATTTTACTACCAAGTCCTGTTAAACCATTATGTGAGAAACTACTTGCAATCATTAAAGTACTTCTTGCTTCATAGTCAGTAGGATCTTTAATTGCGACCCTTCCAGCATCTATTACCGCCTTTAATAGGCCTTCACCAATATTCATCGCAAATTCATTATTGCCTTTATCAGTTAAATAACGTTCAACGGTATGCATTAAAATATCAACAATTCCACAAGCAGTTTGATATTTAGAAACTGAATAAGTTAACTTTGGATTTAAGATACTAAATAATGGTCTAATTAAATCACTGTTAAACCCACTTTTAACATTAGTTTCATCATTAGTTATAACGCATGAATTACTAAGTTCACTTCCAGCTGCACTAATTGTTAAAATTGTGCCAATTGGAAAAGCTTTAGTTGGAGTTACTTCATGACTATTTAAAAGCCAAGGGTCACAGTCTAAATAAACCCCACAAGCAATAGCCTTAGCAGAATCAATTACTGAACCACCACCAACAGCTAAAATAAAATCAACTTCTTCTTTTTTAGCAAGTTCTATTCCTTTTTTTACTAATGATAATTTAGGGTTAGCTTCTACATTTCCAAGTTCAACAAACTCAAGTTTTGCTTTTTTAAACGAACTAATTACTTTATCATAAAGTCCTATTTCTTTTATAGAATTTTTTCCATAATGAAATAAAACCTTTCTAAAACCATATGACTTAATAATTTCTCCAACTTCTCTTTCTTTTCTATCTCCAAAATAAATTTTTGTTGGAGAACAAAATTCAAAATCCAACATTTTATACCCCCCCTTCTTATATTTTTTTAAAATTATTTTTTGTTCAACCGTTATACGGAAAGATTCAATTGCTTTTTGAAGTGACTTTTGATACACAAATTCACTTTTATTTCTAATAGTTTGTAATAATAATAATACTTCATCAAAATAATATATTAAGCATGTAGCAAAGTACCAAGATACGGCCATATCAAAATAATATTCTCCAAATTCACAATTTAAAATGTCTGAAAAGATATTATTAGGGTCATCTTTGGAAAAATATTTGATTAAAAAGATAACAGCAAATCTTTTTTCAAAAATACCTTCTTTTTTTAACATTTTCTTACACCAAGCAAATAATACTGGATAATCTTTATTTTTAAACTTCGTACTCATCACTGTTGTATCACATACAGCCCAATTATCTACATTTTTACTAAATTTTTCTAACTTTTCAAGTTTATCTAAAATATCATTTTTTTGATAACTAATTAATAATCCTTTTAACAAATCAAGTTCTAAATATTCTGTATCATCTATACTATTAATTAGTTCATCAGCGTTATCTTTTTCTAATTTAGCTATTTTTTTAATTTCACTAACTTTATTACCAATAATTTGAGCATTGGTCTGAACTAATTTCTTATTAAATTTTCTTAAGGATTCATCATGAATACTAAGAAAATAAGAAATAATTTCATCTTTATTCATTAATCAATAACCTTAATACTAACTATTTTAATATCTAATGTTGGAAAATCGGTAAATCCACCTCCAATATTCATTGTTTGAATACCAGCAACCTTAAGAACTACTTCATTACTTTCTTCATCAATAGTTTTACCAAATGCGGCATACTCTCCATCAAGCCAGTTTGCATTTCCTGCACAAATAAAAAATTGTGAAGTTGCACTATTAGGGTCACTTGTACGAGCCATCGAAATAACACCTAATTCATGTTTCAATGGATTAGTAAAGCCATTGCTTGTAAATTCCCCTTCAATTTTTTCTGCTTCGCCTAATTCCATTAAAGTATTATTCTCAATTTTATAACCACCAGTTTGGATCATAAATCCATTAATAATTCGGTGAAAAACAGTACCATTATAATAGTTTTCATTCACTAATTTAATAAAATTTTCAACTGTTTTAGGTGCTATATTAGGATATAATTCAAGTCTGATTAAATCATCTGTATTTAACAATATTTCTACCTTCATAATTTTGCTCCTTATACCTATATTATTATATCATATTATTATTTTTTTTAGTTTTTTTTACATTTTTAAATAAAAAAAGCTATGAAACCATAGCTCTTAAATTATCATTTTAGTTACTTTTTTTGCTTTACTTTCAAAATCTAAATGCTTTTGATAATATAAATCCATTATACCAAGAATTTTATCAATATCTTTTTTGATAATATTAATAAATAAAGCATCAACTTTATTTAATTTAATATACATAAGTAGTTCAAGGGTTTTCGTTTCTTCATTATTTAAATCATAGATATTATCATAATTACATTTTTTACATCTAATTCCACCATCATAAATACTAAATACACCATCTGATACTTTACTACCACAATTTATACAATGTTTTAATTCAGGTGCAATCCCTAATAAATAAGTAAGTTTCACTTCAAATAAGGCAAGAATAGCAGAACAATCTATATCTTTTTTTAAAAGTTCAAGAATTTCAAGAAAGAAAAAATATAAAGTTTCTGAATTTGTTACTTGTTCTGAAAAAACGATTATTTTTTCTAATATTGGATAAAAACAAATCATTTTGTTTATATCTTGTTTAATTATTAAATAACTATCTATAATTGAGCCTTCAGTTAACGTATTAAGTCCATCAGTTGAAGTTGCCATAAAAGATATTTTTGTTAGTGGTTCTGCTAAAAGGCGAGTTCCACCAGATAACTTCTTCGCACCCTTTATTATATAACTTTTTTTGCCATTTTTAGTAATAATATCACAAATTACAGCTTGTTCTTTATAATCTACTACCTTGAGTACGATACCTTCTG
Organism: uncultured Staphylococcaceae bacterium; assembly: GCA_964507405.1. Taxonomy (GTDB): domain Bacteria; phylum Bacillota_I; class Bacilli_A; order ML615J-28; family CAG-313; genus UMGS75. The sequence continues at coordinate 12,858 of CAZDPJ010000009.1, forward strand.
CCTGGATTATTTGCTTCATATTCTAGTTCTTCTTTCTTTCTTTGATAAAATTTATAATTTAAATAATCATCTATCTTTCCACTCTTTAAAAATTTATTCCATAATGTCTCTTCAAATTTATTCATATGATTCCTCCTATATTTAGGATTCATCATTTTAAATTATTTATACGTCTTTACTATATCCAAAATTTGAGAGTTGTGTTTGTTTATTACGCCAATTTTCCTCAACTTTTACAAATAATTCTAAATAAACTTTAGTACCTAATATTTTAGCAATATCTTTTCTTGCAAGCATCCCAATTTCTTTAATTTTAGAGCCTTTTGAACCAATAATAATTTTCTTTTGTGACTGTCTTTCAACAACAATAGTCGCATGAATTTCAACTAAATCTTTTTTTGTTTCTTTAAAACTTTCAATTTCACAAGCAACACTATGAGGGACTTCATCACTAGTTGTTAATAGAATTTTTTCTCTAATTATTTCACTAACTACAAATCGTTCAGGTTGATTTAATAATTGATCTTCAGGATAATACATAGGTCCAAAAGATAAATATGATTTAATTAAATCAACTAATTCATCAACTTGATAATTATTACTAGCACTTATTGATATACCACTTTTAAAAGGAAATGCTTTTCTAAAAGATTCCATATTATTTATTAAAGTTTCTTTATCTTTTACTAAATCAACCTTGTTAGCAACAAGAATGGTAGGGATTTTGGCTTTTAAGACTTCATTAATCATTAGTTCATCTTCACTATCCATCTTTTTTGTTGCGTCAATCAAAAATAAAATAGCATCAACCCCAGATAAAGCACTACTTACATATTCATTCATTATTTTTCCAAGTTCGGTTTTAGCTTTATGAAAGCCAGGTGTATCAATAAAAATAATTTGAGAACCGTCATCAGTATAAATACCTTGGATTTTATTTCTTGTTGTTTGGGCTTTTGGTGAAACAATTACTATTTTTTGTTTTAAAATTTGATTTAATAATGTGCTTTTTCCAACATTAGGTTTACCAATAATCGCAACAAAACCTGATTTAAATTCTTTATTCATGTAAATCTTCCTCACTAAATGCGAAAGGTAGTAAGTCACTAACTTTCATTGACTTTGTTTTCTTATCTAAATTTATTAATGTAATTATCGCGTCTTTATTCATTAATTCAACAATAACTTGGCGACACGCACCACAAGGATATAAAAGATCTTTTCCTTTACCCATAATGACAAGTTCACTAATGTCATCTTTACGATATCCTTTTGCGATTGCCGAAAACAAAGCTGTACGTTCAGCACAATTAGAAAGGCCATATGATGCATTTTCGACATTACATCCAATTACATAATCACCATTTTTTAAAATAACAAGTGCACCTACTTTAAAATTAGAGTATTTAGCATATGCATTATTATATCCTTCTAATACTAATTTATATTTTTCTTCAAAGTTCATTTTTATCTCCCAATTTTAATTTTTTTTAATATTTCATTTTGAATACTAAACATTTCTTCTTCTTGTTCTTTTGTTTGATGATCATAACCTAAACTATGCAAAACACCATGAATTACTAAAAAAGAAAACTCCCTTAATGGGCTATGGCCATAATCTTCTGCTTGAGAATAGACTTTTTCATAACTAATAAAAATATCACCTAATTCTTCAGGAATGATTCCTTTTGGCATATCATCAATAGAAGCAAAAGTAATAACATCGGTTGGTCGGTCAATCCCACGATATTCTTTATTTATCTTATGAATTTCATGATTATCAACAATAATAAAGCTAAGGTAATGAAGTTTATTTAATTTTTGATTAGCACAAATTTCATTTAATATTTCTTTTATTAAATGTTTAGGATTAAACTCTTCAATTTTATCTATCTTTCCATCTAAATTAAACTCAATCATTAGTTCCTCCTTCATATCTAGATATAATCTTTGATACTAGAGGATGCCTCATGACATCAAAACGATTAAAAGAAATAATTGAAATTCCATCTAAATATTGAAGAAGTTCAGTTGCTTCAATTAATCCCGATTTTTCTCGATTTGGAAGGTCAATCTGCGTAATATCACCTGTAATTATCATTTTTGAATTAAATCCTAAACGCGTTACAAACATCTTCATTTGATTAGTTGTTGTATTTTGAGCTTCATCTAAAATAATAACTGCACTATCTAAGGTTCTTCCACGCATATAAGCAAGTGGTGCAATCTCAATAACACCTTTTTCAATATATTTTTCCGTTTGTTCTTTACCAATAAATTCATATAAAGCATCATAAATAGGAATTAAATAAGGATCAACTTTTTCTTTTAAATCACCAGGTAAAAAACCAAGTTTCTCACCAGCTTCAACGACTGGACGCGTAATTACAATTTTTTTAATTTGATTCTTCTTAAGTAAACTAACTGCATATGCCACCGCAAGATAGGTTTTTCCACTACCAGCTGAACCTTTTGCGAAAATAACACTATTCTTTTGCATTGCTTCTAAGTATATCATTTGATTCATTGTCTTTGGATATACTTTTTGTCCATCTTTTGTATGTAAGATTATTTTTTGATTTAAATAAAAATTTTTTATACCATTATGTGTAATTACATAATCTTTACTATCTTTAAAACATTGAACAATATAAATTAAATCTCTTTCTTGCCAAACAATTTTTTCATTAGTTAAAGCACTTAACATCTTAATTATTTCTTTTAATAAAGGTTCTACTTTATGATTTAAATCATTATCTTCCATTAATAAAGTATTATTAACATGTTCTATTTTAACATTTAGTTCCATTTCTAATAAATTAATATTTCGATTTAAAGGCCCAATAAAGGCTTGTTCAACATCTAAATTATCAAATATCCATAATATAAAAGTATTCATTTCATCACATCCTTTTATCATTATATCACATTTTGCTAATTTTAGTTATAAATAAGATAAAAAAAGACTATGCATAAAAATAGTCTTTACGAAACTTTCTCTAACATAAGTAATTTTTCAAAATTGCTTAATAAGACATCGGAATCAAATGAAAACTTAAGAATTTTAGTATTTTTAGGAATTACTAAATCTTTTGTCTTTTCATAATATAAAAATACTTTTTCACTATCATCATAATCATTCATTAGGGGGAAAGTTGAATTTATTAAATAAGTTTTATTATTAACAGATACAACTAAATCAACTAATTCTTTAGTATTTTCTTTTTGAATAACTCCTCTTAAAAATATTTCACCGTTCGTTTCTAATTTTAACATATAAAAAGAACAAATTGAAATCCATAAATTCTTTTTTTCAAATATTTCTTTCGTTTTGATAGAATAAAAATGAACTATAATGTATTCTCTTTTATAAAGTACTTTTCTAATTAAATTATTTTTCAAGTAGTCTTTTAATATTTCAAATAATATTTTAACTTGACTATTATCTAAATTAAGTAAACTAACAATCATCGTTGTATCTTTAAAATAAGTTGTTAATTTATTTCCAATTATTTTATTAATGAATTCATACCATTTAAAAGGATAAGTACTCCCAATTTCATATGTTTTTTTTATAAATTCAAGTTCTAAGTAAGAATAATCATAATAATTAATATTAAAAGATTGGCTTATTAAATAGTTCATTATCATCACCATAATCATTATATGTGATGAATACTATAAAAATGCCAATCTTCTTTTAATTTCTTTCTTTAATTTTATTAACTTCAATTGTAACAAGAATAACTAATGGTTTATGTTTTGTCATTCTAAATATCAATCTAGTTACTTCTTCACTTATGGTATTTGTTGTTTGTTCTAATGAATAATTTTTACGCCATAAAGAATTTTCAAAAATACTTTTGGCTAAATCACATACTTTTTTAGATAATTCCTCATCTTCAAGTTTTCCAACTAAACCTTTTGTTATAACTTTAGGTATATCTATGACTTGACGTTTACGGATATCATAATAAACAGTAAGAACTAACGCTCCATCTGATGATAATGTTTCTCTTTCTTTAATTACATCTTCATTAACATCACCAATTAAAGAACCATCAACAAAAACATCACCAACATGTTCATGAGTACTTTCTTTATAGTTTCCATCAACAAAGTTTAGTACTTCACCATTATCAGCAAGTAATACTCGATCTTTACTATAGCCAAAACTTTCAGCAACAAGCCATTGTTCATACATATGACGGTATTCACCCTTTATTGGTATTATATATTTTGGTTTTAAAACACTATACAATAACTTTAAATCATCGCCTGTCGCATGTGATGGACGTAATATTGTACGATCATAAACTGTCATATTCATATCATAACGATATAATGTATTAATAGCATCAGTCACAAACTTTTCGGTTCCGGAAACAGGTGGGCACATTACAATTATTTTATCACTAGGATCTAAATGAATGTAACGGTCTTCTTTTAATACCATTTTAACAAGTAAAGAATAAACTTCTTCTCTTTGTCCATGTACGATAATAACTGTATTATTAGAATCATTATGATTAGTTTCAGAATAAGGTTTTAATTTAACTAATCGGTTTTCAGGAACTTTTAAGTAATTATTTAACATTGCGGTTTCAACAAATTTTTCTCCTTTATCACCAACAAAAGCAACTTTACGATCAGTATTCATAATTAAATTAATTATTTTTTGAATTCTTTTTAAATCAGATGAATACGCAGCAACAATAATACGACCATTTTCATTAGTTAAACAATTATTAAAGTTATGCTCTAACATCATATCATTGTTCACCCTACCAAGTGATGTTGTACCCACACTTTCACTTAATAAAGCTAATATTTTTTTCTTACCAAAATCGGTGATTTTACTAAAACTAGTTTGATAATGTTCATCATTTGTTGGATTAAAATTAAAGTCAGTCGCATATACCACAGCTCCATCTGGTGTACTGATAACAATACCTACAGATTCAGGTATTCCATGAGTAGTATTAAAAAATTCAATTTTAGTATTTTTAAAATTTAATACTTTATTTTCATTAATACGATATAAACGATATTTTCTAATATCCATTTTATTAGCAATTAATAAATTTTCAACTAAACTAATCGTAAAATGAGTGCCATATACATTCATTGGAATGTTACTTAATAAATAAGGTATCGCCCCAATATTATCTTCATGACCATGAGAAACAAAGATACCAGCTATTTTATCTTTATGCTTAATTAAATAATCTAAATCAGGAACAACCGCATCTATTCCATACATATCAATATCCGGATATCGAAGGCCAGCATCTAAAATAAATATATAATCATCATTTTCAACTATATATAAGTTTTTACCATTTTCACCAAGACCACCTAAAGCCATTACTTTTAAATTAGCCATTATTTTCCTCCTTTCTATATTTTATAATCTTTATTCATTATAGCATTTTTTTTAATCTTTTGCAAGTTAAAAACCAATAAAGAAAAAACTAATCTCTAACTAGTTTTCTCTTTTTTATTATATGAAATTCTAACCATTTGTTTTAATAAATCTTTAAAATTAAAAGGTATTAAAGGATATAAATAAGGCCTTCCAAAACTTTTTAAATGAGCAAGATATATAATAAGTAAAATAGTTCCGATAATTAAACCAGGTAGTTTAAAAAAATAAACAATAATAAGTAAAAATATATTTGCCATTTTACTTGCTAGTGATAATTCATAACTTGGTGTAATATAAGAACCAATCGCCGAAATAGCCGCAAGAATAACAAGGATTTCAGAAAATAGTCCTACATGAATTGCGACATCACCAATAATTAAACCCGAGACTAAACCCATTGATGTCGATAAGGCATTAGGTGTATGAATAGATGCCATCCTTATTAATTCAATTCCAACAAGAACAATAATTAGTTGTAAAAATAAGGTATTATGATTAATTATAGAAGGATAAATATTTAATAATAAATTCGGCAAATTATAAAATGATAAAGCATACCATAAAGGAATACTAAAAAATGAAAGAATTATTCCAATAAAACGAATTACTCTTAAATAAGACCCAGCTACAATAGTTTGTCTAAATTCCTCAGCATGTTGAAGATGATCAAAAAGAGAAACCGGACCAATTATCGCACTTGGAGAAGTATCAATTATTAAACCAAACATCCCTTGATATAGATGAATAGCAAAAGTATCAGGACGTTCAGTATACTTAACTAGAGGATATGGAGTAAATTTTTTATCAACAATTAGTTCTTCTAAGGCTTTATCACTCATCGTAAGTTCAGTAACATCAATATTATTAAGTTTTTCTTTTATAATCTTTAAATATGAAGGAGAAACTTTATTTTCTAGATAAACAAGGGCAACTTTTGTTTTGCTAATTTTTCCTATTTCATATAACTTAATACATAACTTTTCACTCTTAATTCTTCTTCTAATTAATGCTAAATTAGTCGTTAAATTTTCATTAAATCCATCTCTACTACCTCTAACTACTTTTTCGGTTTCAGGTTCTGATAATGAACGAATAGGATAATTTTTAACATCCATTATAAAAAATGTATCATTTAAATTATTAGTTAAAACTAAATCACCATTAAAAATTGCTAATTTGACAAGTTCAATATCTACTGTTTTTTCTATTTTATCAGCGATACAATTATTACAAATTATTTCTTCTAAATTATTACAATTAATTGAATCTTTAACTTTAATAAAGCTTGTAATAATTCTAGAAATAATACTATTATTAGTTAAAAAAGAATTGTAATAAAAAATAAACTTTATATTATTTTTATTTACAATTTCTCTTTTATTTATATCAATGGTATTGTCTATTTTAATAAAACTATCGATTATTCTACTATCCATCTTAACCTCGCGATTTAAAAATTAAAGAAATAAGAAAGGAAGAAAAAATAGCAGCCGCAATCCCAGATGAGGTTATATCAAATATTCCGGTAAAAAGTCCCATAATACCATTACTTTCAGATGCAACTAGTGCCGCATGCGTTAAGGAATGACCAAAAGATGAAATAGGAACTAGTGCTCCCCCGCCTCCCAATTTGATTAATTTATCATATAAATGAAAACATTCTAAAAATGAGCCAAGACATACATAAAGAACTGTTAAATGAATTGGTAATAATTTAAATAGATCCATTAGAAGTTGTGCTATCATGCACATAAATCCACATACTAAAAACGCAAATAAATAATTCATTAAATCACTCTTTCTAAACATATTCCATGACTAATACAAGGAATCGTATCTTTTTGGGCTATCATTATTGGATTAAGTAAAGCACCAGTGGCAAGGACTAGAACTTTATTATATTTTTTATTATTCATTTCTTTAACAATATAGCTAAAGAGAAACGCGGTAATACAACCACATCCACTTCCACCAGCAAAAACCTTTTGTTTTTTTAAATCATAGATGGTACTTCCTGCATCTAAGTAATTACTACTAATATCAATATTATTCTTTCGACAACATTCTTTAAAGATTTCACTACCATAACTAGACAAATCTCCAGTTACAATCAAATCATAATCGCTAGCTTTCTCATTAAAATTATCTAAATGATTAATTAATGTTTCAGCTGCACCTGGAGCCATAACTCGACCCATATCTTGAGCATCTTTTTGGAAAACATCTATTATTTTACCAATTGTTCCTTTTGTAATTTTAATATTGCTTTTTTCATCACTTAATAAGCACGCACCTGATGCCGTAACAGTAAAGGTCATTGATGATGGTTTTTGACCTCCATATTCAGTTGGATATCTAAATTGTCTTTCACTTGTTGCATTATGACTAGAACTCATACAAACAACCCTCTGGGAAGGAATACTATCAACAATTAAACTTCCAATAATTAAATTTTCACAAATAGTCGCACATGCAGCAAAAGTCCCGATAAATGGAACAAAATAATCTCTTAATGCATATGTACTAACTGCAATTTGATTATTTAAATCGCCAGATATAAGAAAATTAATATCACTATTTTCTAAATTTGATTTTTCTAATAAATAATTATATGCCTTTTTTACTAAATTAATTTCTGCTTTTTCAAATGTTTTTTCATCACAATAAATATCATCAAAACTATAATCATAATATTTTCCAAGTGGTCCTTTTTTTTCTAATGGACCAGTTACAACTGATGAATAATTTAAATAAACATTATCAAACTCTAAGCTATTTCTTCCTAGTTTTCTCATATAATATGCACCAAATAAATAACAATTGAACTAATAAATGCACTAACGACTCCCGCAACAATGACAGTTCCTGCTAACTTAAACATATTACTCATTATTCCAAGAATTATTCCTTCGCTTTTTCCATCTAAAGCAGCTGATGTCATCGAGTTGGCGAAACCCGTAATTGGAATAAAAGTACCAGCCCCCGCAATCTGACCAATTTTATCAAAAAGACCAAGTCCCGTAAGAATTGAAGTAATAAATACTATTGTCATTGACATTAAACTATTTGATGTAAGAGTTTCAAATTTAAATACTTTAACATATAAATTAATCAACCCTTCAGCAATACATCCAATTAAACCACCAATTAAAAATGAAAATAATGCATTTTTTAAAATTGGCCTTTTGATTTTCTTATTTTCAATTATTTGTTTATAATTATCTATTCTCTTTCTTTCCACAAAATCACCTCATTAATTATTTTTACAATTATTTTCTAAAATATACAAAAAAACATAAAGTAATAATTTACTCTATGTTTAATTATTTGATTTAGAGACTGTTTCAATTTCTCCAGCTTTAGTTAAGGCAATCTTAGTAATTACTGGTCCAACTAACTCATAAAATAAAGTTGCGCAAAGAACAACAGCAGTAATCGTTGATGCCATATTATTTAAATAAGCCTTTCCTGCAACATCTTCTAATTCTATAGCAAAACTTCTAAATGTACTTGAAGAACTTCTTGCCATACCAATTGCAACACCTGCTTGTGGAAGTAAAGTTAAACCTAAATATTTCTTAATTGTTCCACCAGTATGTGCCACATCACAACCCCATCTCGCACCTAAATACTTACCAAGAGAACGTGCAATTAAATATACTCCACAAATACCAAGGACCGTTGTACTTCCCATTACTTTAAATTCAAGTTCAGCACCAGATAAAATGAAGAATAACATAAAAATTGCGGGGGTCCATCTTTCTACTCCATCTAAAATATTAATTGCATTTCTCTCTAAATTACAGAAAATTGCACCTATCATCATACAAGTTAATAATGAAGATAATTCTAAGTTAAATGTTTCAACAAATAATTCACAAAAGCCAACTCCAAGGATTACCGAAGCAAGCATACAAATTAATCTATTAGCACGAGATTTAAAGAATTTCATTGCTAATGTAAGTAATAAACCAATTACAGCACCAATACCTAAAGATAATACAATTTCTAAAAGTGGGGTTACAATTAAACTTGTTACATTAACACTAGCCCCAGCAATCCCTGCATATTGTTTTGCAAAAACTTGGGCTACCGAAAAAGACAATGAAAATAATATTAACCCTACAGCATCGTCAAATGCAACTACTGGTAATAAAATATCTGTAACTGGACCTTTTGCTTTATATTGTTTAACAACCATTAAAGTTGCAGCTGGAGCTGTCGCGGTAGCTATTGCTCCTAATGTTAAAATTATTGGTAAATTTTCATTTAAACTTCCAGCAATTAAACAAGTAACAATTAAAGCAACATCAACAAAAACAAGTGCCATACATGATTGCATTATTGTAATTGTGATTACACCTTTACCTATTTTTTTAATACTCGATAATTTAAATTCACTACCAATTGAAAAGGCAATAAATCCTAAAGCTAAATCAACAATTATTCCAAATGATGTAAGTATCTCTTCACTTAATATTCCTTTATAATTAGAATTAAATAAACCAAATAGATATGGGCCTAATAAAATTCCTACTATTAAATAGGCAGTAACATTTGGTAAATGAACTAATTTAATTAAGCGATTAGAAATAAGTCCCGCAACAAGAGCAATACCTATTCCTAATAATATATGCGCAGTTGTCATTATTAATCAAGTCCTTCCAAATAACTAATTGGTAACGAATACATAAATCCTTTACCTTTAATACCCTTAATTGCTTCATTTGTTAATTCAGCTAATTTTTTCACTTCTTCGTCTTTCTTAACGACAACAAATATCATTGGTCTTGCTACTTCTTTACCTTCAACAACTTTAGTTAAACCACCAAAATAAGGCTCTGGTTCAACTGTATCCATTAAGGCATGTCTAATACTACGAGTTGAAAGAACACTACCATGATAATCGTTATCAGCAAATTTTTTTAAAATATCTGATACATAAATATCTTCTGTTAAAACAACAATAAATAGTTGCATAATATTCCTCCTATCATTTTAACCAAATTATTATATCACTTTTTACTACTAAATGGTTAAAAAAGGCAATATTAAAAAAAGGTAGTGCAAACAACACTACCATTAATTAATATTTTCTTTTAATAATTCTTAAAGTATTTAATATAGCAAGTAAACATAAGCCAACATCAGATAAAACGCCTATTAACATACCATAAGAACCAAATAATCCAATCGTACTAAGTACTAATACTACTAACTTGATAGTTAATGCGAAAATAATATTTTCATAAATAATTTTCATTGTCTTTTTTGATATTGCAATGGCATCTATTATTTTACCAATATCATCATTCATAATAACAATATCAGCTGCGCTTTTCGCAATGTCACTACCTTTAGTCCCCATCGCAATACCTACGCTTGCAATTTTTAAGCTTGGTGTATCATTAATTCCATCACCAACATAAGCAACTGCTTTATTTTCAATTAATTTTTGTTCTAAAACATCAAGTTTTTGATTAGGTAAAAGTTTAGCATATGCTTCATCAATATTAAGTTTTTTCTTAACACTATTTACAATTTTTTCACTATCACCACTTAATATAACTGTTTTGATTTGTTTTTGATGTAAGTATTCAATTGTTTCTTTTGATCTTGGTTTTAATTCATCAATTACAACAATGCTACCAACAAATAAATTATTTATCGCAACATAAATAACAGAGCCAGGACAAGTCTCAATAACATAATTAATATTATGATCTTTCATTAACTTTTCATTACCAACTAAAACAAATTTGTCTTCGTATTTTGCTTTAATCCCAAATCCAGCTAATTCTTCTAAATCAGTAACCATCGATTTATCAATATCAAAGTGATAAGCCTTAACTATAGATAATGCAATTGGATGATTTGAAAAAGACTCAACTGTACTTACGATCTTTAATAATTCATCACATGTGTAATCATTAAAAACATTAATTTCATCGACTACGAAATTACCTTCAGATAAAGTTCCTGTTTTGTCAAAGACAAATTCCTTACTTTTACTAAGTATTTCTAAATAATTACCACCTTTAACTAATATTCCTTCACTTGAGGCCTTACCAATACCACTAAAGAACCCTAGAGGAACAGAAATTACTAAAGCACAAGGACAAGAAACTGTTAAAAATACAAGAACTGTATTTATGGTATCATATACTTCTTTATGAAAAGCATACCTTAATAAAAATCCAATTATAATTGCAAGCACTATAACAATTGGTGTATAGATTTTAGCAAATTTAGTTATAAACTTCTCAGTTTTAGATTTTTTATTACTAGCTTCATCAATTAATTTAACTACTTTACTTATAGTAGAGTCATGTTCTTCGGTTGTTACTTTAATTTTAATTACTTTTGTTAAATTAATACATCCAGATAATACCTCACTTCCAACCCAAACATCAGTTGGTAATGATTCACCAGTTAAACATTTAGTATCTAGTGAGCTATTTCCATCAACAACAATTCCATCAAGTGGTATTTTTTCGCCAACCTTAACAACAACAATATCATTTATATGAACATCTTTGATATCAACTATTTCTCCGGATTCCAGTAACGCTTTATCTACTTTTAATTCCATTAGCCCTTGAATTGATTTTGTTGACTTATCGATGGCTGCCGATTGAATTTTTTCACCAATTTGATAAAGTAAGATAACCATAATTGCTTCTATTGGTTCACTAATAATAAAAGCACCGATACTTGCAATTAACATTAAAAAGTTTTCATCAAATATTTGACCATGAATTATATTAATAAATGAGTTTTTTAAAACTTTATGACCGATTAAGAAATAAATTAAGCCAAATATAATAAACATATAAAAACTATGGTCTTTTGAAATAATCCAATATATTGAAGCAATAATAAAACAAATAGTAGAAAAGATAAAAATAAATAAATCTATATTTGTTTTCTTGACATCTTCTTTTTTATTTCTTAAAATAATAGCTTCACTTTCTATTTTTTTTGTTTCTTTGCAAACAGTTTCATATACTTCAACATTATTCATGTGTGTAATTATAATCTTTTTATTAATAAAATTAACTTTTGCGTCTATGATATTATCACACTTATTAAGTGCTCTTTCAACTTTTAAAGCACAATTAGGACAATCTATATTTTCAAAGCCATATTCATCAGTTGTGGTATTTATATTATTATCTATGCTTTTTATTTCTTGATGATGTTCATCACAATGATTACACTCATGACTATCACAACAATCATGGCAGTCATGATTTTCATGTTCATGTTTATGTTTATCATTTTTCTTAGATATTTTATTTTTTTCATGATTTGGACATTTACTAAGTTTAACGACTGTATCTAGTATTATTTTTAATTCTTCTTCACTTAAATTACGTCTTGCTTCAATTGATATTTTTTTTCGGTCATAATTGATATTAATTTCCTTTATATATTCTATCTTTTGAAGATTTATAGCAAGTAAACTCGCACATTCAGGACATTTAAGTTCTTTTATTTTATATGTATATTGCATAAAAACTCCTATTATAAATGTTCTAAATGTTCAATTGTAATTTCTATAATTTTAGCAACATGTTCATCAACAATTGAGTAAAATACAAGTTTGCCATCTCTTTTAGATTTAACGAGTTTAGCATGTCTTAAAATACGAAGTTGATATGATACCGCAGTTTGACTCATATCTACGTCTTTCGCAATATCTTGTACACACTTATCTCCTTTTAAAAGAGAAGTAATAATTTTTACTCTTGAAAAATCAGATAAATTCTTATAAAATTCTGATAATTCATAAATATCATTTTCATTTAATGCATTTCTATTCATATTCATACCTCACATATGTGTATATACACATATATTATACTTATTTTGATGTTTATTTCAAGTTATATGCATTATTTTAATATTTCAATTTTTTCTTTCATTTTTTTAAGAATTCTACTAACTTTACTTTGGCTAATTTGTAATTCTTCGCCAATCTTTGCTTGACTAAATCTATTTTCAAGTCTTAGTTTTAAAATTTTTTTCTCAATTTGGTCAAAATCATACAATTCAATATTTAAGTATTTTCCTTCAATTTCATTTAAATCTTCTTTTAGTACTACTTCCCGATATTCATTCATCACGATTTTATCTACTTCATCAAAATTGTCATTTTTCATTTTATAGTATTTAGATACTTTAAAAAAATTATTTTTAGCTAATTCATCTTTTATCGAACCAATAATAAAATAGGTCGCATAAGTCGAAAACTTTAGTCCTTTTGTAATATCATACTTTTTGGCAGCGTTAAATAATCCCATCATTCCTGCTTGTACTAAATCATCATATTCAAAAGGTGTTACCTTAAATTTTCTAGCAATTTTATATACTAAACGTTGATTAGACTCTACTAAATACTCATATTGACTAATATTCACCTTGTTCATGATATTTTTTTACCATTAAAACCTTTGTACCTTCATTAATATGGGAATTAACTTCCAATTTATCAGTAAAAACTTCCATAATTGTAAATCCAAGGCCTGCTCTTTCTTCATCTAATTTCGTACTAAATAGTGGCTCCTTAGCTTGTTCAACATCTTTTATCCCAATTCCATAGTCTATTACTTCAATATAAATATAATCTAAATCAAACTTTAAATTAAACTCAACAACTTTTGAGCTATCATTTAAGTATCCATGAACAATGGCATTTGTAACTGCCTCAGATACTATTGTTTTAACCTCATTTACAGTACTTAATGGTAAATTTAATTCTACCAAAAAAGCAACTGTCATTGTTCTCGCAAGTAATACATTTTCATTACGAGCTAAAAAACTTGTTTTTAATTCATTATACATTACGCTACCTCCAAATATTCTTCGGCTTCTTTTTCATCAGAAGCAATTTTACAAATTTTCTTTAAGCCTGATAAAGAAACAATTCTACTTATTATTTCATTCATTGAACATATTACAATTTTTCCATTTCTTTTTTTAACTTGACTAAACCTTCCAATAATAAAGCCAATACCACTACTATCCATAAATTGTAACTTCTCAAAATTAATAATTAAATGCTTAATCATATATTTATCAATGATTTCACTAACTCTAATTTTCAAATTTTCACACACTGCCTGATCTAATTCTCCATTCAGACGAATAAATAAACGATTTTTCTTTATCGCCATTTGAATATTTAATGACATCTATAACACCCCTAAAATATTGTATCAAAATGATTACATACATGCAATAGATGCATTTATATTTTCTAAAATTAAATAAAACTCGACAATTAATATTTTGTCAAAAAATAATTAAATTTAAAAAACAAACTAATAATTACTACTAGTTTGTTTAAATTAAATATAATTAGTTATTTACCTAAATAATCATCAACTTTATATATGAAATATCACAACAAAATTTACTTGTTAAAAATTAAAATAGTTATAAAAAGTAATAATAATATATACTCAAAATAAACTTTTTAGTATTTCTTTAAATACATTAAAAAAACTATTTTTTTCTAACTTCTTTGATATTTCTAATTCTGATTCTCCTATTAATTCATTATTAATAAATACTTGTACTTTTCCGATATTAAATTGATCTAAATTATTAATTCTATCTATATCAAATGTCGTTTTTATATCTGTTTTTCCTATATTTGTTCCTTTTTTTATAATTTTTACTATATTAGAACTAGTAACAATACTATAAGTAGATGGATTTAATAAAATATTATTACTATTTTCTATTTTAGTATTTTTTGGTATAATTATTCTTTTCTCATAATTTGAAAATCCATAATTTAATAAACTTAAAGTATCAATAGTTCGATGGGAAACGGAATCACAGTTCATAACAACACTTAATAATCGCATTCCATCTACTTTTTTTGTACAAGTTAAACAATAACCAGCCGTTTCTGTCCAACCTGTTTTTAGGCCATCAATTCCTTCGCCATGTTTAATTAGTTTATTTGTATTTACAAGCCAAAATGGTTTAGCTGTATCTTTTCGAACATAATCTTCATATGTACTAGTATAAGGAATAATTTCATCTTCATAATTAACTAATAGATTTCTGGCAATCATTGCCATATCATAACTAGAACTATAGTGATTACTAGTGGGAAGACCGGTTGCATTACTAAAATTAGTATTTCTTAGTCCTAGTTTTTTTACTTCATTATTCATTTGTGAGACAAAAAATTGTTCATTTCCACTTATTCCCTCAACAAGACAAACTGCAGCATCATTCGCAGAAGCAATAACCATTGATTTAAATAAGTCTCTAACTTTCATTTGTTCTCCGACTTCTAAATAAATCTGTGTTCCACCCATACTTCTTGCTGCATCACTTGTGGTAAGAACATCATCAAATGATATTCTTTTACTAGAAATAGCATCTAACACCAGTTTCATGGTCATAATTTTCGTCATACTAGCTGGTTCTAGTTTTTCATGAGCATTATATTCATATAAAACCGTTCCCGTTTCTACTTCAATTAAAATTGCACTTTTCGCATATTTAATAATATTATCACTCGCCATAATCTGTTCTTTACGCGATAAATTAAAAAATAACATTGTAATAACTAAACATAAAATAACTTTAAAAATCTTCTTCATCTAAATTACCTCAATTAATTATATGGTATTAAATTAAAAAAATAACAAAAAAGTTCGGAATAACCGAACTATTTGGCTCCCCAAACTTTTTGGGTTTTTGAAAGCTTAATATTAAAAACAATTCACGTTGTAATATGAACTGTTTTTTTGTCAAATATTTGTTTTATTTTATCTCTTTCTTAATTTTCTTATTTGCTCAGATTCTAAAAATTGTTTTCTAAATTTTTTAAAATCATTTTTTCCATATGAACTTTTTATTAGTGTTTTTGTAACATTATTTTTTACTTCTACTATACCATTTTTTATATTTCCAACTATTTCATCTGATATTATAAATGAATTGACAATTTGATTTTCCTATTCATAAATCGAATCTATCACTTTTTTAGAGGATAGATATTTTTATTTGTATTTTTCTTTATATTTTCACACCTTCTTGTTAATTTGTTTCGCGTCTCCTTATACTGAACATTATATACAATATAACAAAGGATTATACAAAAGAAGTGATTATAGATAACTTTCTATAATCACTTCTTTCTATACAGTTCTATCTTTTTGGAAAAACAAATCGAATAAATGAAGGAATAATTTCAATATCAATCTTATTAAAGTGGAAAGTTTCACCATCTAAACAAAGACATAGTAGTTTTTTACTTTCAATTGTTACTTTACGAGCCTTCTCAAAAGTAATAATTTTTTTGAATTTATTATTGTTTAAATGCTTTCCTGCTTTATAATATTTAATTAGTTTTGCGAAAGTAAGAATACCTACTTTTTTTACTATAACAATATCTAATAGCCCATCATCACATTTCGAAAGAGGTGCACATCTAAATCCTCCCCCATAATACTGACCATTTGCAGCTACAAGTAATAAAGACTTTTTATTAAAAATACATTTTCCATCATCAACTGTAACATTTACTAAATCACCAAGAGGTTTTAAGATATTTCTTACGATAGCATGATTGTATGATTGTTTAACCGTTTTATATTTATGTCTAAATCTAACACAATCATAATTTACTTTCGCATCATAACCAATATTAGCAACATTTAATGAGTAACGATCATTAACTTTTAATACATCAATTTTATTTTCGTATCCATCAATTAAAGCTTCAATATCCATAAAATTATGTTCAGGATATGATTTTAAAAAGTCATTACAAGAACCAACAGGTACAATTGTCATTCTGGCATGAGGAAATCCGACAATTCCGTTTACCGCTTCAAAACAAGTACCATCACCACCACAAATATAAAAAGTTATATCTTCTGGATTATTTGATGATTCATTTTCATTACATCTTCTTCTAATTTCTAGTGTTGCATCATTTGGACCTTTAGTAACATAAACATCATATGTATCATTTCTTTTATCAAATATTTCTTTCAGTTTTGTTTCTAAGTCAAGTGATGAGTCATGTCTCCCTGCAAAGGGATTAATAATAAAGCAATGTTTCATATAAATCTCCTATTTTTATATATTTTACCATATTTTTAATAAAAAAGCCAATAAATATTACTAAAATACAAAAAAAGTACCTAAATTACAAATTTAAGTACTTCTATTTAGTTTCATATTTATAACAAAAATCAATTACTTTTTCACTATATTCTTTAGGAATAATTCTAAAACATTTTGCATGTGCAGCATTATCAACAAGCATTAATTCTTTTATTCCTTGATATTCATTATAATTTTTTATTGTCATATAAGTCGGAACAAAATTATCATTTTTCCCATGAATAAATAAAATAGGTATTTTAGTGTTTTTTAAAGCATCAATTGTATTTTCTTTTTTACAATCATATTTAACTTTAAGGAAAGCCCAAAATCTAACAAATGAAATAATTGGCCATGATGGAAAATGATATTTCTTTAAACATACATGTTTTAATTCTAAATATCCACTAATAAATCCACAATCTTCAATTATACCTTTAACACTATTATTTAATCCATATTTTGTTGACATCATTACTGCGTGAGCTCCCATTGATACCCCATGTAAATAAATATCATATTTATTAGGCCAAAGTTTATTGACCTCATCTACCCATAACTTAATATTATAACCATCACACGCACCAAAACCAATGTAATTTCCTTCACTTGGAAAATGTCCCATATGACTAATAACTAGGATATCAAAATCATTTCTTTCAAAATAGAATTTAGAATATAAAACGCAATCCCTCATTGCTTGTCCTTGCCAGCCATGACTTAAAATAACTAATTTAGAATTATTTTCACCACGTTTATAGTAATATGCAACATTTTTCTTATTTAAATATCCATTTATTGTTAAAGTTTCATATGGCATATTTCTTAACATATCACGTACTTCAATACATTCAGGGTCACGTAATCTAATTTTTTCATCATATTCATCAATTAAATAATCAGGAAATCTTTTATAGACATGATTAAAAACAATAATAGATGCAATTATATTAAGTATTAATAATACTACTACAATAATTCCTATAATTAATAATATATTTATAAATTCCATCTTACACCTATCTAAAATATCTTAATGTTAAGTTTTTTATTTTTTTAGCTAGTTCTTCTGTAATTAATGATTTATCTAACCGCCATTTCCAGTTACAACCTATCGTTGATGGGGTATTAATTCTGGATGACTCATCTAGTTCTAAATAATCTTGAATAGGAATAATAGCAATTTTCGCAATACTGCCAAGCGCAGCATTTACTAAAGCACCAGGTATTTCTTCTTTACTATCAAGATTTAAGTATGCAATAATTTGGTCAATTTGGTCATCATTTAAAGTTTTAACCCACCCCGCAAGTGGCATATTGTCATGGGTACCAGTATATACAACTGTATTTTCTTTATAATTATGAGGTAAATATTGATTATTTTTATTTGAGTCAAAAGCAAATTCAAGAACTTTCATTCCAGGATATCCCGTTTTTCTTAATAATTTATATACACCATCAGTTAAATAGCCTAAATCTTCCATAATCATTTTTGGTTCTTTTATTATCTTTTCTAGTCTTTCGAATATTACATTACCAATTCCTTTTTCCCAGTGTCCATTTAACGCATTTAAATCTTTAGCTGGGATTGAAAAATATGCTTCAAATGCACGGAAATGGTCAATTCTTAAAACATCATACAATTTTAAATTATGAGTGATTCTTCTTATCCACCATTCATAATTATTTTTTTTCATTTCTTCTAAGTTATATAAGGGATTACCCCAAATTTGGCCATTTTCATCAAAGGCATCAGCAGGACACCCCGCAACATAGTCAAGTTCCAAATTCGTATTTAATTTAAATTCTAAAGGATTTTGCCATACATCACTACTATCATAAGAGACATAGAAAGGTAAGTCACCAATTATTTCTACACCTTTTTCATGGGCATATTCATTTAATGAATTTAAATTTTCAAAAAAGACATATTGGATAAATAAATGTAATTTAACATCATCTTCAATTTTTTGATAAAGTTCATCACTTATAATCCCATTCTTAGCATCTTTATCCCAGTTAATAAAACTTTCATCATTAAAGTATTTTCTTAAAGCTCTAAATTCAGCATACTTTATTACCCAATCTTTTTCATTTTCAATAAATTCCGTATAACCTGTTGGAACATTTTTAAAGAATTTAGTTGATGCTTTTTTATATAAAGTTTCTCTTGATACTTTTAACATATCATAGTTTACATATTCAATATTTGTTTGTTGTAATTCTAATTCTTTTTTGGTAATTAGTTTATGATTATATAAATATTCTAAATCAATATATAATCCACTACCAGCAAAAGTACTGAAAGTTTGATAGGGAGAATCACCATATGTAGTAGGACCTAGTGGTAAAATTTGCCAATATTTTTGGTGTGATGCTGATAAAAAATCAATAAACTCATATGCTTCTATACCTAATGTTCCAATACCATATTTGCCAGGTAAACTACTAATTGGTAATAAAATTCCAGCTGCTCGCATAGTGCCTCCTAAAGTAATTTAATATTTTTTTGTTCTAGTTTAATTCTTTCTTCCTTGCTCCATACTGAAACTTGAACTTCACCAATATGGGCTTTTTCAAGCATAAACATGCATAATCTTGATTGTCCAATTCCTCCTCCTATTGTAAGAGGTAAGGAATCATTCATTATTTCTTGACAATATTCATTATCTAACTTTTCAAGTTCATTTTTATTTTTAAGTTGTTCTACTAAACTATTTTTATCTACTCTTATTCCCATAGATGAAAGTTCAAATGCCATTTTTAAAACATCATTCCAAACTAAAATATCACCATTTAAAAGCCAGTCATCATAATCAGCAGCTCTACCATCATGAACTACTCCATTTGATAAAGGCCATCCAATTTGATAAATAAATACCGCTTTATATTCTTTAGTTATTTCATTTTCTCTTTCTTTACTATTTAGATGAGGATATTTATTTAATAATTCTTCAGTACTAATAAAAGTTATTTTAAGAGGAAGATCAGTAGATAAATTATTAAACTTTTGTTTAACATCATTATTAACATTTCTTATTACATCATAAATATCTTCAACAGTCTTAAATAAATATTCAAGTGTTCTATCAGTTTTACAAATAACTTTTTCCCAGTCCCATTGATCAACATAAACAGAATGAATTGCGTCAAGTTCTTCATCTCTTCTTATGGCATTCATATCTGTATAAATACCACTACCAAACTCAAGATTATATCTTTTTAATGCTTTTCGTTTCCATTTGGCAAGGGACTGAACAATTTCTACATCTTTATTTAAAGATAAAACATCAAATTTAACAACTCTTTCATGTCCATTTAAATAATCATTTAATCCTGATTCTGGTAAAACAAATAAAGGAGCCGAAACTCTCATTAAATTTAGTTTTTTAGATAATTCTTCCTCAAAATGGTCTTTGATATATTTAATTGCAAGTTCAGTATCAATAATATTTAATTTAGATTCATAATTTACTATATTTTTAAGATAATCCATACTATCACCATTTTTCCTATTATATAATTATATACTATTTTCATATTTTTTACCTTTAAATAGCGTTTTAACTTTTATATTATTATTAAACTAAATTTAATGAATTATTCTAAAAAACTCTAAAGCAAAAGCTCTAGAGTTTATCGAACTACTTTTAATATAATGTCAGAAGTTTCAACTTCTTCAAGAGAAATAACATAACTATCTAATATCATTTGAATAGCTTCATCTGTATTTTTACCATTAGTATGTACTTCAGCAATAACATCGCCCTTATTTAAGACATCACCGATTTTCTTAAGTACTCTAATTCCAACTGCATAGTCAATTTTATCTTCCTTAGTTGCACGACCTGCCCCAAGAATCATTGCGGCTTCACCAATTTTTAAAGCATCTATTTCAGCAACATATGCTGTTTCTGGTTCTAAATATTTAAGTTCAATTACTTCATCAGCCTTAGGTAATAAAGAATAATCATCAATAACGCCAGGATTACCTTTTTGCCAGTAAATCATTTCTTTTAATTTTTCAATTCCTTTACCACTGGCAAGTGTTTCTTCAGCCATTAAACACGCTTCATCAAAATTTTTGGCAATTTTAGCAATTAATAAAATTTCAGCTGTTAAATTTATACAAAGTTTTGTGAAATCTTTAGGTCCACGACCTTTTAATGTTTCAATTGCTTCAATTACTTCTAAGCTATTACCAATCGCAAATCCTAAAGGTTCTGACATATTAGTTAGAGTTGCGGAAGTATCACGACCAGCAAGTTTACCAATTTCAACCATTGCTTCAGCAAGTTTAGTTGCATCATCTAGTTTTTTCATGAAAGCACCCTTACCAACCTTTACATCTAATACAATATGGTCAGCACCACTTGCAAGTTTTTTTGACATAATTGATGAGGCAATAAGCGGAATTGATTCAATTGTACCCGTAACATCTCTTAAAGCATATAACTTTTTATCAGCTGGAGTAATATCTGCACTTTGACCAATAATTGCTAGACCAATATTATTTACTTGTTCAATGAAATAATCAGCATCTTCTTCAATCATAAATCCTGGAATTGATTCTAACTTATCAAGGGTTCCTCCCGTATGTCCTAGTCCTCTTCCACTCATTTTAGCCATTTTAACACCAAAACTTGCAGCTAGTGGTGCAACAACGAGACTTGTTTTATCCCCAACACCTCCAGTTGAATGTTTATCAACTTTAATGCCATTAATTTTAGATAAATCAATTTTATCTCCACTATCAAGCATGCTAATTGTTAAATTATAACGTTCTTCTTTATTCATTCCATTAAAATAGATGGCCATTAGTAATGAACTAATTTGATAATCAGGAATTAATCCTTTAACATAACCATCTATTAAATAATTAATTTCTTCTTTTGTTAAAGAGTTACCATCTCTTTTTTTTGTTATTAAATCAACAGTTCTCATTTTCTTTCTCCATTTTCATTTATTTAAAAAAATTCATCATAATTTATTTTATTATAGTTTTTAGTATAAACAATCGATTCTAGTTCTTGATGACAGTTCATTGAAGTATAACTAACAATTTTTTTAATAATTTTATAATCCTCATAATTAAAAAACTTAACGACATTAAACTCTTCATCAAAATAAATTGATAATTTAACACTTGTAAAACTAGGTTCATCTTCAAGTTTACCAAATACTTTCATTTGTTTTGTAATCTTTTTAACAGCTTTAATACTATCAAGTTCTAAATCTAAAATATATAAATTATCTTCTTTACTTCTATTACTATTAATGATTGCATCTTCATTAATAATGTAATTGAAGAATAAATCATGAGATGGAACTTTACCATATTCATCTAAATATTCATTAAGACTTTTATTAATTACACCCTCAGTTTCTTTATCACTATCTGTATATTTAATTATATCATTACTTAAATATAATTTATGATGATGACTAACAAGCAAAGATTCAGAATCAATGATACTATAAAAACTATTATTCTGATAATATGTAGAAGTTATTGTATCTTGGGTATAGTTAATTAGACCAAGACTTGCTTTTGTTTTACCAGTAGTTAGGACATAATAATTATCAAAACTACGTATTTTACAAAAAATTAAATCTAATATTTCCAAATCACTATAACAATTTAATTCATCGTTTTCCTTCTTATTTGATACATCATCATCTTTTTTACAAGAACATAGAAAGAAACAATTTATTAATAAGATAATAAATAAATTAATTTTAACTATTTTATTCAAAATTACTTATACCTTTTTTATATTTATAAATAATAAATGGTAAATGGAAAAGAATCATAAAGGATAAAGCAATAATAAATAAGGTAATAAAATAAACATACCAACCATTATCTAAATTTAATAATGGTAAATTATCCATTGGTGGTCTCGTTAAATACATAAAATTAGTATCATATACTTGTAATAAACTATTAACCCATAAATTAAAGAAAACAAGCGCAATCAACAAACAAATATTAATAATCATACTCTTAAAATTAAGATTTGATAATTTATATATAATAATATAAAGACCAAAAGCAATTAAAAACTCATGATAGATAAAATATTGATAAACTTGTAAATCTAAGAAATCAGTACCACATGTTGGAATAAATAACGAACAAGTTGCACCAACTAAAGATGTAGGAACAATGAAATTATATAATATCCTCTTTGTGTTTTCATTTTTAATTAAAAATCTTAAAGCATAAATAAAGAATATTTGAATACTACATAAGTGAAAAGGTAAACTACCTGCATCTAGTACTTTACCAGTACTTAACGTATCATTCATATTTAATGCAATTTTAATTACTTCACTAATCAAAGAAACAATACACATTGTAGTTAAAACTGTTTTATTAGATACATTAAATTTTTTTACAATTAATAATAAACAAGTAATAACAACAATACTAATTATAAGCCAAATAATATGAGTATTCGTAAACATAATGAATTCCTTCCTATTTTAATACTTTCTTAATAATCCAAAATTGCATTTTATAAGGTAGAATATTAAGTAATCTTAATAAAATATTTCTATTTATATTATAAACAAACTTTGGTTTTTTCTTATTTAATATTTTTAACACTTTTTTTGCTAATTTAATAGGCTCAATATTTTTAGTCTCAACACTATCGACAATTTTTTTGAATCTAGAAGCATTACAAGAATAAAGTTTAGTATTTTTACAAAAACTATCAAGTTCATTATTAGATACTCCAAGCATATCTGTTTTTACAGCACCTGCTCTTAATACCGATACATTAATACCTAAAAGTTGTAATTCCATCTTTAAAGAAAAACAATATTTATCTAATGTTGATTTAGTAATCCCATAGATACCTGTAAATGGTAGTGGTGCAAGTGGTGCAAGTTCACTAGTTGTTACAATTATTCTACTTCCTTTATTTAATAAAGGTAAAAATGTTTTATTAATAAGATATGCTCCAAATACATTTATTTTAAATATTTT
This sequence comes from uncultured Staphylococcaceae bacterium, assembly GCA_964507405.1. Lineage (GTDB taxonomy): Bacteria > Bacillota_I > Bacilli_A > ML615J-28 > CAG-313 > UMGS75. Next base: position 37,424 of record CAZDPJ010000009.1, read on the forward strand.
TTCAAGTTCACTTGAAGAAATTTCAACAAGAGAATTCATTCTGTATATTCCAGCAAAATGGATGATTCCATATATTTCATTAGTTATTTCACTTATAACATTATATGCTGAAGCAACACTTTCTTCACAAGATACATCACACTCAATATTCATTACATTTTCTTCTGCATTTGCTTTATTTAAATCTAAAGCAAAAACAAAAAAGCCCTTATTTTTAAGTAATTGTACTGTATTTTTCCCCATTCCCCCATTAGATCCCGTTACAATAACGTACTTCATAACTATACTCCAATACAATATTTATATTATTAATAATATCATAAATAATAAAAAAATACTATTAAATAACATTTAAATAAACTAATAAATTAAAAAATGTGAAAAAGACTATGATAAACTTTCTCAAATTTAATTAATAAATAGATTTATAAAGTATAAATTCTTTGATTTTTACTTCTCGGTTTATCAGGAATTGTATATGATATAATTCCTTTATCTACTAGAGTAATAACAGATGAATTAATAAAATAAGATGGATGATTTTCATTATATCCGAAAAATTTAGCAATCCATTCTTTCGACCTAAGAATTCTACAATAATTCTTTATTTCAGTAATATAATCTTCCTTAATTGCTTCTACTTTTTTTGAATTCTATTAAGAAAATAAAAATTAAAAAAAGAGTGAAACTATATAATTAGTCCACTCTATTATATTATGATAATAAGATCTTTAAGTCTTCACTACTTAACTTTTGTATATTATCATCGTTATCAGCTATAATATTTGCTATAATTTCTTTTTTCATATTTTGTAATTCAATTACTTTTTGTTCAATTGAATCAAGACATACAATCTTAATTACATTGACTACATTTTTTTGACCAATACGATGGGCTCGGTCGGTTGCTTGGTTCTCTGCCGCAACATTCCACCACGGATCAAGATGAATTACAATATCAGCTCCAACTAAATTTAATCCTGTTCCTCCTGCCTTTAAAGATACTAAGAATACTTTTTGCGAAGAGGAAGCATCATTAAATATATCCGCCATCTTAACACGATTACTTGCTGAAGTTTTACCTGTTAATATAAAATAATCAATATTTGCATCTTTTAATAAATTCTCTAATTTATCAAAAGCACTAGTAAACTGACTAAAAATAATGATTTTATGATTATCACTAATATAATCACTAATTAAATTCATAATTAATTCAATCTTAGGACTACTACCATTATAATCATCAATATAAAGAGACGGATCAACGCATAGTTGTCTTAGTCTCGTGAATGAAGCTAACATTTGCATTTTTTTCGTAGGGTCATCCACCATATCTCTTAGTTTTAACAGTTCTGCTTCATAATATTTCTTCGTATCTTCATTCATTGTAACATATTGAATAGTCTCAATTTTTTCAGGTAAATCTTTTAGTACTTCAGCTTTTGTTCTTCTTAAAATAAACGGAGTTATTTTCTTAACTAAATTATCTTTAACACTTGCATTCTTATTTACAACAATTTCATTTTCATAAATATGTTTAAAGTTGTTATAATTATATAAATAATTTGGCATTAAAAAATCAAATATGCTCCATAAATCAATAATACTATTTTCTATTGGTGTACCAGTTAATACAAACTTATGTTTACTCTTTAATTGTTTAACTGATTGGGCTTTTAAAGTAGTATGATTTTTTATTGACTGTGCTTCATCTAGAATTATAAATTCAAAATTTAGCTTTTTATATAAATCTAAATCATTTTTTAATGAATCATAACTAGTAATATAAATAACTTTTTCATTAGATTTAATATTTGATAATATTTCACTACGTTCAGATGCTAAACCATAAATTAATTTAACCTCTTCATCTTCATCCCATTTATTAAATTCAGCTAACCAGTTATAAGATAAGCTTTTAGGACAAACAATTAAACTTGGTTTTTTTACAGTTGAATCCATTATTAAAGCAATAATTTGAAGAGTTTTTCCAAGTCCCATATCATCTGCTAAAATACCTGAAAAATTATAAGAACATAAAACCTTCATCCATTTAAAACCATCAACTTGATAATCACGTAATATATTATCTAATTTTGAAGGAACTTTATAGTTGCTTTTTTTATAATTAGCAATATCATTTAGGATTTTTCTTAAAAAGTCATCCATTTCATATTGTGAATATTCATCGGTTTCATTCAACATTTTTAAACTATAATAAAGTGGAACATGTTGAGTTTCTGATAATTTCTTTTCATCTAATGAAAAATCATTAATTGATTGAAGTAAAGCTTTCGCATTTTCTTTATCAATATCAATTATAACATCTTTATTTAACATAACAAATCTTTTTTTCTTTTTAATTGCTTGTAAAATCTTATATAATTCTTCATTTGAATAAGAGAAATTCTTTATACAAATACTAAGCATATTAGTATCATATCCTAAATATGGTCTAGGTTTATTAAACTTAACAACTTGAATTCTTTTAATGTCATCTGATAAATAAACATCAGATATTTTCTTTAGTTCGCTTAAATTAGAACTTAAAAATAACATTATATTTTGTTCATCAGTTAGTTTATTATCAACAAAACCAAATTTTTCTAAAATAGTTTTATATTTTACATATTTATAATTATTAGTATCTAATGTGTTTTCATCAACCTTTACATCATCAATAAAAAATAAAGATTCACATTGTATTAAATTATCAACCATTGAAAAATATGAATCAATATGTAATTCTACTTTTTTTACTGCCTTTTTAAATTCTTCATCTACTTTAATATCATTATCTAATCTTGTATAAACTTGTTCTAAAAAATCATTTTTAACATATTTAAGATTGAAATTAGGATTTAAGTAACAAAATCTAAGTAATTTTCTCATATCTAAAGATGCATCATATATTTTTATACTTGAGCCATCACAAATATAATCATATTTATTACCATAAATTAACTCAAAATCATTATTTTCAAGTTTTAAAACATCATTTTTGATTTCAATATTTGGTTCAAACTTATTTGTTGTAACAACACAATTTAATGTTTTCCCATTATCTTTTACAAGAACCGTTTGATAATTATATTTTTCAAATAATTCATCAATAAAACTAGGAGATACTTTAATCGTTCTTGAAATTTTATTATCATATTCATCACAATTAACACAAATAGATTCTAAAAACTTAATAATAAATAATGACTCTTCATCAAAGTTTTCTAAAGAATGTTCAATTGATAAATCTTTACCATATTGAAATACAATATTATTTTTAACTCGATTAACAAAATCACTTATGTTCTTAATTACATATGATTTATTCATCCCTATTTTAAAAGACATTTCAACTTCTTGTTCTGTATCATTTGAATATACTTCAAATATCGGTGTTAAATGAATAAATTCCTTAGTTCTAATTACTTCATTTTTTTTAATGTTATCAACTAAATTTTTAAAAACTTTTTTACTCTCTCTTTTTAATATTGATTCTTTACTTATTTCAGATAAATGTTCATAGTATTCAATACATTCATTATAACCATTTTTATCAAGTAAATAATTATTAATTTTATCATTAGAGAAATGTTTACATTTATTATCTTTATTATGACAATAAGCACAATTAATACTAACTACATCATTTTTACAATGATATTCATAAAAAGTAGCACTTAAATTAAATAATGATATTAATGAAGCATTTAATGATGAATATGGAAACGTAATTTTTTCTTTAAATATTGTAACATAATTAATATCATCATCTGTCATATTATTTTCTTTTAAATAAGGTTCTATCATTTCCTTATACATTTTTTGAACTCTACCATAAAAATTTGATTCTACTGAACAATAAAATGAATATATAGCAATAAAATTATATTTTGTTTTACTTAACATTAATAATACTTTTTCAACAATATTTGTATGTTCAATATAAGAATTAGTCTTATAAATTGATTTATAAGCTTCTTGTAACAAAATATAAGTATAAGTTACTTCACACTTAGAGTGAGCAATTTCTTCACTATTAAGTAAAAAAACATCAAAAGTATTATTTAAATAACTATAGATGATTTTAGCATCAGCACTATACTCGCTTAATACTTTAAGTGCACGATAACCTTTGTTTTGATACGCATGAAAAGATAAGCCTTGAAATAAACGTTCAAAATTAAGTTTAGGAAATAAACTATAAATTTTTTCAATATATTTTTTATCAATTTTTTCTGTTCCGCCTACTAAAAAGAAAAGAAATAAATCTTCAACATACTTATATTTACCATCTACATAAAATGCCTCAACAAAAATCCAAAAACAATTTTCAGGTATCAATAATATATTTCTTGTTTTAAAATAAAGCATTCTAATTTCTTTATATTTTTTATTTAATTTTAAATAATAAAGAAAAGCATTTAAGACATCTGTATTTTCCTGATTTTCAACAGCGAATTCAAGAGATTCTTCATCACCACTAATTATTTTAATATATTTACACATATTAATAAATAGTTTTAAATCATGTAAATTCTGATTTGAATAATCTTTCTTTTCTAAATCTTTAATAGTTTCTGTATATAATTTAATTAATAACTCAAATTGAGGAAGTAATTTAGGATCATATATTTTATTTGAATACATCCAAAGTAATTGTCGATTAATTTGATCTTTATTTAGACAATTAATGGAGTTAAATATTTCATAAAATTTTTCTAAATTATTACATAGATAGTTAAAATATCGATTAGTAATATCAACAATATAATTTTCCCAGTTAGACATATTATAATAATTAATATATTCACTCATTTGATAAAATGAACCAAGAACATAAATAAATAATTCAGAAAAAGTATCATAATTATCTTCTTCAATTAACCTATCTAGTATATCTGAAAATTCAAATTTTCGAGAAGATAATTTAATTAAAACATTATAATTATTTAAATTATATTTACTAAATTCTTGAACTATATTATTATATGTATTACTATATGTTAAAAGACTTAAATAACCTATTCGAGACATATTTTCACCACCATTTACTATATTATTATTAATATAATGTAATTATATCTTAATAAAACTTTTTTTGCAAATATAATAGAATTTATTTTATTAAAGTGTGTTTAATTTATGATAATGTCTTTGTGTTTAATTTATGATAGATTTAAATACAGCTGGTCCGAAATCTCGTGAGTATCCTCTTCTATATGCTATTACCTATATTTACTCCTATTTTAGATAAAGAGCTGACAAAAGCCTTAAAACCTTCTTAAAAGCTGGTAATGATTCTAACATTCAAATACCCTTGGCACTAAAATTTTAAATTAGTTCAACTCCTTTGTACAGCTCTACATTTTTTTGAATAAAAAAAACTATTTTCAGCATTTCATCATAGTGAAACTATGAATTGATGTGAAAATAGCTTTTTTACCGACTTTAATGGCAAAGGTGGTCTATTTTAATACAACTTCGCACCCTTAATTTAGAGTTTTAAAAAAAAGAAGCCTACTTTAGTTCAACTTCTATTCTTATTTCCTTTCCATTATAGATTTTAAATGTAATTGATTTATCTTTATGCACTATTGCCTTATCAATCATAAGCACCCAAAGTTCATCATTCCAAGACTCTAACTCTATATCTGCTGATTCAATTCTTTTAATAAAGGCTTCAAGTTTTGTTGATCGACCTAATCTATAAACTTTTTCATTAAGTAGTTTGTCTAGTTCTATTTTTGCTTTATCGTAGCGTTTTGATAATTCATCATATCTAGTTTTATAATTTTCTTGAGACTGTGCTGTTTTAGTATTCTAGGATACTAGTTTTCTTACCATTTCACTAATTAGATCAATATCGTTTTTAAGCATAGCAATTTGTTTATCAAGTTCTGATGTATCATTTAAAAGTGTAATAACTTCCCTAGTATCTTGAATCACTTGTTCTTTTGGAAGTAATATCAATCACTTCATCTAACTTTCATTTTAATTCTAATAAGGTTTCAAGCCTTCCAACTGAATCTTCAAGTTTTATTCTATCCATATAATGTCCTCCTCGTAGTCACACATATAACCACAAAGAAATTTTTATATCGACTAGAACTTTTAATCTTTTAATCATATTTTCATCATCGTCTATTATTAATTCTTTCGTGTATAGTAAGTTGCTTTACCATTTCCATGTTTTTCAATTAGTCCATCTTCTTGTAATTTTTTCAATGCTTTTTCAATTGAGCTACTAGAAAGTGAACTACATAAACTTAAAACATCAGCTTTTTTAAATTTACCTATTTGTTTACTTATTGCATCTTCAACCATTGAAATTGATGATTTATTATCTCTAACAATGTTAATTCGTTCTTCAAAATCATTATATGCTGACATTATTATTGAAAGCATATATCTAACAAAAGGCATAACATCTTCTTTATTCTCATACCATCCAATTTGACTATCTTGCAATGTATCATAATATAAATCTTTATGTTTAGCTATTTTTTCTTCTAACGATATATACTTTCCAACATAAAAACCAGAACGATATAAAAGTAATGTCGTTAAAAGCCTACTCATTCTTCCATTACCATCTAAAAACGGATGTATACATAAAAAGTCATGTATGAAAATAGGTATAAGAATAAGTGGATTTACCTTGCCATATGCAATTGCCTCATTATATTCATTACATATTTTTTCTATTGCCATAGGAGTTTCAAACGGATCAAGTGGTGTAAATAGAGTTGTGGCATTACCGTTACTATCAACACTACTAATATAATTTTGTACGCTTTTGAATTTTCCACCTATTCTTTTATCACTGCAATATGAAAACAAAATTTGATGAAGTTGTAAAATATAATTCGGAGTAATAGGAATATCATCAAAACTTTCATGGATAATCAAAAGAGCATCCCTGTATCCTGCAATTTCTTCTTCAGCTCTATTTTTAGGCATTGTTTTTTCTTCAACTAATTGTTTTATTCTTGTGTTAGTTGTTCTTATACCTTCAATTGCATTAGAAGATTCAGTACTTTTGATTTTTGCAATTTCTACTAATCTTTGTAATTCTTGAGGTTTTTGTTTTACAAACAATTCTTGTCTACCTTGCATTTGTGAAATATTAGCAATATAACTTAAAGTTCTATTGTCCCAACTTTGCTCATATAATCTTTTATAATCAAATTTACGCATATTTGTCTCCTTATTCTCGTATATTTTATCACATATTACGAGAAAAATCAAACGATAGGAATATTTGCTAGTGATTTTTATAAATATTTACGAGATTTATTTTCTTTTTACGTAATTTCCATCATCATCAAAATAATAATCTCTTTTACCTTCAAATCTACCATGAACTTTATTGTGGTATAAGTGTAGTTCCACTTCAACCAAAGAAATCTATAACTAGGTCTTTAGGTCTTGATGAGTTTTTCATCAAATAT
>CAZDPJ010000010.1:0-18022 GCA_964507405.1 uncultured Staphylococcaceae bacterium
ACTATAATTGGTTATATACCTCGCTTACATTTGGTTGGTCAAGATATAATATAAGGGCTTTTTTTAGTTTGAAACTCTTTATTCATAATTTATGTTAGTTATTTTTAAATTTTTAAACCAAATTAGTAATAAAATAATAGCTATTATTAAAGTAATAATTTCCGCAATAGGTGTTGCTATTAAAATATAATCAATACTAATAATATACTTAATTAAGAAAAAAAGTGATATATCAATGGTTCCTTTTCTAAGTAATGATAATACAAATGGTTTAATACTGGAATTTGTTGCTTGAAAAGTAGCGATTGTAACAAAAGTAATAGGATACATTGGAACCGCAATACACATAATATGGAGAAATCTACTTCCATATTTTATAGTTTCCGCATCATTTATGAAAAATTTTATTAAGTTTGGAGCGAAAATAAAGGCTATTGTACTACAAATTAATGAAAAACCTAAAGCACCAATTGTTGAGAAAAAGATTACCGATTTCATTCGTTTATATTTTTTGATGAAAAACAATAAGCAACAATAGGCAACATTCCTTGGGTTATTCCTTGATCAATAGAATAGGCAAGGGAATCTATTTTTCTTACAACCCCCATCCCCGCAACACCAGCACTAGAAGCCATTTGATCAATCAAACCATTTAGGAAAAAATTCGATACTTGAGATGCACCTACAAGTAAAAAACTAGGGATTCCTGACTTTAGAATTTCAGAAATAATTGATATATTTGATTCTTTTGCTTTAAAATTAAAATGGAAAATTGTGCTTTCTTTATTTAATTTTATATAAATAATAAAGAAAAATAGAGAAATAAAATTAGAAATGGTAGTTGCAATTGCAGCCCCTAATAATTCGTACCCCTTTGGTAAAATTATAAACATAAAAAGAGGGTCTAAAATAATATTTAAGATAGCACCAAAGGTGATACCGATACTTGAAACTTTTGATTTTCCAGTACTTCTAATTAGGTGAGCAAGTACTGCTGACATAATATTTGGAATGCTTCCAATTACGGTTGTAACTAGTGTATATGTAACCGCATAATCGATATTAGAATTATTTCCACCAATTAATAATAAAAATGGTCTAGAAAAGAATAGTAAAATTATGGAATATAAGATAGAAAGAAGAAGACTACCAATAATTGACAAGGAATAAATCGCTTGGCATTTTTGACAGTTTTTATTTCCTAGTGCTCTTGCAATAACACTAGCACCACCGATTCCAAATAAATTAGCTATCGCGGTCATAATTGTATATACAGGTAAACATAATGATACAGCCGCAACCATATCAGCATTATTTGTTAATCCGACATACCATGTGTCAGCAAGGTTATAGATAACCGTAATTACTTGATTAATTATTGTTGGAATTGCCATTGTCGCAACTGCTTTTGGAACTGAATAATATTCAAAAATTTGTTGATCTAGGGAGATAGCAGATGTTTCATTCATAATAATCACCTTTCTTTCTTGATATACTCATTTAATCCATCAATATAGCATTTAATTGCAAGATTAAAAGTTTCTTCTTCATCAATTTCATAATGACTAAAATATCCTGCATCTTCTTGAGAGACAAATCCATGTAAGATTCCTCTTAAAATTCGTTGAAAATGGTATTTTTCTTGGTCTTTTAAGGGATAAGAATCAAGGACATAAATGAATGGAGTAGTAATTTCTAATCCATTTTTTTCAACTATTTTGGTTTGAACTTTATAAATGTTAATTATTACATTGTAAAGTTCAGGATGTTCTTTCGCAAATTTTCGGTATGTAATTGCAAGTTGCCATATGGCTTCATCTTTTGTAAAGTCTTTAATTGCGTTAAATAATTCTTTATTTAACAGATTAATGGAAAAATAACATACTTCACTTAAAAGACTATCCATATTAATTATATGATTGTATAAAGAAGAAGGCTTAATATTTAAACTTCTTGCAAGGCTTCTAATTGTGAAATTAGAAAATGAATTTTCTTCAATTAGTTCAATTGATTTATTAATTATTATTTGTTTTGTTAGTCCTGTTCTAGGCATTTTTATCACCTTGAATAGTATATACGAACAGTGTTAGTTTTTCAATAGTATGCTATTTAAAATTATAACAACAAATAATTGCAGTAAAATAAAAAATATGATATAATGAATAATTGAGGTGTAATATGTTAGTAACTGTAGAAAATTTAAATTTAACATATGATAAAAAAAGACTGTTCAATAATGCTAGTTTTAGAATCCTAGAAAATGAAAAGATTGGTCTTATTGGCAATAATGGGGCTGGTAAATCTACTTTAATTCAAATTCTATGTGGTAACATTATTCCTGATAGTGGTAGTATTACTTTTGATAAAAATATTAAAGTAGGTTATTTAGACCAATATATGAATATTAATAAAAAACTTACGATTGAAGAATATTTAAAAGAAGCATTTGTTAAACTATTTGATGAAGAAAAAAGAATGAATGAAATGTTAGATACAATGAAATCAACTACGGATATGGTTTTATTAGAAAGATTAGTTCGTTTAACTTCTCAGATTAGTGATGAACTGGAAAAAAATGATTTTTATGCTTTAAATTCGAAAATTCTAAAAATTTCGACAGGACTTGGAGTTGTAAATTATGGAATGAATACTAAACTTGATCATTTGTCAGGTGGACAGAAGATGAAGGTTATTCTTGCTAAATTATTACTAGAACAACCAGATTTATTAATTCTTGATGAACCAACTAATTTCTTAGATACAGTTCATGTTGATTGGTTAGTTAAGTATTTAAAAGAATATAAAGGTAATTTCTTTATTGTTTCACATAATCAAGAATTCTTAAATGATGTTGTTAATGTGGTTATGGAACTTGAGTATGGTAAGATTACTCGTTATAAAGGTAATTACGAAACATATAAGGTAAAAAAAGCAATGATGGTTGAAAATTATGAACGTGAATATAATGCTCAACAACGTGAAATTAAACAATTACAAGATTATATTAATAAAAATAAAGTAAGAGCATCTACTGCGAAAATGGCTAAAAGTAGAGAAAAACGTCTTGATAAAATTGAGGTTTTAGATAAACCTCATAGTGAAGATATTCATATTAATTTATCTTTTAATTATAAACCAATTTATTCAAGAAAATTTTTAGAGGTTAAAGATTTAGAAATTGGCTATTATAGTTCACTATTACCAGAAATGAACTTTTTTATTCCAAGTGGAGAAAAATTAGCAATTACGGGTTTTAATGGTATTGGTAAAAGTACGTTGTTAAAGACTTTAGTTGGAATTCTTCCTCCGATTGCGGGGAGTTTTAAGTTTGTTGATGATGCATTAATTGCATATTTTGAACAAGAACATCATTTTGAACATCCCGAGTATACACCAATACAAGAAATTAGTAATTTATATCCTTTACTTGATACTAAAGAAGTAAGAAATCGTCTTGCTAGATGTGGCTTAGTTGGTAACCTTGCGATGCAAGAAATAAGAACCCTTAGCGGTGGTGAACAAGCCAAACTCAAATTATGTAAGATAATGATGACCAAAGCTAATGTCTTAGTCTTAGATGAACCAACTAACCATTTAGATAAAATAGCAAAAGAAGAACTACTTGCATCACTTAAAAAATATCAAGGTACAGTTATTTTCGCAAGTCATGAGAAAGACTTTATTGAAAAACTTGCGACTAGAGTTTATAATATCGAAGATTTATTGTTGTAGTTAACTTTTTATTTGAAAAAAATGTAAAATTTTGATAAAATATTAATACTTTTTTACGAGGAGGAATTTTTATGGCAAATGTACATATGATGGTTGGAATACAAGGAAGTGGAAAAAGTACATATGCAAGAAAACTAAACATTGAGTTTGGTTATCCTATTGTTTCAACTGATATTGTTAGAAAAAATCATCAAGATTGGGAAGAATCAATGATTTGGCCTGAAGTTTATCGTCTTGTTGCTAATTATTTAACGGATAGTCAAGATGTTATTTTTGATGCTACTAATATTACTCCTAAAGTAAGAAAAAGATTTAAAGATGAAGTAGACAAGTTATTTAATAATTATAATATTTATGCTTATTATTTTAATACCCCACTTGAAGTTTGTGTGGAACGAGTATCAAAGAGAAATGAAGATAAAGATGAACTTTATTTACCACCTGAGGTAATTTCTTCATATTATGATAGATTAGTTATCCCAACTCTTGATGAGGGATTTATTAAAGTAATTGATGCATTAAAAGAGTAGGAGGTAACATGAGCAATAAAAAATGGTTAGAAACATTAGAATTATCAGGTGTTGAAATTACAGATGAACTTAAAAATGGTGATATTACATCAGTTAAAGTAAAACAAAGTGATCATTCTTGGCGTCTTTTTATTACTTTTGATAAAGTTATTCCTTGGAGTAGATTAGATAAGGTATTAAATAAAGTAAAAGATACTTTTATTTCTAAATATGAACTGTCAAAAGTCTTATTTACAATTCATTGGAATAATTCTACTATTAATCAAACTGATCTTTTAGAATATTATAATGAAGGAATTAATGTTTGTAAAAAAATAAAAGCAACTGTTATTTTATTAGAAGAATTTCCGATTTTATTAAATGATAATAATTTAATATTAAAAGTTCCAACTCTTGATAATAAAAGAGTTGTTGATGAACATTTATCATTAATTCAAGCCTTTTTAACAAATTATGGTTTTAGTCATATTGTTATTACTAGTATTATTGATAGTGATGAAGTATCAATTAGTGATATTCATCATGAATCAATTGCAAGAATCGAAGACCAAAATGAAGCGAAGAGTATTGAACTTTATCAACAGAAAAAAGCAGAAGCAGCTGAATCAGTTGAACATAGTTCATTTTATCAAAATCGCTTTAATGGTATTTTAACAATATCACTTGATGAAGTGCCTTTAACTAGTATGGAAGTTGAAGAGTTTAAACAAATTAATGGTACTAATAAAGTAGAAACTACTGGTATTATTGTTAGTTCATCAACTAGAAGCATTAAAAGACGTGATGGTAAGACGTTTAATCTATTTGAAGGCGTTGTTACTAATTATAAAGATTCCGTTATTATTAAAAGGTTTTATCGTGATAGTGATGCGAATATCTTTGAAAAAGAAATCGCTAAAGATAAAAGAGTTGTTATTCAAGGTACTATTCAATGGGATGACTTTGCTAAAGACGTTGTAATTATGTGTGATAAAGTAACAGTATGTGGAGTTGATGCGTCCAGACAACGTTTTGATAGTAGTTTAGAAAAACGTGTTGAATTACATGCTCATACGAAAATGTCAGTTTTAGATAGTATCTTAAATGTTAAAGAATATGTTGAACAAGCAAAACGTTATGGACATCGTGCGCTTGCGGTTACGGATCATGCCAATTGTCACGTTTTACCTGAGTTTTTCACATTATGTAAAAAGAATGATTTAAAACCAATTGCTGGTGTAGAGGCTTATTATATTGATGATGAGCATTTAAGAATAACTCATCCATATAATACTGATTTTGATTTAAGAAATGCAACATTTGTTGTATTTGACCTTGAAACTACGGGTTTAAGTGTTAATTATAATGAAATAATTGAAATTGGGGCTGTTAAAGTAAAAGATGGAATGATTATTGATACTTTCGCAAGCTTTATTAAACCAAGAAAAACAATTACATCATTTATTACTGAACTAACTAGTATTACCAATGAAATGGTAATTGATGCTCCATATATTGAAGATATCTTTTCTTCGTTTTTAGAATTTTTAGATGGTTGCGTTCTTGTTGCACAAAATGCTGATTTTGATACAGGCTTTTTATATGAGACAATGAGAAAATTAAATATACCTCATAAATCTTATCCTTGTATTGATACCTTAGATCTAGCAAGAACGATGTATCCAGAAGGACTTAAAAACTATAAACTTGAAACAATTGCTAAATATTTAAAAGTAGAAATTGAACAACAACACCGTGCTATTCATGATGCAAGAACGACAACTAATGTATTTAATCGTATGCTTAGTGATTTATTTAATGATAAAATTACAATGTATTCTAGTCTTAATACGTTAATTAATCGAAATAAACTGGCTAAATCAAAAAGACCTACCCATTTATGTTTACTAGTACGTAATAAAGCTGGACTAAAAAACTTTTATAAAATATTATCTGACGCTCATACTACTCATTTTAATAGAGATGCTTGTGTTTATCGCTCGGTTCTTGATGAATATCGTGAAGGGTTACTGGTAGGTAGTGGCTGTGCAAATGGTGAAATTTTTGAGACAGCATATGAAAAGTCATATGAAGAACTACTTGAGAAGGTAAGTTATTATGATTATTTAGAGGTTCAGCCTCCAGAGTGTTATTATTGGATGTTTGAAGAACTTCCAGAAAATGAACGTAAAATGATCATTCAAGATATAATTTGTAAAATTATTCAAGCTGGTAAAGAAAAGAATATTACTGTTGTTGCAACTGGTGATGTTCACCAGTTACTTGAAGAAGACAGTAAATATCGAAGTATTTATTTATCAGTCGCAAGACCAAATGGTGGAGGACCACATCCACTTTCTAAACATAAACCATTAGATATGCATTTTAGGACTACTACGGAAATGCTTGATGCTTTTAGCTTTTTGCCTGCTAATGAAGCATATGATTTAGTTGTTACAAATACTAAAAAAATAAATGATTTGATTGATACGTATCCTTTATTTCCTAATAAGCTTTATGTACCACGTGATGACTTTATGAGTAAAATTGGAGTTCCTTCAATGAAAAATGCCGTATATGACATTTCATTTGCGACGGCCCGCGCCAAATATGGTGATGAATTACCTTTATATGTCCAAAATAGACTAGAAAGAGAATTAGAGGCTATTATTGGTCACGGATATTTCTCAGTATATTTTATATCGCATTTACTTGTTAAAAACTCAAATGATGCGGGATATATTGTTGGAAGTCGTGGTTCGGTTGGTAGTAGTTTTGTTGCGACCATGATGGGGATTACCGAAGTTAATCCGTTAAAACCACATTATGTTTGTCCAAAATGTAAATTTAGTGCTTTTAAATTATCTGACGAAGAATATGAAAAATATCAAATGAATATTCCAATTGATTTAAAAACAAAACTTAAAAAAGTTGGGGTTGGTATGGATTTAGAAGATGCATACTGTCCATGTTGTGGCGAGTTAATGTTAAAAGAAGGTGTTGACATTGCTTTTGAGACTTTTCTTGGCTTTAAAGGTGATAAAGTTCCAGATATAGACTTAAATTTTTCTGGTGATTATCAAGCAAAAGCACATTTGTTCTGTCAAGAAACTTTTGGTTATGATAATGCATTTAGAGCAGGCACGGTATCTACTGTCATGGATAAAACCGCATTTGCTTATACTAGAGACTATTATCGTAATAATAATATTGATATTAGAAAAACGGAAATTGAACGTATTGCTAAGTTTATTGCGGGGTCTAAAAAAACCACTGGTCAACATCCAGGAGGAATTGTAATTGTTCCTGATGATATTGAATATACTGATATTATTCCAGTTCAATATCCACCAGTTGATAATAGTGAATTAGATAATCAAAATTGGAGAACTTCTCATTATGATTATCATAGTTTTGAAAGTAATTTGTTAAAAATGGATATTTTAGGTCATGATGATCCAACTGTAATTAAACAACTTATGGACTTTGTTCATGCGGAACCTGAGGTATTTCCTTTTGATAGTGTTGAAGGTATTCCTTATGTTGATGATGATGTTTTATCACTTTTTAGTTCTAAAAAAGCACTAAATATTAATGGTGATGATATGGATAAATACTCAAGTGGAACCAAGGGAATTCCTGAATTTGGTACTAACTTTGTTCGTGGAATGCTTGAAACGATTAAACCAAAATCTTATGAGGATATAATTAAGGTATCAGGATTATCTCATGGTACTGATGTTTGGAATCGAAACGCAGAAGAACTATTTACTGGGTCTAATCCTTTATATCCTAAAGTAGAATTTAGTGAAGTTATTGGATGCCGTGATGATATTATGGCTTATTTACTTGAAAAAGACTTACCTGCTCATGATGCATTTACCATTATGGAAGGGGTTAGAAAAGGAAAAGGCCTAAAGCCAGAACAAGAAGCATTAATGATTGAACATAATGTACCAGATTGGTATATTTATAGTTGTAAAAGAATTCAGTATATGTTTCCTAAAGCTCATGCTACTGCCTATGTAATTATGGCTTTAAGAATTGGCTGGTTTAAAGTACATCGTCCTATATATTATTACGCGGCATTCTTCTCAAAACGTGCAAAAGAATTTGATCCAGAAATTCTTGCGAATGGAAGAAATGCAATAAGAAATAAAATCACCGAATTAGAAACTAAAATAGCTAAAAAAGAAGATATTACGAATAAAGAAAATGATTTACTTGGTGTTTTATATATTGCTCTTGAAATGGTTTTAAGAGGATATTCGTTTAGACAAATTGATATTAATAAGTCTTTAGCAACTGATTTTGTTATAGCTGAAGATAAAAAATCATTATATTTACCATTTATTAGTGTTGATTCATTAGGTGAGGCCGTTGCAAAATCAATTATTGATGCACGTGATAAACACGAATTTACATCTAAGACTGATTTTGAATATCGTACATCAGTTAATAAAAAGCAATATGCAAGACTTAAAACTTTAGGTGTCTTAGATGATTTACCTGATAATGATACATTACTATAATAAAAATATAAATTTCATTAGAATAAAGGAGGATATGTAAATGAAATTTGGAAGAAATTTTGCCTTTAATCAGGCATTAGATGAAATGAACTATGAAGGAGAAGTGGCAACAAAAAAAGGGATTGCAATAAAATCGGTTTTATTACTATTTATAATGCTTATTAGTGCAACCTTTATGATCTCGAATTTCCATCGATTTGGTAGTTCCGCATTACTAATTTATGGAATAGTGGCAATTGTCAATATCGTATTACAATTAATTATTTGTTTTAACCCTGCTAAGACGAAAGTGCTATCGTTTCCTTTTGTAATATTTGAAGGCTTTATGATTGGAACTCTTGTTGGTTTACTTGAATATCTTATTCCAGGTGAGGGTTTAGCCATTGCTGGACTTGCTTTAATTATGACTATTTCAATATTTTTAGCATCAAGTATTTTATATTTAACGGGAGTAATTAAACCAAATCGTTTCTTTTTAAACTTTATTGTTTCAGTTATGGGTGGAATATGTATCTGTTCATTAATTGTTTGTATTATCTCTTTGTTTAATCCTTCATTTTATATGCTTATTTTCTATAATCAGTTTAGTATTGTATTTTCAGTGATTATGGTAATAATTGCGGGACTATATTGTGTGATTAGTCTTGATAATGCTAGTAGAATTGTTGATAATAATGCTCCTAAATTTTGTGAGTGGCAAGCTGCATTTGGAATTGTACTTAATGTAGAATGGTTATTTTTAGAAATATTTAGATTGTTGATAAAGTTGCTTGGCTCAAGAAAAAAGTAAATCTATATCAAAATAGTTGTATTATTATTAAAAAAGTGGTAAAATAATATAGTAAAAAATTCGACAGAAATTTAGGAGGATATAATAATGGCTGTAAGAATTGCAATTAATGGATTTGGTAGAATTGGACGTTTAGCATTCCGCCAAATGTTTGGACAAGAAGACTTTGATATCGTAGCTATCAATGACTTAACTGGTGCTGCTGACTTAGCGTACTTATTAAAGTATGATACTGCTCAAGGTCGTTACAAAGATCATGAAGTAGAAAGTACTGATCACTCTATCATCGTTGATGGTCATGAAATTGAAGTTTATGCTATCAAAGATGCTAATGAATGTCCATGGAAAGAATTAAATGTAGATGTAGTTATTGAATGTACTGGATTCTATGTAAGTAAGGAAAAATCAATGGCTCACATCAATGCTGGCGCTAAGAAAGTTATCATTTCTGCTCCTGCAAAAGGTGTTGATATGACTGTTGTTTACAACGTTAACCACACTAAATTAACTGGTGATGAACAAGTTATTTCTGCTGCATCATGCACAACTAACTGTTTAGCTCCTATCGCTAAAGTATTAAATGACAAATTTGGTATCGTTAAAGGCTTCATGACTACTGTTCATGCTTATACTGGCGACCAAAATGTATTAGATGCTCCTCATAAAAAAGGCATCCAATCTCGTCGTGCTAGAGCTGCTGCTGCAAACATCGTACCTACAACTACTGGTGCTGCTGTTGCTGTTGGTGAAGTTTTACCTGAATTAAAAGGTAAATTAGATGGTATGGCATTACGTGTTCCTACTATCACTGGTTCAGTTGTTGACCTAGTTTGGGAACCTGCTCGTCCTGTTACAGTAGAAGAAGTTAACGCTGCTGTTAAAGCTGCTGCAAACGAAACTATCTATTATACAGAAGATCCAATCGTTTCATCTGACGTTATTGGTCAAACTTGTGGTACATTATTTGATGCACAATGCACAAAGATCATGAATGTTGATGGTAAACAATTAGTTAAGATTATTACTTGGTATGATAACGAAATGAGTTATACTGCTCAAATGGTTCGTACTGCTAAATATTTAATCTCTAAATAAGAACTAATAAATAAAGACTAAAACAGTAAAATGTTTTGGTCTTTTTTATTTATATTACGACATAAAAATTTAATTTGTTTGAAAAAAGTATTATAAAGTTGTATAATTATTGCATGTAATTTAATAATTGATATAGGAGAAAAGTATGAGTAAACTTAATAATGAAGTAAAGAAGACACCATATTTTGAAACTGATTCCTTGAAAGAAGCACAAAAACAAACGAATAAGTTAAGAGTATGGTTTAGTATTTTTCATAAAAGAATACAACATAATCGTTTTTTAATTATAACCATCGTTTTCGCACTACTTTATATTGTTGCTAGTGTTATTGATAATGTTAATCCTGGTGAGTTTAAACTTACATATAAATTATTTTCTAATTTAATTATTGCTGTCATTCCTGCTGCTTTATCTTTATCTTCTTTAGTTATTGAAAGTATGAGAGGATTTCAATTTTCAATAATTTATACTAGTAAAGATATAAAAGAAAAAATTTATAATAATATTTGTTCTAATCGTGATTATTCAATAAGTGGATATAAATGGTATGATTATAAAGCAAATGCTTCTTCACAAGTTGAAAAATATGAAATGTCAGAACAAGTAAATAATTTTTTAACTGAAGCTAATTTTTCGAAAGATTATCCAAAAATAGTGGTTAAACTTAAAACTAATAAATTTGTTATTCCGAAATCTTCAGTTAATAATATTAATTATAAAGTTAGAAATAAAATAAAAAAAGGAACTTATATATTTAATTCTAATTTAATGAGATTATCATCTGATTTATTAGTTAATGGTAAAGATAACATTGAAGTAACAGTTCAAAAAACAGATTATTTTTCTAATATTGCGACAAACGATGCAATTTATGAAGTAACTAAAAATGTAAAAAAAGAGTTATCTTTAATTCAAGGAAATATTTATTCGGTAGAAAACTTAGATGATGATAAGATTACTCTACACAATTTAGAAAATTCTTATTGTGCAAATATCATTGGCATTTCTACGCTTGCTATTACTAAAGATGGGAAAATTATTGTTCTAGAACAAGGTAATTGTGATGTTAATAAAAATAGATTAGCACCAAGTGGAAGTGGTTCAGCTATTTATAGTAAGATTAAAACTAATAATTTTATAACTTTTTTAACAAATGAAATGAATAGAGAACTATTTGAAGAAACACAAATTTGTAAAGAAAATTACAAGAAATTAAATAATAAAGATTATATTATTAATAAAGAAGATGTAAAAACATATGTAATTGGTTATTGTCGCTTATTAGATCGAGGTGGAAAACCAGATTTCTTTGGAATTACTAGTTTAAATGTTGATTCAAATGTTATTATAGCTTATTTTGAAAAATTTAAAGAAAGAAAATTAAAAAATTGTTGTAGAACTAGTGAAGTAAATAATATAAGATTATATAATTCTATTGATGAGATTGATGAAAATGATGGTAATATATCATTACAATTAAGTTTAATTTGTGATTTTATAAGAAAATTACAAAAAGAATCTAATATTACGGAAATTAAAGAACTAGTTAATCGTTTTTGTGATAAGTAAACAGATATATTTTATATCTGTTTTTTTGTTTAATTTTAAAGTATTATCACAAAATAATTATGTGAGGTATATTATGGATAAAAAGTTAAACATTTTAATTAAAACGGTATTGATACTTTTAATTATTACATTATTTTTTAATATTTATGATAAAGTACTTTCTTTTTTAAAGATATTATTTAATATAATATTGCCTTTTTTAATTGGTTTTACCATTGCTTTTATATTAAATCCTCTTGTTACAAAATTAGAAAAGAAGGGGTGTAATCGAAAAATTGTATCAGTTATGCTTTTAATAATCCTATTATTAATTCTATTTATTATTATTTTTTATTTAAGTCCTGTATTAATAAAAGAAGGAAATAATTTATTAGATAATTTACCAAACTATATTCAAAATATTAAAGAAATATTTCATAAGATATTTAAAAAAATAAATATTAGTTTATTTAATCAAACAAAGATTAGTGATAATTTATTGATTATAATTGTTAAATTTATTACCGAAACTTTGCAAACAACTTTTTCCTATATTATTTCTATTATTATAGGACTTGTATTATCGTTATATTTTTTGATTGATTATCATAAAATTATTAATGTATTTAAAGAGTATTTAATAAATAAAAAGAAGAACAATTTAATTTTATTTTTTAAAAAAATCGAAAAAACAATGTATGCATATTTTAAAGGTATTATTTTTGTAGTTATAATCCTTAGTTTAATTAGCAGTATTAGCTTTATAATAATTGGCATTAATTTACCATTTTTATGGGGCGTAGTTATTGGCCTTACAAATGTAATACCTTATATTGGCCCTTATATTGGTGGGGTAATTGTTGGAATATTCACCCTTGGAAGTGCTCCAGAAAAGTTAATTTATGTAGTTATTGTAATAATTATTTTACAGCTTATTGAAAGTAATTTTATTACTCCAAAAGTTGAAAGTAAAACTATAAACACTCATCCCATCTTAGTAATTTTATGTATGAGTATCTTTAGTAAAATGCTAGGAATTATTGGATTGTTATTGGCTGTTCCACTTTTATCAGTTATTCAAATTAGTTTTCAATGGAAAAATCTAACTAAAATATGGAAAAAATAGAAAAAAAATATTAAATCATTTTACATTAAAACTAGTTTATGATATAATATGTGTATAAATTGTAAAAATACATAGTAATATCGGTTGATTTTAAGGGAGTGAATGTATGTTAACAAAAGGTCAGAAAATTTACATGTACATTAGTGCAATTTTAGGTATGTTAATTGGAATATTTGTTTTAGTTCCATTTAGAACATTACCAGGATTGTTTACAGCAGAAAATGCTGAAAAATTTATGGAAATTGAATTATGGATTAAGTGTGTGATTTTGCCGATAATCGTAATTGCTCTTTCTGTTTTCGCAAATGTAAAAAAATACCAAGAACTAAATGATTGTTTAGATCGCTCTAAAGTGGTAAATGTAATGAGCTATTTCCCAATGGCTAATTATTTATGTGGTTTATTAGTTTTTGTAATCCACACTTTAATTTATAGTAATAGTCTATTAGGATTTAATGCTTGGGCAGTTATTGTTATTTTATTAGTATTATATCTAACATTTATAGTTGTTGGATTCCACATTTTATCTAATGCTTTATTTAGATTAGATGTTGTTGGAACTACTATTTTAGATGTAGTAGTTGTAGCAATCGTTGCTTGTTTCGCATTTATTACTTGGCGTGTTAATGTTGATTATTTCCAAGAGTATGCACATGAGACAGCTTATATTGGTAGTGGAGACCCACTATTATTCTTCATTTATGTCGTATCAGCAATTACTTTCATTGTACTTTGCATTAGACTTGTACCATTATTTAAAAAAGATAATCGTAGCATTTATGTTGGTGAAGGTGCTTATGAAAGAGATTATGAAAGAATGGTTAAAAGAGAATATGACCGTGCTTATAATGACATAATGGATGATTTTGAAATTTATTTCAAAGAACATTTCGATGATGCTTTTGATCCTAAAGGTCATAAAAAAGAAGTTGTTGAAGAAACTAAAGAAGAAAATGCAGTATGCCCTAAATGTGGTGCTGAAGTTGTTTCTGATAATAAGTTCTGTACTGCTTGTGGTGAAAAACTAGTTGAAGATGAAGAAGTGAAATTCACATGTCCAAAATGCACTGCTGAACTAGTTGCTGGTAATAAGTTCTGTACTGTTTGTGGCGAAAAAATTGATGAAGCTATTTTAGAAAAAATTAATTCTAAAGAACCTACTGAAGAAGTTGAAGTTCAAGAAGAAGTTAAAGTTGAAGAAGCTTTAGTTGAAGCGCCTCAAGAAGTTCAAGAAGAAGCAAAAGTTGAAGAAGCATCAGTAGAAGAAGTAAAAACTGAAGAATCTTCAGCCGAAGCACCTCAAGAAGATGAAGAAGAAAAAGGAATCGCTCCTTCATATTTAGAAACTGTAGAATATGCAAGTAATATTAGAAGTCGTGATATGAAAATTACTTCTAATGGTGAAAAAACAGTTCATAAATTCTATTATCGTAAAAAATTATTCTTAATATCTACAGATAATCATACTGAATATAGTTTAATTTTATTATGTGATAAATATGAAGCCTTTGATTTACAAAACTTATACCCTAAATCATTTGTTAAACCATTAACACCTAAAGGTGAACAATGGTTCCAAGCTATTAATAGAGGGGATTTACCTGAAGTATTTATTAAAAAACTTATTGAAGGCTCTGTTAATATAGTTGAACAAAGAGAAGAAGAAATTAGAAAGAAAAGAGAAGCAGCAAAAAATGATGCTGAATCTGAAAAATAGTAGAAAGGAAATAATATTATGTTAAATAGTAGAGAAAAAAAGATAATGTTTATAAATAGTATGATTTCCATCGCTATTGCTTTCGCAATTTGTATTCCTTGGAAATTATCAGGTGTTTCATCAGCTGAAAATATTTTAAAAATTTGGGTATTACCTTTAGTTGCGGTTGTAATTTATTTAATTAACTTATCAACTAAATATCGTAATTATCGTCCATCATTACGTTACACTACAGTTACAAGTTATATTCCTATTTTCTCAGTAATGACAGCTTTATTTTTTAATGGCTTATTATTACTAGTAAGATCTGGAGAACCTTATACATCTAACTTGTGGATCGTTAATGTATTGATTTGTTCTGTATTGCTTGTCGCAATTACTGTTGTTTCACATTATTTATATCGTTTCGTTGTTACTTTCACAAAAAATGAGATGATGTTAATTGATTCAGCAATCGCTTTATTACTTCTTGGAACATTGTTCTATATTAGTAATATGGCTAATAAATATGCATCATTAACAGTGGAATTTGAAAATACTTCTGTTTTCTTCATAATAGTTCCATTTGTTTTAGGTGGAGCGGTAATTGCTTTACATGTTGTATCTTTACTTAAATTATATATTGTTAATCCTGAATATTCAATTGATTCCAGATTACGTTTAATTAAAGAATTTATGGATGCACATAAAACTGAATATGACCGTGCCGAACAACATATTTTAGAACAATTATTTACTTATACACAAACTCAATTAGGCTTATATGGCTTAGAAAATGATGAAATTGAAACATTAAAACATGAAATAGAGGTGATTGAAAGTATGAAAGCAGCACTTGAACAAGAATTAGAAGAATTAAAGAAGAGTATTGCGGAAGATCAACAATCTACTCCTGCTGTTGATGGTAGAGTAATAGTTTTACAAGATAAATTAGCACATTTACAAATTTTACTTGCACAAATGCAAATCGAATACACAAATCAACAAACTGAAGTTAATAAATTAAAAGCTGAAATTGAATTAAATAAAGCTAAACTTGATATTGAAAAAGCTGCATTCGAAAATGAAAAAGCAAACTATGCACCTAAAGTGGTTGAAAAGGTTGTAGAAGTTGAAAAAGAAGTAATGAGTGCTGAGGATAAAGCAGAACTTGAATCTTTAAGAAAAGGTCAAGCTGATAGAATTATTGAAGCTGCTAAATATGAAGCTGCTTTACGTGAAGCAGAAGCTGCAAGACGTGCTGACCAAACTCAATATGAAGCTAATTTAAAGAAAGCAGAAATTGAAAATTCTGCTGAAAAAGAATCTTTACAAGCTTCACTAAGAAAAGTTGAAGAAGAAAAACGTGCTCAAGAAGCAGAACTTGAAGCTTTAAGAGAAGCTCAAGAAAAGAAAGCTCTTAATGAAGCAGAACTTGAAGCATTAAGACAAGCTGAAACTGAAAGAAAAGTTAAAGAAGCAGAACTTGAAGCATTAAAACAAGCAGAAGCTTTAAAAGAAGAAGAAAAAGCAGAATTAGAAAGTGCTTTAAAACAAGCTGAACAAAAACAAGCTGAACTTGAAGCCGAACTTGAAGAATTAAGAAAAGTTGCTGAAGAAAAAGCAGAATTAGAAAGTACTTTAAAACAAGTTGAAGAAGAAAAAGCTTTAAAAGAAGCAGAACTTGAAGAATTAAGAAAAGCAGAAGCTGAAAGAGCTGCTGAAAAAGCACAATTAGAAGAAGCCTTAAAACAAGCTGAAGAAGCAAGACTTGCTGAAATTGCTGCTCAAGAAGCAGAACATGAAGCTGCTTTAAAACAAGCTGAAGAAGCTAGACTTGCTGAAATTGCTGCTCAAGAAGCAGAACATGAAGAAGCATTAAGACAAGCTGAAGAAGCTAAAGCTCAACAAGAAGCAGAACATGAAGCTGCCTTAAAACAAGCTGAAGAAGCAAGACTTGCTGAAAAAGCACAATTAGAAGAAGCTTTAAAACAAGCTGAAGAAGAAAGACTTGCTGAAGAAGCAAGACTTGCCGAAGAAGCTAAAGCTCAACAAGAAGCAAGACTTGTAGAAGAAGCTAGAGTTGCAAAAGAACTTGAAGAATTAGAAGCATTAAGACAAGCTGAAGCAGCAAGAGAAGCTGAAAGAATTCAAAAAGAAAAAGAAAAAGAATTACGTGAAAAACTAAAGAAGAAAAAAGTATTTAAACCTTCTTATGAAAAAGTAGTTAAATATGCATCAACAATTCCTAATAAAGAAATTAAAGTTGTACCTAATGCAAAAGGTAATGTTAGCAGATATTTCTTAGGTAAGAGATTATTCTTAATTACTATGTCAACTAATAATGATTATCGTATTACATTCTGTAGTAATCAAGAAAAAGCATATCCATTAATTGTTGAATATCCTGGTGTTATTGTTAAAGCAACTAGTCCTAAAGGTGATCAATGGTTTAAACTTGTTAATAAAGGCGAATTAGATGAAAAGATGATTAAGAATATTATCAAAAATTCAATCGCTTATTATGAAGACTTAGACGCTGAAAAACAAAGATTAATTGAAGAAGAAAAAGCAAGAAAACTTGCTGAAAAAGAAGCTGCTAAAGCAGAAAAACAAAGATTAATCGATGAAGAAAAAGCTCGTAAACAAGCTGAAAAAGATGCTATTAAAGCAGCAATTGAAAAAGAAAAAGAAGCTTTAAGAGCAGAAAAACAAAGAATCTTAGATGAAGAAAAAGCTCGTAAACAAGCTGAAAAAGATGCAGCATTAGCTGCTGCTCAAGCTGAAAAAGAAGCTAAAGCAAAAGCATTAGAAGAAGAAAAGTTAGCTAAAGCAAAAGCCGCTGAAAAAGAAAAACTAGCAAAACAAAAAGCTGCTGAAAAAGAAAAAGAAAAGTTAGCTAAACAAAAAGCTGCTGAAAAAGAAAAGTTAGCAAAACAAAAAGCTGCTGAAAAAGAAAAGTTAGCAAAACAAAAAGCTGCTGAAAAAGAAAA
>CAZDPJ010000010.1:18122-42139 GCA_964507405.1 uncultured Staphylococcaceae bacterium
AAAAGCTGCTGAAAAAGAAAAACTAGCAAAACAAAAAGCTGCTGAAAAAGAAAAACTAGCAAAACAAAAAGCTGCTGAAAAAGAAAAAGAAAAACTAGCAAAACAAAAAGCTGCAGAAAAAGAAAAACTAGCAAAACAAAAAGCCGCTGAAAAAGAAGCTGCAGAAAAGAAAAATGCTAGTGAAGAACAAGCTGCATAAAAAAAATCGTTGATAAAGATTAGTAAATATAAGTATTATTTAGAGACTGGTTGGTTGGTGAAAAACCAGAAGTACTTATATTGAAGCTCCTTTAGAGAGGAATTAATACTTCCCGGTAGTTACGTTATAGCTAATTAAGGGTGTAGTAGTAACTACAAATTAGGATGGTACCGCGATTTAATCGTTCCTATGTTTAATGACATAGGAACTTTTTTTATTATTGTATAAGGAGAAAAACATGAAAAATTTAAAGAGTTATGAAATAAGACAAATGTGGTTGGATTTTTTTGCAAGTAAAGGCCATAAAGTTGTTCCAAGTGCATCTTTAATTCCAGTTGATGATCCAACTTTATTATGGATTAATGCTGGTGTTGCACCTCTTAAGAAATACTTTGATGGACGTGAAATACCTGAAAATCCTCGTTTATGTAATGCACAAAAATCACTAAGAACTAATGATATTGAAAATGTTGGTAAAACAGCTAGACATCATACTTTTTTTGAGATGTTAGGTAATTTTTCTATTGGTGATTATTTTCGTAATGAAGCACTAGAATTTGCGAATGAATTATTATTTGATGAAAAATGGTTTGGTATTCCTCGTGATTTAATTTATATTACATATTATCCTGATGATACAACAACTTATAATAAATGGATTAGTCTAGGTGTTCCAGCAGATCATTTAGTTCCAATCAAAGATAATTTCTGGGAAATTGGAGAAGGACCATGTGGACCTGATACTGAGATTTTCTTTGACCGTGGTATTAAGTATGATCCAGAAAATATTGGTATTAGACTATTAGAAGAAGATATTGAAAATGACCGTTATATTGAAATTTGGAATATTGTATTTAGTCAATTTAATTCTACTACTGGTTTAAAAAGAGAAGATTATCCTGAACTTCCTAGTAAAAATATTGATACTGGTGGTGGTTTAGAAAGATTTGCTTGTGTTTTCCAAAATGTTGAAACAAATTATGAAACTGATTTATTCATGCCAATGATTAAATATGTTGAAGAATTATCACATATTGATTATTTTAATTGTAATGAAAATCAAAAAATGGCTTTTAGAGTTATTGTTGATCATATTCGTAGTGTTGTTTTCGCTTTAGCAGATGGAGCAATCTTATCTAACGAAGGTAGAGGATATGTTTTAAGACGAATCTTAAGAAGAGCGGTTAGAATGGGTAAAAGACTTGGTATTAATGAACCATTCCTATATAAAATTGTATCAGTTGTTGTTAATAATATGAAATCATTTTATTCTTATTTAATTGAAAAAGAAGTTATTATTACTAAACTTGTAAAAATAGAAGAAGAAAATTTCTTAAAAACTTTAGAATCTGGTGAACGTCGTTTAAATGAAATAATGAAAGATAGTTCTAATCAAGTTATTAGTGGAAGTGATGCGTTCTTATTATATGATACATTTGGTTTTCCAATTGAACTTACAATAGAAGCAGCAAGTGACAAAGGATTTAGAGTAGATATTGATGAATTTAATAATGAACTTTCTAAACAAAAAGAAAGAGCTCGTAAAGCTCGTAATAGTGAACAATCAATGAATAGCCAAAATGAAGAATATATGGCCTTTAAAGAAGAGTCTGAATTTATTGGATATGATTCTTTAAATTCTGAAGCTAAAGTTTTAGCAATCTTTAAGGATGGTCATCGTCTTCATGAATCAAGTGGCTTAATTATTGCTATATTTGATAAATCTCCTTTTTATGGTGAAAGTGGAGGCCAAAATGGTGACCAAGGTTCTTTAATTATTAATAATGAAACTTATAATGTACTTAATACAATTAAATTTCCAAATGGTCAACATGCTCATATAATTGATATGAAAGATTCATTATTACATGAAAACGACATTGTATCACTAGAAGTTGATGAAGAATTTAGATTAAGAACGGCATGTAATCATTCAGGAACACATTTATTAAATGAAGCTTTAAGAAAAGTACTTGGAAATCATGTTGTACAACAAGGTAGCCAAGTAACTAATGAAGGTTTAAGATTTGATTTTAATAATTATGAAAACTTGACAAAAGAACAATTACTTGAAATTGAAAAAATAGTAAATGAGGGGATTAAATCAGCTTCAAATGTAGAAACTATTTTAACTAGTATTGATGAGGCAAAAAAAGAAGGGGCTCAAGCAATGTTTGGTGAAAAGTATGGTTCCGTCGTTAGACTTGTTAAAATGGCATATAGTAAAGAACTTTGTGGCGGTACGCATGTAACTAATACAAGTGAAATTGAAAAATTTGCTATTTTAAGTGTTGAATCTAAGGGTTCTGGTATTTTTAGAATTGAAGCAACAACAAAAGATAATATTATTCCTCAAATAAAAGAAAAACTTACACCAATTATTGAAAATTTAAAAGCTTTAGAAGAAAAGAGAAAGTCTATAGTTATTAAAGCAAAACATGAAGATTTCAATATTAAATCTACACCTATTACTTTACCTAGATTGATAGGAAGCTATCAAGATATTCTTAATTGCCGTGAAGAAGAAGCAACAGCTAGAAATCAAATCAAAGAACTTGAACATCAATTTGATTCAATGTATCGTGCTAGTAAATCAGCAAGTTATCAAGTCTTCTTAGATAATGTTGAAGTAATTAATGGGGTTAATACTATTATATTAAAAGTTAATGACTATGATGTTGATGTTGTTAAAGATATAGTTGATAAATTAAGTGCTAACTATGATAATTCTTTAGTATTTGTTGCTAATGTTAGTAGTAATAAAGTAGTATTTATTGCGAAGAGCAAAGGAAACAATAATAGATGTGGTGATTTAGTTAAACTTGCTGCCCAAATTACTGGTGGAAATGGTGGCGGTCGTCCTGATTTCGCACAAGCTGGTGGAAAGGATACATCAAAAGTAGATGAAGCATTACAAAAAGTAAAGGAACAAATAAAATAATGAGATACATGGGACTAGACTTAGGTAATAGAACCTGTGGTGTTGCCTTTAGTGATTTAACGGAAACAATCGCAACAGCATATGAAACGATACATTTTAGTGAGAAAAATTTGCAAAAATGTTTAGAATGTGTTATAATATTAATTAATGATAAGAAAGTTGATAAGATTGTTTTAGGTCATCCAATTAATATGAATGGTACAATTGGTCCTCAGGCAGAATATGTTTATGAATTTAAAAAGATGCTTGAAGAACGTACTGATAAAGAAGTAATATTATATGATGAACGATTAACTTCTGTCGAAGTTAATAAAGTTATGATATCTGCTGATTTAAGTAGAGCCAAAAGAAAGACTAAAGTTGATACTTTAGCCGCAACATTAATTTTACAATCTTATTTAGACAGTAAAAAAAGATAATAGAGGTGATAAAAATGGGCTATTGGACTGATTCTAATTATCAGATTAATTTTCATGATTCAAATGGTTGTGCAATTAATTATAATGTAGTTTTAAGGTATTATTCTAATACTTTTGATAGATATTATATTTTTTACAAAATAGTTAATAAAAAACCTATAGATAATCATGTATATGCTCAATCTGAATATTGTGATGAAAATGATAATATTTATTTTAATAATGTTGTTGATGAAGAAGAACTAAATTATTTAAAAAAAGTTTTTCAGGCTTATTATATAGATGGGAAAATTAAACCTTCTATTCGTAAACCTTTAAATGCTACTTTTGATATTAATATTATTTTTACATATTATTCTAAAAAATATGATAAAACATATGTTGTTTATACAGGTGCTTTAGATAAAGATGTTTGTATATCTATAATTGATGAATATGATGATGGTACTTTTGAACTATCTGAAATTGAAGATGATGATGAATATAATACAATTAATAAAATATTCCAAGATAGAGAAATTGAAAAAATTATAGAAGAAAACATGTAAAATTTTGTTTTTATAAATATTATTTTTAACCCGATTATTACATAACATTATGTATTAATAAAAAAATTTAGAAAGGAAATTAATATAAATCATATAATTAGATTTATATTAAAAAGAAAAAACATGAGTGAAATTAAACCAAATGAAGGTCAATTATCAATAATTGACGCTGAAGGAAATGAAAGATTATGTCAAATTTTATTTACAATTAATTCTGAAGAATTTAATAAGAATTATGTAGTTTTCTTTCCAATTGAAGCTTTAAATGAAGAAGATGATGATGAACAAATCGAATTAATGGCAGCAAGTTACACTGAAAATGAAGATGGTAATGGTGAATTACATGAAATCGAAACAGATGAAGAATGGTCATTTATTGAAGATGCAATTGCTGATTATGAACAACAAATGGAAGAACATGGATGCCACTGTGGCTGTGGTCATGATCATGGTTGTGATACAGATTGTGACTGTGATTGTGAAGAAGATTGTGAAAGTGAAGGACATTGTTGTTGTCATCACGAAGAATAAAAAATATATTTAATTGATTTAATTTTAAAAAGTATTTTTATAGTAAAAAGAGTGGTTCTAAGGGACCACTCTTTTATGTGTAATGTAAAATATAGGGAAATTAAATATTTAATTCTTTATTTTTTATAATTTGCATACCCATGTTTATTTAATTTGTTTAAATCATTTTCTCGTATAAATGGTTTAATTTGTTGAAGGTCAATAAATCGATAACTTCCTTTTATATATTGTTTTACGAAAAGTGATAATGCGTCAGCTTGAACAAATGGAAGAATTGCGTATACATTGGAAACATAATTTGGATTATTTAATAATATATATAATATATCTTCACATTAATCTGGTGTTAAAAATGGATAAATTAAAAAAAAATTAGATATACCTTCTTCGTGTTCATTAATTAATGTAATTGCTTTTTTATAGATCGCTTTATTTTTCATAAAAGGTAAATCAGTTATGATTTTTTGCATTATATCATCTGAATTGTTGCAAGGTTTTACTTTAGTTTTATTTATATTCTTTGTATTATTATTAGAAACATTTTTAATTTGGTTTTTATTAACAATTACATGATTTAAATTTTCATCAACATAGCAGATTTCATCGTCATCATCATCGTCGTCGTCATCATCGTAGTCATCGTCGTCATCGTCATCATCAACAAATTC
Source organism: uncultured Staphylococcaceae bacterium (assembly GCA_964507405.1). Lineage (GTDB taxonomy): Bacteria > Bacillota_I > Bacilli_A > ML615J-28 > CAG-313 > UMGS75. The sequence continues at coordinate 23,429 of CAZDPJ010000010.1, forward strand.
TTTGTATTCGTCGTTATTGTATATAGCGTTTTCTTTATTTTCATCGAATACTTCGTTAAAATTACTAAAAACATCATCGAAAACTTTATTAAAATTACTAAAAGCACTGTTAAAAACAACGTCAAAGTTGGTATTATTTAAAAGAGAATTGTATTTTTTAAAGTCTTCACTCGATGAAAAGTATAGTAATTCCTTTCTTGTCTTTATTGCTTCTTCAAGAGAAATAGGTTTACGTATTTCTCTTCCTTTTATATTAAGCTTTTTATAAATCATTTATTTTACATCCCTAATAATTATAGTTTATTATTTATATTTAATAAGATAAAATCTAGAATATCATCATAGATTTTTCCATTTATTTCTTCAATTTCAAATAAATCAGAACCATTTTTCGGTCTATTAATTGGAATTTGTGCAATTAATTGTGAATCTAATTCATTTGCTACAATTTGTCCGCCACCTTCACCAAAAATATATTCTTTTTCATTATTAACAGGGTTAATATAATATGACATATTTTCTACAACCCCTAAAATTTCATGTTCAAGTTTTTTTGCTGCAACCCCTGCTTTAACCGCAACATGAGAAGCAGAAGGATGAGGAGTTGTAACTAATATCATTTTACATTCCGGAACGAAGTTTTTTACATCAAGTGTAATATCACCAGTTCCAGGTGGATAATCAACAATTATAAAGTCGGTATCATCGGCCCATTTTACATCATTGAAAAAATGATTAAGCATACTATTTAACATACCTCCACGCCATATTACTGGTTGTGATGGTTCTGTAAAAAATTCGGTTGAAATTAGTTCAAGATTACCTGCTTTAATGGGAAGTATTTTTTGGTTTTCGTCTCCCATTGGTCTTTGATGTTCAAATCCAAGAATGGTAGGTAGACTAGAACCATAGATATCTGCGTCAATTAATCCTACTTTAAAGTTTCGTTTTACCATTCGGTAGGCAATGTTCGCGGCGACGCTACTTTTACCAACGCCTCCTTTACCACTGATAATACCAATATATTTAATTTTTTTGTTTGTCGTGGTTTCTTTTTTGATTTTAGTTTCTTCAATCTCTAATCTTAGTCCTTTATAACCACCAGTAATTTTTACTACCTTGGCGATTTCTCTTTTTAGGGCTTTTTCATAAACTTTATCATTATTATATATTGTAACAATTAAAGTTATTAAGTCAGTTTCATCGTTATATGCTATATGTTTTATAGCATTATTTTCTTTTAATGTTAGTCCATTACTTGGGTCTATAACATTGTCTAATAATTTACGTAAATCAAATAATGTCATCTTGAGTCTCCTTTTTTATTGGTAATTTGTATTCATTTAAGTAAAAATTATTATCATTAATTAAAATGCCATATAGTTTAGTTGCAAGTATTTCATAATTTAAGTTTTCATCTAAATCTTTTAATTCATTCGGTGATGAAAAAATAAGTTGTTTTATTTCTTTTGGTAAAGTTTTAAGGTATTCTTTACCATTCAGGCTTAAGCCTAAGATTCTTAAATAATTAATATTACTAAAATCAACTTTATTCATCTTTATTAGAAGTGATATTAGGATCCTTCTAATTCTACTTAATGAATATTTTTTATTTTTTAGTGAATTTATTAATGTGTTATAGTCATTTCTAAAATCAGCATTTTTCATAATATAATTATCTATTCCTTCAATATTACCATTAATCCCTAAAAAAGGGTTTTGATTTGGGTATGACATCGTTTGAAATTTAATTAAGGCAATAATTACCTTTTCAGATTTTGTAATATCGATAAAACAAGGGTTATAAGGGATAAAACTTGTTATTTTATCTAAATCATTTAAATTTTCTCTTATAAAACTAGCACTTGCAATATTAGAAGAAGTACTTATCTTTTCATAATAATCATTAGTTCTTTTTATTAAATGTAAAGATATATTTAAATTATTATCTTTAATGGATTTATAATACTGGAATACTAAGGTCGCATTAGGTTTATTAAATAATTCAATATCTTTATTATTAATACCTAGTGAGGATAGAGTATTAGAATAAGTTGTTTTATGAGAATTATTATTTAAAAGATTAAGTTTGAACTTATCTTTAAATTCTTTTGTTGAGGATATATCATAAATTCTTTTAAATAGATTAAGGTCGGTAACTTCACTTCCAGTTACTATTTTTGTTATATTTAGCTTACTTAAAATATTTACAGCAGAACTTGAAAAAAAGTCAGCACTTTGTAAAGTATAAGTAATAGGAAGCTCTAGCACTATATCAAAACCATAATTTAGTAAAATCTTTGTTTTTGAGAATTTATCAAGAACTGATATTTCGCCTCTCATCGTAAATGAGGTAGATGTAATAGCTACAAATGTACTATCTGGAAATAGTTTTTTAGCACTATTTAATAGATATAAATGACCATTGTGAAATGGATTTGCTTCTAATATAATACCGACGGCATCCATTTAATCACCTCTTTATATTATTATACCAAAAAATGATATTTTTCGCAATTTATTTATGCTATAATTTTTACAAGGAGTGATTAGATGTTTAAAAATGTAAGTTTTTATGAATTAAATTATTGTTTAGATAGATTTTCAAAAATATTAGTATTTGTTAATGATATCAATAATGTAATTAGTGATATTGTTATTAGTAATTTAAAAAGAATAACATGTTATAATCCTAATTTAATATTTTGTATTGTTGATATTGATACATTTAATAAAACTGTAGAAAAAAATAAACTAAAAATTAATAAAGTATTATATGGAAATCTTTATTTGTTAGAAAAAAATAGTATAAAAAAATTACCTTATTTATGTAATTATAAAAAATTAACTGAATATATTGGATAGCCTTTTCCTTTATTTTTTTTGGAAAATATGGTATAATATATTAAAATGTTAGGAGGGTAAACATGGCAGATAATGACAATCAAAAATTTATTAAGACCTTCTCTAAAATAGGTGTATTATTATCAAATCGAAAAAAAGAAACAGTAAAAATATATTTTAAGAAACCATCAGTGAGATCTATTCTTTTATCAATATTGTGTTCGTTATTGATAGTTGATTTTGTTTTTAGAACAATGAAGTTATTTGAACCAACTAATGCAGGTATCACTGATAATATCGGATATTTAATTGCTATATTTATCGGCCTTTCGGTCACATTTGTAACTTTTGTTTTAATATTAAATGAAAGGATTTTTAATTTCTTAAAAGTTGTTTCGTGTCCATTGATAATTATAGGAGTAGTTCTAACTTATTTTATTAGTAATCCTATATTAACTATTTTTGGAGGTTTAATTATTGGACTTGGTTATGGTGCATTATTTGGATGTTTAGTAAATTTATTTTTATACTCATTTGATATGAGTGAACGTTTGATGTTTTGTTTAGCATTAATCTTTTTATTCTTTAGTTATTCATTATATACAAATATCTTTTCAAGTTTACTAATTCAAGATTTAATAATACCAGCAATTTTTTGTATATTTACAACTGTTATGTTTATAATATCAAAGAACTTGTTTATTATAACTAGAAAAAGTGAGATTATACCTGGGTATTCATTTATATTATTAATTGGTATTATTTTTATAGTATGCTTTAATCAAGCTTTTATTGGTGCAATTGAGTTAGATATTCACCACGTTGGTATTTCGGATGTTAAATCATATTATTCTGTAACTTATTATATTGGATTTTTACTTTGTTGTATTGCTTCTGTATTAATCTTTTTATATTCTAAAAAATCATTAATGTTTTTTTTAATATTATATTTTGTTGCGGTGTTCGGTGGACATCAATTAACAATCTTTAATGAAGTATTTGATCGTCAAGTTATTGCTTGGAGACAGTGTGCTGACGTTGCCTATGGATTTTCGACTTCACTTGGTTATATTATGATATTAATGTTTATTGCTAAAATATTAGATGATAAGGCAACTAAATTTAATTTATTTTATACGGTGATTTGTTATATTTGTTTTACTTTTTCAAGTATGTTTTTAAGAAAAAGTATCTTAAATATCGATATTCGTGTTTTAGCAATTGTAATGATGCTTGTAAATATTGTTACATTCCTAGTCTTAATAATCCTTAATTTATTGGGTTATTTAGAAACAAGAAGTACAAAGAATACACCAATTGGAGAAATTGATAGAAATATACCTAAATATAATATTATTAATCCAGAGGAAGTACTTACTCCTAAGGAAAAAATTGTATTTGATTTATTGCTTGAAGGCCTTACTTTAAGACAAGTTGCGGGGGAACTTGGAATGAAATATGATTCTGTTAATTTCCATTATAAAAATATTTATCGTAAATTACAAGTTAATTCTAAAATAGAGTTAATTCTAAGATATGGAGAACAGTCTAATAAAAATTAATAATAATTATATTAATATTATTAGTCTAATTTTAAAACTTTGCATTTGATCCATAGTTCATATAAAAAAGAACTAGTTTTCTAGTTCTTTTTTAATTTAAAAATGGAATTATTTATATTTATACGTATTATTAGTATGGTGATTATACCAATATGTTTAATCCATAATTCATAATGAAGAACTAGTTTTCTAGTTCTTTTTTCATTTAAAAATGGAATTGATGTTTTTTTTACGTAATATTAGTTTGGTGATTGAAGTGAAAGATGAGAAAGGTTTTACAATTTTAGAATTATTAATTTCTTTAATTATTATTGGTATTACAAGCTCAATTGTTATGCTTTCAATAAATTCATATCAAACTTATTTAAAAGAAAACACAAATAAGAAGAAATATTATGATGAATGTATGAAGTTATATAGTATACTTGTAATGGTTAATAAAGACCAATTGGCTAAAAAAACAGTTGAATTTAATAATAATCGGTATGAAGTCTATTTAGATGGAAAACTCGCAGTAAGTCTTCATGATAATATTATTAAATATCATATGAATACATTTAAGTTTGAATTTGTTTTTATTAATAAGCTAAAACTTGAAATTAAAGATAGGTTTCTTTATGCCTTTTTTGATAGTATATATGGAAATGATTATATAATGGTGAGGTGGAATAATGGATAATTTTTGTTTAATTAATAGATTAACTAATCATTGGCAAATTTATTATAATGATGGGATAAATGAATATGTGTATAATAATGAGAATTTACAATCATTATATCAAGCTATTTATCCTAAAGTTAATAAGTTAAAAGATAAAACAAGTAAGGTAATTTGGTGTTTTAATTTACTTGAATCTGGATATTTTGTCATTGAAAGAAGCAAAAATGTAAATTTAAGGGATTTAGTATATCAAAAGTATAATTATAATATTGAAAAGATTAAATTTATTAATTTTCAAAATAAATATAAGAATAAATTAATTAATTGTATATTTTCTTTAAATAAAGAAGATTATGAAGAAATTAAAGATTTTCTTCTATTATTTAAAGTAAAAATTAAAGATGAGATGTTCTTTAGTTATAAATATGGAATGTATAATAGATTTATGGATGAAATAGTTCTATATAAAATAGATGATATTGTAATTAGTCATTTATATAATAGTGGTAAACTTAGTAATGTTTTTCAGTTTGATTATAGATTTAAAGAAAAGTTTCTTAATCAATTTAATGATAAAGTAAAAAGATTATTTGTTTACAGAGGAGAAGAATGGGTGGAAATATTAGAGTAAATAGAGAATATGAAAGAGGATTTACAACCATTGAAGCCATTAGTTGTTTATTTCTTGTATTATCGATGATGATACCAATTACTTTAAAAATCATGGAAAATCGTAATAATATTAAAGAAGACTTAAGAGTTAGTTTTGTGATGATTAATTATATTAAATTAACAGAGATATTTTATAATGAAGAAACTGAGTTTTTAGATGAAGTAAAAAAATTCTTTTCTACTAATAGTGAATATATTATATTTTTATATGAAAATGAAGAAATTAAAATTAAATATAATTATAATATTGAAACTGTAACATCAGATGTTAATGATGTAAAATTAATCATTTATCGTTTAAAGATTGAATTTCCACAAGAATTTAAAAATTATTCACAACATTTATTTAGCGATTTAGAATTAGTGAGGTGGAAAAATGTCTAATGAAAAAGGGTTTATTGCTTATATTAATGTTTTCTTAATGTTAATAATTGCTATATCATTAAGTAATTTGAAGTTAGTTGATGCAAGTAATACCTTAAAATCAAATGCATACTATTTTAAAACTTATGATTTAGTTTTCTTAAATAATTTTACTAATGATGCTATAATTCATTGGGTATTAACTGATGAAAGAAAAGCAATAAGAGTAGATAATAGTAAACGTTATTCTTATAATGCCTTTCTTACTTATAAGTCGAATGAAGATGGTACTAAAGATTATTATGTTGAAGCGAGACAATATCCAGGCTATATGGATGGAACTTATAAAATAAAAACTTATATGGATAAAGATGGATTATTAATTAAAATAAAGTCCAGAATATATGAGATGGAAGTATATGATGATGATACTGAGTATTTGGGGGATCATGATGTGTGGGAAAATGAATAGTAAAGAAAAAAAGAAGTTCTTTAATTTAACGGATAATAAAATTAAAGGTATTGTAATATCTAATTTTTCGGAAAACATGGAAGTGATGTTAAAGTCTGGGGTTTCTCTTTTAAATGCTTTAAAAGCCTTTAATGAAAACTATAAAAATAGAATGTTAAATAAAATTATTAAAAAAGTAATAAATAATATTCAGATGGGTATTTCTTTTTCAGAATCTTTAGAACAATTCAGTAAATACTTTCCAAATTTATTTATTACCATGATTAAAAGTGCGGAGGCTAGTGGTACTTTAATTAGTACTTTTAGCTATTTAAAGAATTATTATTATAAAGACCATCAAATAAAAGAAAAAATGAAAGGTGCATTAGTTTATCCAATCCTTTTACTTATCCTTATGACTATAATTGTTCTTGCTTTAATGTTTTTTATAATACCTAAATTTGAAGATGTTTTTGATAATTTAAATATAGATGAAATTCCTCCTCTTACAATGATTATTTTTAATGTATCTAGATTTGTTAGGAATCATTTTATAATCCTTATATTAATTATTTTATTAATTTATTTATGTATTAAAATAATTAATAAATTTAGATCACATTTATTTATTGATTATTTAAAAACTAAATTATTAATATATAAAGATGTGGAGAAATTATCAATTACATCAATGTTTACGAGGTCACTTTCAATGATGTATTTAAGTGGGATTCCTTTATTTATTGCTCTTGATAAGACTATTAATTTAATTAATAATCGATTTATTAAGAAGAAATTAACTAAAGCTGCCTCTCGCGTTTATCAAGGACAAAATATAGCATCTGCGTTATCTAGTTTAGAGTATTTTCCAACAATGATGTTAGAAATGTTAAAAATTGGAGAAGAATCAAATAATTTAGGTAGTGTTTTATCGAGAATGTCTGAGTATTATGATTTAGAAGCTGAAAATAGAATAGGTAAACTGGCTAAATCAATTGAACCATTAATTATTGTGTTAATGGCAGTAGTTGTTAGTTTAGTTGTGCTTGCGGTATTTTTACCAATGTTTAAGATAATGAATGAAATGGTGGGGATTTAAATTGAAAATAGAAAATTATGAATATAATTTTAAGTTAGAGAAATTATGGAATGAAGTTTCACTTGATTATATGTATGATTCGCATTGTCTTGTTTATGATGAGGGAAGAAACTTGATTTGTTTGTTATATAACGAAGATGATTATTATTTAAGTTTACCTTTATTTGTTACAACAAAGAAACCACATTTCTTTTATTTAATTACAAAAGAAGAATGGATGAAATATTATGGCTTACTTAGTTTAATGGGTAAAGATAAATATGATTATTGTAATGATTCATCATGTTATTCTAAACAACTTTTAGAAAAGCCATCTATCAAATATGATGTTGTTGATTCATCACCAATTGTAAAAATAGTTAATATTTGGATTGAAAAAGCAATTATTTTAGGTGCTAGTGATATTCATATAGAATCAAGAACAAATGATGCGATAGTTAGAATTAGATTAGATGGTAATTTAAAAATTATGGAGACTATATCCAAAGATAATTATGATGAACTTTTAGCAAGAATAAAAATTATGTCATCACTTGATATTACTAAAAAAATGTTACCTCAAGATGGTAAAATGAACTTTAAAGTAAAAGATAATGAGTATGATTTAAGGGTAAGTACAATTCCTACTGTTCTTGGTGAAAAAGTAGTTATTAGAATTCTTGATAAATTGAAATTAAATAATTCTTTTAGTTTATTAAATTATAATAATTTTGAAACTACAATCATCAATACGATATTAAAAGAAAAATCAGGTATGATTTTAGTAACAGGACCAACAGGATGTGGTAAAACAACAACAATGTATACTTTTTTAAATGAACTTAATGATGAATCTAATAATATTGTTACGATTGAAGATCCAGTTGAATACACAATTGATGGCATTAATCAAATTCAGGTTAATCAACAAGCGGGTCTTGGTTTTTCAGGAGCCTTACGGAGTATTTTAAGACAGGACCCTAATATTATTATGATTGGTGAAATAAGAGATGAAGAGACGGCTCAAATTGCTATGCGAGCTGCTTTAAGTGGGCATTTAGTTATTTCGACATTACATACTACCTCATCAGTAGGAGCTATAACAAGACTTCTTGATATGGGGATTCCTAGATATTTAGTAAGTAGTGCCTTAAAACTTGTGCTCTGCCAACGACTTGTAAAAAAACTATGTCCTAAATGTAAAAAGGAAATAGACATAGAAAAAAGAAATTTATTAGATCTTAAGGTGGATGATTCTTTAAGTGTATATGAAAAAAGGGGGTGTGAATATTGTTTCAATACTGGTTACAAAGGTCGTCTGTTACTTAGCGAAGTCTTGGTAATTGATGATAAAATAAAAGAACTAATTTTAAGCGAAGCAAGTGAAAAGAAAATAGAGACCTACGCCAAAAAATTAGGGATGATTTTATTAAATGAAAAGAAAAATTGTGAAATTATTAAAGGAAACATTGATTTCCAAGAAATTTAGGAGGGATTATGATGAAAAACAAAAAAGAAAAAGGATTTACTTTAGTTGAGTTATTAGTTGTTATTACGATTATGGGGATTATGGGAACATTACTTGTTACCAATTATACTAAGTATATTGATAAGAGTAAACAAGTTGTTGTTGATGAACAATTAAGTGAAATTGTTAAAACATTTGAAGTTGCTATTATGTCTAATGAAGTAGTTAATTCAACTACGATTAAAAGTTATGCTGATATTAAAACAGCAAATACAAATGTAATTGATACTTATGAAAGTTTAGCTGGAAATGAATTACCGGAAGGCGCAACTTTAACAATGGATGCAACTACAATTACTTATACTCATAATGGTAAGACCGCAACCCATGTGTATAAAGATTAAAGAAAAAGGATTTACAATAATTGAATGTTTAATTGTTCTATTTTTAGTTTCTAGCTTATCGATTGCCAGTTTAGGTAGTATTAATAGTTTAAGTAAAAAGGTTAAAACGGTTGATTCTAATAGTATTATCGAACAACTTCAATTTTATTTCGCAAAGATGTTAAATACTTGTGATGCCAATTCAGTTGCAATCAAAAATGGCCAAATTCTTACATACACTTATCCCATCCTTAGTGTTTATACAGTGGGGAGTCAAATTGCAAATGGCGAAAAAGTATCAGATGATCGAATGGATTATGGAATGATTAAAACAGTGTACTTAGATCCTGTTTTTTCTAAAATTGAAGGGCTTGAAAATGGTACATATTATTATGAACCAGCTAATAATTTTACAAGCAATTATAGTAGTACAACTAATGTTATAAATTACGTATGTGATCTTGGAACAATCAACGTATATTTAAATCTTCGAAAAACTGGTTCAGGTGCATTTCAAAAAGCATGGTTTACTAAAGTAGAATATATTGATAAAAGTGATGTAATTAGAAGTTTTGGTTTTTAATAGAATCTAAATAAAAAAGGATTGTTTTATAAGTAACGCTAAAAAATATATTAAAGTAAAAAAACTTAACCTATATTTATAGGTTAAGTTTTTTGATTAGATTATCAAATTGTTCAAATGATAATGCTTGCATACTATCACTTTTAGAAGAAGATGGGTTAGGATGAATTTCAATCATTAAGCCATCGGCTCCACAGGCCATACTTGCAAGTGATAACGGAAGTATGTGCGATGATTTACCGGAAGCATGGGATGGATCAACAATAATGGGAACATTTAAGTTTTGTTTTATGGTAATAACAGCACCTAAATCAAGAGTATTTCTTGTATTTTGTTCAAATGTTCTAATTCCTCTTTCACAAAGAATAATATTTTGATTACCACCAAGTAAAATATATTCAGCAGCTGATAAGAATTCATCTAAAGTATTACCAAATCCTCTTTTTAATAAAATGGGTTTACTTGTCTTACTTAAGGCTTTAAGAAGTTCAAAATTTTGCATATTTCTTGTTCCTACTTGAATAATATCAACAGAATCTAAAAATTCATCTAATACCTCAGTTGATGGAATTTCACTTACTAGTTTTAGGTTGTATTCATTTTTGATTTCTTTTAAAATTTTTAATCCTTCACTGCCTAGTCCTTGAAAGTCATAAGGAGAAGTACGAGGTTTAAAAGCACCTGCTCTTAAGAATTTGATATTGTTCTTTTGTAATTCTTCACAAACAAGCTTCATTTGTTCTTTTGATTCTACAGCACATGGCCCCGCAATAATTAGTTTTTCATCTTTATTTAAGCCAAGTTTACTTAAAACATCTGATTTAAGATTATCTATTAAAGGGTGATGATTAGTCATTGTTATCTCCTTTCATTAAATAATCAATTGCTTCAAAGTATCCATCATAACTCTTTCCAACAATACTTTTTACACATACATCTTTGATAAGTGATGTCTTTCTAAAATCTTCTCTCGTACTTGGGTCGGATAGATGAACTTCAATTGTTGGGATGGTAATGCTTGCAATAGCATCTCTTATTGCGACGGAATAATGAGTATAGCCACCAGGATTAATGATGATGCCATCATATCCTTTAAAGTGTGCTCTTTGAATTAAATCAATTATTTTTCCTTCAAAGTTTGTTTGTTTAATAATTAATTTTATTTTAAATTCATTTGCATATAGTTTTAATTCATGACATAATTCTTCATAGGTTTTGGTTCCGTAAATTTCAGGTTCACGGATTCCTAACATATTAAGATTAGGTCCATTAATTATTAAAATTGTCATAGTGTATCAATTCCTTTATTTTATTTATATTTTCCTCAATACTAGTACTAGTTAATGTTATATCAGCATATTTTTCATAGATTGATTTTCTTTCTAAGTATAAATTATTTAAAGATTCATCATCTTTTGAAAGAAGTCTTGTTCCATTATTTCGTTTTTTAAGTATTGTAAGTGGAATATCTAGATATACTATTATACCATTTTGTGCTAAAATTGTCATACTTTTAGAATTTAAAATTGAACCACCACCTAAACTAATGATGGAATTATTGCATTTAGAAAGGTTATTCATTACCTCTTGTTCATATAATCTAAATGTAGTAATGTCTTGATTATTATTTATGACATCATCAAGTGATTTATTTAAACTACTTAATATCTTATCAGTATCATATACGGGCATATTTAAGGATTTACCAAGATTTGAAGCAAGCGTTGTTTTTCCAGAAAAAGGCATGCCAATTAATATTATATTTCTTTGCTTATATAAAAGAAGATCTAAAATCTTATTTAAACTTAAGCTTTTTCTTTTTTGGTTAAAGAATTTATCTACTAGTTTTTCTGTTTCTTCGGCTTGACTAATTAACATGTATAGGCCATTATAATATTTAATATTTTTATTTAAGCCAAGACAACACCTGGTTGGATTATAGTTTAAATCAATGATGATATCTAAATTATTTAGTTTTGTTATATCAATTAAAGGATCAATTTCAAAATTTGGGTATACATTATAACTTGTAATATTTACAATGATATCAGGATTATAGTTATAGATTTCATCAAAACTATATTCATTATTTATAGGATGTCTTGAAAAAACGGAAATTAATTTAGGATTAAAGGTATTAAGAACAGATACTACCGTATTTTTTGTTCCCCCATTACCAATGATGGCAATTTTTTTATTTTTTAGATTAATTTTATAATAATCAATCATATTTTTAAATCCTAAATAATCAGTATTAAAACCATATAATTTATTATTTTTTTTAATTATTGTATTTACGGCTTTTGTTTCTTTAGCGATATCTGATAATTCTGTACAAATATTATATGCTTCTGTTTTATAGGGATTTGTAACATTAATAAATGTAAAAGGAAGTTTTAATATTTCCTTAAAATCATCTGTTTCATATAATTCATAGTTTTCATTTCCAAGTAAATGATGAATTGTTTTAGAAAAACTATATGGTAATGATTTACCTACTAAATAAGAAGTACTAAGTTGGATAACTTTTGATTCATTTATAATTTCTTTATAAATTTTATTTAGATGAATACTATTTGAATAACTATTTGTTTTTTGTAATACTTGTAATTCCCTATTTTTATCGGTAATTGGTTCATTATTTAGTTTTTTTATAAATCCAATTTGTTTAACAATATTAAATCTTTCATTTAATAATTCCATTATTTTATTGTCAATATCATTGATTTGATTTCTGTTAAAGTTTTTATTTTTCATTTTCAATCACCATATCAAGGAGGGCGTAGTAAGTTAAAGCATTAATTACGGGGATTACACGATGAATAAAGGTTGCATCATGTCTACCTGAAGTTGTTAGAGAAATATTTTCTTTTGTTTTCATATTAATGGTATTAATTTCTTGTTTAATGCTTACCGGTGGTTTGACCGCAACTTTAAAGTTAATGTAATTTCCACTCGTAATTCCACCATTTACACCACCTTGATGATTAGAGCTAAAAGTAATGTTATTATTTTTAAATGATAATTCATCTATTGTATCAGTTCCATTAAGTTTGGTAAGGTCAAATCCATCACCAAATTCAATTGCCTTAATGCCGGGAATCGAAAACATTAGATGGGAAATGATGCTTTCAAAACTATCAAAGAAGGGTTCGCCTAATGAATTAGGAACATTCATAATAAATGTTTCAACAATTCCTCCTATGGAATTATTTTGTTTTTGGATTTTATTAATTAAATCAAGCATTGCTTTTTTAGCTCTTTCATCAATAACCGGAAAAGAAGAGGCTTCAAGATAATCACTTACTAAATCAATATTAGAGTAATCAATTTTTATATCATTGATATTTTTTAATGTTTTAATTCGTGATCTCACCTTAATATTTTTAGAGAAAAGAATTTGTTTACAGATTTCACCTAAAATAACTAGTACAACCGTCATTCTACCACTTGAGGCACCACCACCACGATAGTCGTTAGCACATGATGATTTAAGGTATTTAGTTAAATCAGCATGACCAGGTCTTATTATTCCTTCCACGTATGGAGTACTATCAATATCTTCATTTTTAACAAGAATTGTTAATGGTTCACCAGTCGTATGGTTATTAAAATAGCCACTAATGAATTCAAAATTATCATTTTCTCTTCTTTTGGTCGATATTTCATCATCTCCTCTTCTTAGAAGAAGAGCTTTTTTTATATTTTCAAGATTAAAGGTAAAGTTTGTTGGAAGTCCATCAATAGTTAGACCAATATATGAACTATGGGATTCACCAAAGATGTTTATTCTAATATTCTTTCCAAAACTGTTCATTTGTTAAATCCTCCAATTTATATTTTTTGATTGTCGCATGACCAATTTCTTCGATATTTATAAGATTAATATAACCATTATTATATTTTTTATCAGTTATAATCATCTTTAAATAATCTATTTTTTTAATTTTTTCAGTTAGTAATCCAAATTTTTTTAAAAGTGGAATTAAGGAAACTAAAACTTTTTCATTATTTGTTTCTGAAACCATCCCCATAGCTACGGCTTCACCATGAGTGATTAAAAAATTAGAATCACTTTCAATTAAGTGACCAATTGTATGACCAAAGTTTAGAATTTGTCTATCATAAAGGTCAAATTCATCAAGAGAAGTTATTTCTATTTTCTTTAAAACAGCTTTATAAATGAAATTTGTTAGATTATTTTTTTCTAAAAACTCATCATAACTTATATTTATTAGTTCTTGGTAGAGTGATTCATCTAGTGTAATCGCAATTTTGATGATTTCACTTATGCCACTTACTAGTTCTTTTTTAGGTAAAGTCTCTAAAAAGGTTGTATTGATATAAATAGTAGTTGGATGATTAAATAATCCTATTTGATTTTTATACTCATGAAAGTTTATTCCACATTTACCACCAATACTAGCATCAACCATTCCAATTAATGAAGTTGGTATATTAATGAATTTAATTCCTCTTTTGTAAGTTCCACTAACAAATCCACTAATATCGGTAATTACCCCACCACCAATAGCAATGATAGTATCATTTTTGGTAATATTACTTTCTTGTAAAAGGGTCATTATTTTAATATAACTTTCAATTGATTTTGATGATTCTCCAGGAACTAAAACACAGATTCCTTTTAAATTAGGAATACTATTAATGAATTTATTATATAATTTATTGATGTTTTGGTCAGTAATTACAAAGTAATTAGTGTTACTATCAAGTTCCTTTAGAATTGAGTCAATAACAGTATTTTCAAAACAGATTTTTACATCATTTGTTTTATATTTACAATTAATTATTTTCATATTCCCTCCTAAGATTTAAGAAGTCAGTAATGTAGTTTATATATGACTTTGTTGTTGCTTCGATTCCATCAAGTATGATTTCATTTTGAAAAGTAGAAGATATACTTAAAACCATCATTACTAAACGGTGATCATTGGGAAGTAAAAGATATGATGGATTATTTAAAGAATTAGTTCCGTTAATAATAATTGAATTATTTTCCGAAACTAAATTTGAACCTAATTTATTTAAAATATTGATTGTTTCATTTAATCGATCGGTTTCTTTATATTTTAACTTTTCAATGCCTTCTATTTTACTTACTCCTTTAGTTACTGCCATTAACGCAGCTAGTTCTAAAACTAAGTCTGGGGTATCTTCCATATTTAGATCTACTGGATGTAATCGGGATTCGTATGAAGTAATGCTTGTCTCATTAATTTTTAATGTTCCATTCATTTTCTTTAAATATTCAATTATTTTATAATCACCTTGAATAGAATTTTTGGTTAAATTTTGACAAGTTATGTTGTTTGTTAAAAGTCCCATTACTAAAAAACTTGAAGCTAGTGAATAGTCACCTTCTATATTATAGACAGATACTTTATTTATACTATTAATTACATCTTTTGTCATTAAGATATAGGGATTAGATGGTAATTCATTAATAGTAGGCATTATCAAAGTATTTTCTAAATAGCTTTTATACATCATAATTCCACTTGCATATTGGGTTGTTTTAGAATTATTTAAAAGAAGTGAATCATTTACTGAGGCAACTTTTATTATTGATTTTTCCTCATTTATTTTTGTTATATCAAAAGTAATCCCATCATTAGAAGTGTCAAGTAATCTTTTAACCATTCGGCTATCAACTATTACCTTAAAACTTTTAAATAAATAATAACATAATGGAATTAAAAATCTAATACTTGAACCACTGTTTTTCGCATCTATTAGGATGTTTGAATCATGTAATGTTGAAGGAGATATTAAAATAGTATTATTTACAACTTTAATAAGAGCACCTAAAGATTTTAGTAATTCAATTGTGATTAAAGTATCTTCACATAAATTGGCATTATTAATTGTTATTTCTTTATTGGATAATACACCACAAATAATAGCGCGATGAGTGATACTTTTAGAACCAGGTATCTTAACAGTACCTTCAAATTTAGTATTTGGTTTTATTGTTATTTGCATAAAATCACCTTATATATTAATTATATTATACTACAAAGTGATAAAAAAAGGAAGCGATAGAATGAAAAAAATAATAAAATTTATGATTTTTGGTTTAACTAATGTAATTCCTGGAGTATGTAGTGCGACTATTGCCTTAATTCTTGGTATTTATGATGAAGTATTAGATTGTATAATTAATGTATTTAATATCAGAAAATGGAAAGATAATTTATGCTTTTATTTAAGTATTGTAATTGGTTTATTAGTAGGAATTATTTGTTTAAATACTCTTTCCAAAATTTGTCCTTTTATATTGAATATTTGCTTTTTAGCAATTGTTATTAAATCATATCCATTAAAACTAAATAAAGAATTTAAGTTTTCTTTTTTACCTTTTTTTATTGGCTTTCTAATTGTTATTTTAGTTAGTATGATTAATTTATATGTCATTGATATTGATTATTCTAAGTTTAATTTAAAGTTCTTTATCTTTATTATTATTAATTCTTGTCTTGTTGCTTTAGGAATGATTTTACCTGGAATAAGTGGAGCGTTAATGATGGTTAGTTTTGGGCTTTATTTTCCTTTATTAAAGGGAATAAATGATCTTATTTTATTTGTTATAAGTAACTGTCCCTTTAATTTAAATAGTTTTGTTTTAGTGATAACTTTTTTTATATGTTTTATAAGTAGTATCATCTTATTTTCTTTAATAATTAAGAAATTTATCAAAGTAAATAGTATAAAATTTAATAACTTTATTAATGGAATGGTACTTGGTACTATTATTACTTTATTTATTAATTTAATAGATTGTGATTATAAATTTATTGATGTGGTAATTGGTATATCGCTATTTATTGTTATTAACTTTCTTCCTAAAAGTAAAAATAAATCTTTGTTGGTTGAAAAAAATGATGTTTTATGATAAACTTTATATGGTGATATTATGGATGGATTACTAGTAATTAATAAACCACAAAATATGACTAGTCATGATGTGGTAAATAAAATAAGAAGATGTTTTAATACTAAACAAGTAGGCCATTTAGGTACCCTTGATCCACTTGCGACAGGGGTACTGGTAGTTTGTATTGGGAGTGCAACAAAGCTTGTACAGTTTTTAGAAAATGTTAGAAAAACCTATATTTGTGAGGTAACTATTGGAATAGAAACGAATACTTATGATATTACAGGAGATGTAATTAAAAGAAATGATATTGTATGTTTAGATGAAATTGTTATTGATGAAGTGTTAAATAGCTTTTTAGGAAAACAAAAACAATATCCTCCTCTTTATTCAGCAATCAAAAAGAATGGAAAAAAGTTATATGAATATGCAAGGACTAATACTTTTGTTGAAGTTGAAGAACGTGATATTGAAATTTATGATATTAAAAGAATATCAAAAATAGAATACTCTAATAATCTTGCTAGGTTTAGTTTTATTGTTGATGTATCAAAAGGAACTTATATTAGAAGTATTTGTCATGATTTAGGCGTTAAACTTAATTTGCCGGCTACTTTAAGTGCTTTAACAAGAACTAAAAATGGAAGTTTTTTAATTGAAGACAGTTTTACTTTAGAAGATATTGAAAATGGCAAATATGAAATAATACCTAATTTAAATGCAATTAGTGATTATCCTAAAATTAATTCTATTGAATTAGTCAATAAAGCAAAACATGGAATGAAAATATCATTTAATGATATAAAAAATGAATTAAACTCGCTTGTAGATAAGGTTGCGATTATTTCTGAAAATAATTTAATTGCAATTTACATAAGAGATGATAACCTACATTGTTATAAGGCAGGGCGCGTATGGTTATAATAAAGTATGATGAAACTTTTATTAATAATTTTATTAGTGATATGGTAATTTGTATTGGTGAATTTGATGGATTTCATTTAGGTCATCAATCTTTAATTAATAAATTAGAAGAAATTAGTTTAAATAATCATTTAAAAAAAGGAATTATTACATTTGAACCCCATCCTGATTTAATATTGAAAAAGATTTCTAATAAATCTTTTATTACCCCATTTAATGATAAGGTAAAATTATTTGAATCTCTTAACATTGATTATTTAGTTGTCATTCCTTTTAATATTAAGTTAATGAAGACATCGCCAAAAGATTTTGTTATTAATTATTTAATGAAATTAAATGTTAAAGAAGTAGTAGTAGGATATGATTTTACATTTGGTGAAGGTGGAAAAGGAACTCCCGAAGATATAGAGTTTTATTCTTTAAACAATATTAAAGTAACAGTTATTCCTAAGGTTGAATTTAATGGTGAAAAAATAGGAAGTAGTCTTATTTTAGATTTATTGGAAAAGGGAAAAATAGAAGAAGCAAATAAATTACTTGACCACCCTTTTCATATTAAAGGTGAGGTTATTTCTGGAAATAAAATAGGACGAACAATCAATCTTCCTACCGCAAACATCGTATATAATAAAGATTATGCTAAAATTAAGAGTGGAGTCTACGCGGTAAAAGTTGAATATCAAAAGAAAAGTTATATTGGACTTGCTAATTTAGGGCATAATCCTAGTTTTAATTTTAGGGATGATTTAAGTTTAGAAATTCATATTTTAGATTTTAATGATGAAATATATGGTGAAATGCTTGATGTTTATTTTATTTCCTATATT
>CAZDPJ010000011.1:0-40429 GCA_964507405.1 uncultured Staphylococcaceae bacterium
TCATAGTTTTCTTTTAAGTTAGATAATGCTGATGCGTTTTCTTCATCTTTTGTTTTTAACTCATTTACTTTTTCTGTATAAGCATTTGTTAAATCTGTTATTGTTTGACTATTCTTGCTATCTTCTTCTTGTAGTTTTGCAAGTTCTGTTTCATAACTTGTTTTTAAAACATTAAGTAGATTGGTTAATTCATTTTGTTTTTCATTTAAATAATTTTCTACTTCTTTCAAACCATTTAATTCTTCTTCTAAATCACTACATGACTTACATGATTTACAAGATATGAAAATAAGTGACCATACAAGAGTTAATACTATAACCATTAAACCTTTAAATATTTTCTTCATTTTTCAATTTCCTTTCTCTTTAATCATAAGATTAATTTTTAGTATAACATATTATTTAGACAAAAAAAGTGACTTAATATTTATATTAATATATATTAAGATTAACCTTTTATAAATAAGACACTATAAGTAGAAAAAATTGGTAAAAATATTAAGTAAGACAAATTAATTAAGGTATATAAAAAAGAGCCGCATTAAGCGACTCTTAAAATTAAATTAATTTTCTTTATATCCCCATACTACATTACAAGTAGAATAAGTCCAATTGCTATCCCAACCTTCTGGTTTAGATTCTGCTTCACAATAGATGGTTATATTATTGCAACGATAGAATGCATCTGAACCTATACTTGTTACTCCTTCTGGAATAACTATGCTTGTTAAACTACTACAATAACTGAACGCAGATGAACCTATACTTGTTACTCCTTCTGGAATAACTATGCTTGTTAAACTACTACAGCCATAGAATGTACCATAATTTATACTTGTTACTCCTTCTGGGATGACTATACTTGTTAAACTAATACAACCTTGGAATGCATATAATTCTATACTTGTTACACTTTCTGGGATTACTATACTTGTTAAACTACTACAATAACTGAACGCAGATGAACCTATACTTGTTACACTTTCTGGGATTACTATGCTTGTTAAACTACTACAATATCTGAACGCAGATGAACCTATACTTGTTACTCCTTCTGGAATGACTACTTCTTTTACTGCTATAAATTTATAAAAACTATTATCTGAAATAGATGTAATTGTATTTGGTATTACTAATTTAGTAACTTCCTCATATTCATTATTACTATTTTTCATATAGAAATGTTTTGCATAAGACATTGGATTAGATTCTACATTTTCAAATTTAATATTACACCAATCTTCTATTGTTCCATCATAATATACACTTGTTAAACTACTACAATAACTGAATGCACTTGAACCTATACTTGTTACACTTTCTGGAATGACTATGCTTGTTAAACTACTACATCCTTTGAATGCAAATGATCCTATACTTATTACACTTTCTGGGATTACTATGCTTGTTAAACTACTACAATAACTGAATGCACCTGAACTTATACTTGTGACTCCTTCTGGAATTGTTGCGCTTGTTAAACTACTACATCCATCGAATGCATGTTCACCAATACTTGTTACACTTTTTGGGATGACTATACTTGTTAAACTAATACAATCTTGGAATGCATGGTCACCTATGCTTGTTACTCCTTCTGGAATTACTATACTTGTTAAACTACTACATCCATCGAATGCACGTTCACCTATGCTTGTTACTCCTTCTGGAATTACTATACTTGTTAAACTAATACAATCTTGGAATGCATGGTCACCTATGCTTGTTACTCCTTCTGGAATAACTATACTTATTAAACTACTATATCCAGAGAATTCATTAGCGAATATATATATTACTCCTTTAAATTGTATTATTTGTAATGAATTAGGTAAATAGCCATCGCTTACTGAATATGAATTATTAAATTCTTTTTTACCAAATAATCTAATTGAAATATGTACAAAATTATTACACATATTTAATTTATATATACTTTCAAGATAACTACAACCTTTTAATACACTATCACCTAAATAATACATTTTATCTGGGAATGTAATTGATTTTAATGAAGTACAATCTTCAAATGCTAAATCACCTACAGCTACTACTGGTAATCCATTTATCTGATTAGGAATTACTACCTCAGAATCACTACCTACATATTTAGATATATATATATAACTATTATCTACGATTATATATTTAAATCCATCTTGTTCATTTAATTCATTTTCTGTAAATATCCAGTTTAATGTATTTTCTTTAAATTCTTTACTATTAAATACTTCTTTAGTAATTGTATTTGAATAAGTTTGTTGTTGATTATTTAATAGTAAATCATCAACTATATAGATATTATTACCAGATGGTATTGTTATATTTCTTGTATTAGTAGATGTTGTATTAAATGAACCACTAAATAATACATTTTTTATACTTGCATTACCTGGAATAAGTTTAAACGTTGTTGTGCCATTTGGTCTATCAACATTATAATACATATTTTCAAAATATATATTTTGAATAGTACCTGAGAAATTAGAGAATAATCCATATGTTCTAGAATCCGTATATTCATCTTCATACGTATAAGATATATTTTTAATAGTATGTCCTTTACCATCAAGATAAATACTACTTAGTGATTTTATATCCCATTGATATCCAGACATATCAATATCATTATTTAAAACATATGCTTTATTACTTTCAATCGCAAGTAATTCTTCAGGAGTTGAAATTGTATATGTTATTAATGCATTAGTATCAGGATCTGCTTCTAAGCTAATCGCATTAAAGGTAACTTGTTGATTATAATTTCTAGTTGTTTCTTTATTATTCTCGTCTATATATGTTATAGAATCTATTGAAATTACACCAGTATAAGAGTTACCCCAACTATAGAAGAATATATGATTATTATCTATCATATAACATTCAGCAGAATCATAGTTATTATAATCTATTTTCTTAATTTCATAACCATCAGGGTTATCAATTTCAAGAACAAATCCATTAGATGATGAATTTTTCTTATAGAACATTCCACCATCAATTGTTGATGCACTTATAATATCAAGTCTTGACATTATATTAATAGATATTGTATCAAATTCTACATCTTGAGAGATTGTTAATCCATTTAATTCATAATTAAGTTTAGTTATATTAATATCTTGAATACCACTTAATTTATTTGCTTTAACTATTACAATTACTGAATCTACTCTTTCTGTACTAGATGCAGGATATCCTGTATCATTAATAAGTACAGATGTAATCTTAATATTACTTTCATTATCTAAATTTAATCTAATACTAATTTCTTCATTAGTCTTAGGTTGAGTTTCATTTAAAATACTATAAGATAAAATATTAACATCACATGCTAGTGTAGAATAAGTTGTTTCATAATATGTAGTTACAACATCATTATCATTATGATAATCTACACTATAATTAACTCTAACTGTATACAATGTATTATTAACAAGATTATTGAATTTAATATCTTCAAATTCAGTTAAAGTATTAACAAGAGTTGTTCCGTTATATATTTCAATATTAATTAATTGTAATATATTATCATTATCAACTGTTGTTAATTGTGCAGTAATTGTATCTTCTGTTGAATTTAGGTCTAGACTAACAGATGGAGTTTCTAATTCAATTGTTGTAATTGTTTTATTAATTGATATATCATGTTCGCCTGTTCCATCATTTAAATCATAAGTTAAAGTAACAACTACTTTATATTCACTATCACTAAATAAATTAGAATATATATTATTTTCTGGAGTTATTGATAATAACTTATTCTTATAATAAATACTTACTTCATAATCCTTAACAACATTTTCTATATCAACATATTCATAATCATATTCAATACTTGATTTAGTTGAAGTTAATGATAATGTATGAGTAGGTAATTCTTTTTCTTTAGTAAATAATTTTTGAGTACGAGTAAGAGTAGTTTCACCATTATTTAAGTTTTTATTAAATAATACTTCTACTCTATATTGAGTATTAGATAATAATTCATTAACTACATTATTACTTAATGAAGTAAATTCTTTAACAAGAACATTACTTTCTTCATGATATACTCTAACATATTGAAGTGTTAATGCATTATCTATATCAACTAAGTCATGATTAATAATGATTCCATCTTTACTGCTTATTGCATTTAATGTATATGATGGTTCTTCTTTTAATGTTTTAAATGTAACACTCTTAACAATTTCTGTTGAACCATTTCCATCATTTAAGTCATATACATAATATACAGATAATGTATATTCTGTATTATGTACTAATTCTTCAACACTTGTTACATCACTTGCAATTTGTTTTAAGAAATCATTACCTTTATAAATTCTTATTGCTTTTAGTGAACCTACATTATTAGTATCACTTATATATAGGTCATAATCAATTCTTTCTTTTTCAATGTTATAAACATTTAAAGTAACTACTGGTGTTTGAGCACCTGTTGATAAAACTTTTTCATATTCTTCTGTTACTTCACCTGTTCCATCATTTAGGTTATATGTATAATATACTCTTAAGATATATTCTGTTTCAGCTTCACTACTAAATTCAAAGTTTTGATTAGTAGATACACCTAATAAAATATTACCATAATATAATTTAATTTCTGTTAAATTAAAGATATTATCAACATCAGAAATAATTAGATTACCTCTAACACTATTTGATTCACTTAAATCAACATTAGCACCTACTGATGGTTTAGTTAACTTAGTTGTTGTTATAGATGAAGTTATACTTCCATTTTTAATGCCTGTTCCATCATTTAAGTTATATGTATAATGTACAGTTACACTGTATTCAACACCACTTAAAAGACTATTAAATGTTCCATTTGTACTTGTACTATTATCAACTATAGCATTATTTCTAGTTAATACTACACTAGCTATTGTTGCTTTAGCGTCATAACCAACACTATAACTTACACTATATTTATCAGAAGATAAACTTAATGTTACATTAGGTTCATTTATTTTTGTTGTTTGAGCACTTGCATTTTCAACTAAATCTACATAATTATCTGTTCCATCAATACAATATGAATAATATGCTTTAACAACATAATTAATTCCACTATATAAATTATCAAATACATAGTTTTCACTAGGTTCATCACAATCAATAGTACTTACAACTGAATTATTTAAATATAATTCAAGTTTAGTTAACGCACCAGCGTTATCAATATCACTAATTGAAGGAATTACTGTAATTGTATTATCAGTAACTTGAGTAGATAGTGACATTGTTGGAACTAGTTTTAATGTTGTAAATGATACCACTTTGTCAATTGTATGACTTCCAGTCATATCTTCTATATCATAAACATAACTTAATTTAATTGTATAAGTAACATTACGTTCTAGACCAGTTAATGTATAATCATCAATAGCTATATCTTTGATATAAGTTGAACCTTTATATAGATAGATAGAACTAATATTTCCAGCCTTATTTGGATCTGATACTACAATATTAAATTTAGCTGTTTCTGATCCAATTGTTGTCATTGATAAACTAACACTTGGTACTTGTTTAATAGTACTTACTACAACTTCCATCTTTTTAACTACATCATCAGTATTTTCATTCATATTATATTTATAATTAACTACAACTTTATATGATGTATTTGGTGATACTTCAAAACTGAAGTTTGACTTAGTTACTGAAGATAATAAAGTTTCACCTTGATATAATTCAACACTTATTATTTCTAATATTTCATCAACATCATTAATTAATATATTACCACTAACATTACTTGAAGATACACTTGTAATATTAATTGATGCTGTTGGAACTGTTAATGATTTAGTAGTAATACTCTTACTAACAACTGCTTGTCTTGTTCCATATCCATCATTTAAATCATATGAATAAATTAATTTAGCTTGATAAGTTATATTGCTAAATAAATCTTTAAACGTTCCATTACTCTTATTACTTAATGAAGCAGATAATATATCACCTTTATATAAATCTACTCTTTCAATAGTTGCATTACTAGGATTTTGTACAGTATAAGATATACTATTACCTGTACTAGTTAAATTAATATCAACACTAGGTATTGGATTAACATTAGTAGTATATCTATGACTAGCCTTAATTACATTGATTCCTGAATTATTATTATATTCATAATAGAAAATAATTTCATATGTTGAATTACTTAATAATCCAGTGAATTCATAACTATCTATTTTTGTTTCTACTAGTTTTCCATTTAAGTATAATTCTACCTTTTGAACACTACCAGTATTATCTATATCAGAAATAATAGGATATACTGTTATAGAAGAAGTGGAAACAGATGAAGTACTAGAATTTAATTCTATACTTGGTGTTTTCTTTAATGTTGTAAATTCTACTTCTTTTACGATTTCTTTACTACCAGCACCATCATTTAAGTCATATGTATATGTAAGTTTAACTTTATATAAAGTATTACTTAATAAATCAGTAAGATTATATGCGGTTACGCTTACTTCTGTATCATTTAACATGATTGATGTAATACTACCTACACTATTAATATCAACGATATTAACATTTAGTTTTGATGATGTATCTGTTACATTTGATACTGTTAATGAAACTGAAGGTACTTGTTTATTTGATGTAATTATTACGTCGTATGAGCTATTCATACTACCTGTTCCATTATTTAAGTCATACTTATAATTTACTACTACTTTATATTCAGTATTTGGTGATACTTCAAAACTAAAGTTATTATTTGTTGTTGTACTTATTAAGTTTGTTCCTTGATATAAATCTACACTTACTAATTCATATATATTATCTACATCTGTTACTAGTAAGTTTCCACTTATATTACTTGATGTATTTGATGTGATTTGGATTCCTACTACTGGTTGTGTGTATTGTTTTGTTGTTACACTTTGTGTTACAACTCCATTTCTGTTACCAGCTCCATCATTTAGATCATATGTATAATAAGCTTTTACTTCATATGTTGTATCACTTAATAATTCTGTTACTTCACTTGTACTTAAGACAAGTGTTTTTACAAGTGTACTTCCATTATAAACTTCTACTTTAGTTAGTGTTACACCTCCTGGTGTTACTACACTATAGTTTATACTTGTCTTTGTTGATGTAAGTGCTACACTTACACTTGGTACTTCTTTTGTTTGTGTTATATATGTATTACTTACTACTATTTCTTTTGTTCCACTATTTACATCATATTCATATGTTAGTTTTACTTCATATGTTGTATTACTTAATAATCCTGTAAATTCATAACTATCTGTTTTTGTTTCTACTAGTTTTCCATTTAAGTATAATTCTACCTTTTTAACACTACCTGTTAAATCAGTATCTACTATTGTTGGATTTACTTTAATTGAAGATACTGTAGTTGTTGCGTTTAATTCAACACTTGGTGTTTTCTTTAATGTTGTAAATTCTACTTCTTTTACGATTTCCTTACTACCAGCACCATCATTTAAGTCATATGTATATGTAAGTTTAACTTTATATAAAGTATTACTTAATAAATCAGTAAGATTATATGCGGTTACGCTTACTTCTGTATCATTTAACATGATTGATGTAATACTACCTACACTATTAATATCAACGATATTAACATTTAGTTTAGCAGATGTATCTGTTACATTTGATACTGTTAATGAAACTGAAGGTACTTGTTTATTAGTCGCAATATATGTTTCGTATGAATCATTTTTACTACCAGTACCATCATTTAAATTATAACTATATTTAACTACTAATTTATATTCAGTATTAGGTTTAACATCGAATGTAAAGTTTTCTTCACTACTTAAATTTATTAATTCATTACTTACATTATTATATAATTCAATACTTGTTACTTTAGATGTTTTATCTATATCTGAAATAATTAAATTACCCTTTAAAGTAGTTGTTGTTAAATCATATGTAAAGCCATATGTTGGCTTAGCAAGTTCTTTTGTTTTAATTGTTTCACTAATAGTTTCTGTTACATCTTTGGTTCCATCGTTCATATTATAGTAATATTGAACTTCTACTGTATATTCACTATTAGATAATAAGTTTTCAAATTTACCATCAAATGTATTTTTTACATCTACTACTATTCCATCTTTTAAAAGTTGAACAGCTTTAATCTTTAAGATATTATAATTATCTACATATGCAATATTATATGAAATACTTCTTTTTTCACTATCTAGTGTTAAATTTAATTTTGGAGTTTCTTTTTTGCCGGTTGTAAATTTATAAGAATATTGATATTCTTTGTTATTAACTGTATATTTAATAACTACTTCATATTCAGTATTTGACATTAATTGGTCAAATATATTATGTATACCATCAATTTTCTTAACTAATTGACCTCGACAATAAAGTGATACATCAATGATATTACTTCCTTGGAATGATTTTTCAATTTCAAATGAAATTCTATCGTCTTCAATTTCTTTGTTTACTACATTTACATAATTATCAGTTTTAAATTCACCTTGTTTAACTATGTTTGTTGCCATACCTCTTCCATCATAACAATCATAAGAAGCAACAACTAAATAATTATATAATTGGTTAACATCTAAATTCTCAAAAGATATATCATTAAATCCTTTGTTAATTTCACGGCTTGCGACTATACCATTTTCATCGTATACATAAATTCTATATTTACCATGTGATTTTTGAACTAAATCATCAGTATCATATATATTAACATTGAAATTAGCATCTTCATAATGAGGTTTAATATTATCTACTGTATAAGGATGATTATCATATTCAACACCTACTTGAATAGTTGTATTACCTTGCATTATGCAATCTTTAATTTCAGTTCCTTCTATATATTTTACTTGTTCTACTTTATATTCCATTAAACCACTATGTTCTGGTATTTGAATAGCTACTTTAATTTGAGTAGAAGTAGAATCTTCTGTAAATTGATAACTTTGATATTTTGTTCCGTTCAAAACAAATGACAAAATTTCAAATTGATCTGGATTATAGAAGTTTAACGTAATATATGCTTTATCACCTTTAGAAGCAAAATATTCGATAGTTACACTTTCCATAATACCGAAATCTTTTTTAATTTCATCTTCTAATTCTCTATAACCATAAGAGGCTAATTTTGTTGGGGTTACGTCTTCTTCAGCATTATCAAGAGAGACACCTTGAAAAATTGGAACAATTTTTGATTTTGGGGTTTCATCTTTTTCACATGAAAACATAAAAGCACAACAAATAGCAACTATGAAAAGATTTAATAAAAGTTTAATTTTTTCATACACCAAATTTATTTTTCCTTTCTCTTTAATTGTATGATTAATATACCTCTTTATTTCTAATAAGAATTACAATTCTTACTTTTTTTAAATAGTATCAAAAATCATACATTAAAGAAATAAGGTATATTTAGCTATTTAGAAGTTAAAACATTAATAAAGGACAATTTTTGACTAATACAAGATGTATAATAATAGTGTTAAATAAAGTATAATAAAGTATACTTTTTAATACAAATTGAATTTTTCTAATTGCAATCTAAAAAAGCAGGTATATTTTACCTGCTTTTTTTAGTTTGTTTTTTTGTTTTGATTTTGTATTTTTTTTACTATTAATTTTATTAATATTTCAATTATTACAACTATCAATACTAACAGAATACCCCATGCAACAAGTTCACTCATTGCATCTTCATATCCAACACCACTTTTAACTACGGATAAAATCTTACCAACACTATTTTTTGTCTGACATATATATTCACCCATCACCATGACTTTAAGTCCTAAACCAAAAATCTGAAGAAATACCATTAAAAGGTAATCTTTAATTAAAGGTATATATACGTATATTAGAGATTTAAACATATTAGTATTAATCATTTTTAAATCTTCAATTAATACTTTATCGATTCCATCAATTGATGTAATTACTCCTTCAATACTTAATGGTATAATTATTAGTGTTGTAATTATATATGGAGCAATGTTACCATTAAATATTAACCATAAGAATATTGATATAATCGCAAGTGGGATTGTTTTCATCATACTAATGATTGGTTTAAAAAAGTAGATTGTATCTTTTTTCCAGATATATAAAAGTCCAACTATTAATGATACAATAAATGCTACTAGTACACTAATTGTGATTCTTAATAATGTTATACCTAGTGTTTTTAAATTATCTAGATTAAATAATTTAAAAAATGATTTTATTATTTGAGTAGTATGAGGAAAAATGGAAGGTTCATTTCGATATGTAGAATATAGTTCCCAAATAATAATTAATAAGATAATTGTTATAAAGGAATATAATAATTTTTTAAGCGTAGAAATCCTCATCTGGTAATTTACCTCCTATGGTTTTACCAAGTCCTAAATCAATTAATTTGTTAAAATAAAATTCTATTTCTGCTTTATTATATTTAGTATTAATAAAATGACATAAAGGAATTGCTTTTGTTAAAGTTTCTGTTCCAACTTTCTTTAATGTTTCATCTACATTAACTGCAGATTCAGCAAGTTCAGATGGATTAGTTGAAGCAAGAGTAAGTGATTCATTTAGGTAAGTTAATGCTTTTTTTACAGATGCATTATTCTTTTTACTTGCTTTAACAAAGATACCGGCTTGAGGAATTGAGAAAGTATTTCCTGACATCTTCTCCCATTCTTTTTGTAAATCAAGAGTAAAGAATTTACCACTAGCATTAAACTTAGAAATTGAAGGTTGAGCAGATACAATAATTGAAGCATTGCCAGAAACTAGGGTTGCGTTTGCTGCATTAACATCGTCTACATAATTAATTTTAACATTTAATTGATAGTAATTAATTAAACTTCTAATAATTACATCAGGAGTAGAATTGGCACCAAAAACAGTTATTTCTTTATCATTAATATCACTTATTGAATTAATCTTTTCATCAGATACTAAATAGAAACATCCGCCAACAACAGTTTGATAGAATGAATAATCAAAATTAGTTAATGATTGATAAAACTTCGCACCAAGGTTTACCGGCGCAATAATTATATCATAACTAGCATTAGTAAATCCTGCTGTTAAGGCATCACTTCCAAGTACTACTTCATAATCTAGTAAATCACTATGATTATCAAGTGCCCCCGCAACACCTAGTGTAGGAGCTCCACTTGGAATGATAATTTTTACTTTTTCTTCTTGTTCATCTTTAAGGCATGATGCTAAACTTAAAAATAAGGTTAACACCAAAATAAAAGAACATAATTTAAATAATTTATTTTTCATATTAATCTCCTTTAAATATTATTGTTAATCATTTGCTTTATTATTATACTTGATGTATGATATAAATATCTGTAACATTTGTTACAAATTAATATTTTAGGTGATACTATGGAAAATTTATTAACATATATTAAAAAATATAATTTACCAGTTAAATCATTATCTAGTGGTGATATTTTATTTAATGAAGGTGATGAATGTAATAAAATGGGAATTGTTGTTAAAGGGGAATTATGTATATCTACTATTACATTTAATGAAAAAGAAGAAACTTTTAACATAATTAAAGAGGGTGAGATGTTTGGTGATTTATTGATTTTTTCCTACAATCCTGTTTATTTAGGTGATGTTATTGCGACAAGAAAAACACAAGTTATCATCATTACTAAAACTAAATTACTAGATCTTCTTCAACAAGATAAAGTATTTCTTTCGATATATTTATCTACTATTTGTAATAAGGCCGTTAATATTAAAAAGCAATCTAAATTATTATCTCATAAGAATATTGAGGATCGAATTTTATTCTATTTAAAGCTTCATATTAATAAAAATAATGAATTTAAATATACAACTATTACTGATATTTCTAAAGAGTTATCACTTCCTAGACCATCTGTTTCAAGAAGCTTAACTAATTTAGAAAATAAGGGTTATATAAAAAAAGGAAATCATGTAATTATTTTAAATAATAATATATAAATATACCAAGATAAGTTTTACTTATTTTGGTTTTTCTTTTCTAAATATGTATATTTATTAATCTTCTACTAGATTTTTCTTTCATTTTATTGTATAATTTATATATAAAGAAAGGAAGAGTAGAATGAAAAAAACAAAAAAATTATTATTTATTTTTTGTATGATGTTACTATGTTGTTTATCATTTACCAGTTGTAAGAAAGATAAACAAGAATTAGTACCTCCTACACGTATCGACTATAATATTGAAAATACCTATATTAGTGTTGGACAAACAAAACAAGTAAATCTTGGATTTACTCCTACTAATGCAATTAGTGATGTTACACTATTTAGTAGTGATGAAAGTATCGTTTCTGTTAAGGATACATATATTCAAGGAATTGCGACTGGTAAAGCAATTATTAGTGCTATCTCTAAAGAAGATGAAAGTGTTAAAGTATCTTTTTATGTAACTGTATATTCAGTCCCAACATCACTTACATGTTATACTAAAAATGAAACAATGGCTTTAAATTCACAACTAAACTTTAGAACTGTTGTTGAACCATTTGACGCAAACCCATATATTAGATGGACTAGTAGTAATCCAAGTGTTATTGCAATTAATGCAAGTGGAATTGCAACTGCTGTATCTTTAGGAAGTGCAACGATTACTGGTGTGAGTGATGCCAATCCTAATCTTGTTTATGAAAAGAATTTAACTGTTGTTGAAGAAGCTGAAGAAATTGAAGTAGTTGTTCCTAAATATTCTGACTATATTGGTTCAACAATTAAACTTACTTCTACCGTATATCCACAAACTGTTTCTCAAGACGTTCAATGGACTAGTAGTAATCCAAGTATTGCAAGTGTAGATGAAAATGGTTTAGTAAGTTTAGTTTCTAGAGGTGAGGCTGTTATTACTTGTACATCTAAAAATAATGCGACTATATCAAAAGCAATTAAACTAACTAGTGTTCATCCTTTATTAGAAGAAGAAAATAGTGATGTAAAATATATTATATGTGCACCAGGAACTGATGCATCAACAATGATTAGTATTAACTATCATGCTAAAAACACAAAAACATCTGTTGAGTATACTTTAGCAACCGATACACAGTTTAATAATAAAGTTTCATTACTTGCAAATGGTGTATATTTTGAAGAGTTATCTGAAGAATTATCTGTTCCATTTGAAGCAAGAAATGTATATAGTCTAGAAATTACTAATCTTTTACCAAATACTGATTATATATATCGTATCAACTGTGGTGATGGTACATATAGTGATACATATCACTTTAGAACCGCATCAAATAGTGCTGATAACTTTAGTTTTGTATGGTTAACTGATAACCATTATAATACTATATATCCTGGAGCTGAAGTAAGTGAATTTACTATTCATGAAGCAATGAAAAAACGTGATCATATTAGTTTTGTACTTGACACTGGTGACATGATAGATACCGGTGGTAATGCTGATATCTGGGATTTAATGTTTAAAGATCGTAAAACTTTACTTGAACTACCTATGGTATCAACAACAGGTAACCATGAATTATATGTAAAGAGCACTGCTCAATGGGATAATCGATTCCATGCGGCATATAATGCATTACCTAAAAATGGGGTTGAGAAAAAGGTAGGTACAAGTTGTTATTTCTATTATAATGATGTCTTATTTATTATGTTTGAGGACGTAGCTGCTTCAAGTTATGATTTACAATTTGCTTGGATGGAAAATTTATTACGTGATGCGCGTGAAAATAATCGTGCTAAAATGGTTATCGCCGCATGTCATGCGCCTATTCAATCAGAATCAGCATCTGATTCTAAGAATGACCGTGATACAAAAATTATGGCATTATTTGAAAAGTATTCAGTTGATTTAGTATTAACTGGTCACTACCATTCTCATTATGAATCAAAAGATTACTGGGAAGGTACATATTGGAAAGGACCTCAAGCAGGCAACGGACTTCTTGGTGTTAACTATTTAACTGGTGCTGCAGCTGGAGCTAAAGGTGCGAGTGACACTGATATTGAATCCTTAAAGACAATTGCTAAAGGATATATTGTAGATATAATTGGAACAACAATTAAAGTAACACAAATTGATGCTGCTGGTAATGTTTTAAAAGAATTATCATATGATAGTAAAAAATATGAAACAGTTACTGAAGAAGCTAAAAATTCTACAAAAGAAGAAATAGTAAATTCATTAACATATGTGTTAAACCAATCAAATACAAACATTACATTTAAATGGAGTAAACTTGCTTATGGTAATGTGAATAAAATCATCTTTAATGAACTTAATCGAAACGAAGAAACAAAAGAAGTTCATATCATTAATTCAGCATTCACATCTACAACTCTATCAAATGCCTTAAATGATTATGATTCATATTATAAAGCAACTATTTATTTCTATGATGGTGAAGTTATAACCAAAGAATTTGAAGTAAATAGAGGACCAGACTTAAAATTAAATATTACATTAGAAGGAAATGCGACAATCCTAAATATCGGCAATCCTTCAACTAATATTAAAAATGTAATTGAAAAGTTAGAGATATATATAAATGATGAAAAAATAGATACAGTTACTTATTTAACGAATTCGCTTCCACTAAGAACTTATATTTTAAATCATTTAAAATCAGGAGAAACTTATAATATTGAAGTTAAATTCATTAATTCAAGTAATATTGTAATGTTTACAAATAGTGTGACTTTATCAATGTAAAAAAAAGGGCTAGTTTAAACTAGTCCTTTTTACTGCTTATTATCTGTTGTAGAATTCAACAATTAGGTTTTCATGAATTTCAGGAAGTACTTCTGCTCTTTCAGGATAACGAACAAATGTACCTACACCTGTCGATTCATCATAACTAACAAATGCAAGTCTTGCAACTGTAACTTCTAATGCTTCTTTAACAACTTGAAGATTACGAGAAGATTCTTTTAATGCAATTGTTTGACCAGGTTTGCAAAGGTATGAAGCGATATCTACTTTCTTACCATCAACAACGATATGTCCATGAGTAACAAGTTGACGAGCTTGACGACGAGTTGTCGCAAAACCTAAACGATAAACTAAATTGTCTAATCTAGATTCTAGTAAGAAGATGAAGTTTTCACCACTCTTACCTTCCATTTTACTTGCTTTTAAGAATAAGTTATGGAATTGTTTTTCAGTCATTCCATATGTAAAACGTACTTTTTGTTTTTCTTGTAATTGAAGACCATATTCAGAAAGTTTTGTACGACGTTGTCCGTGTTGTCCAGGTGCATAAGGACGCTTCTTTAATTCCTTACCTGTTTCAAGAACTGAATATTTTAATCTTCTAGCTTGTTTCCAAACTGGGCCTGTATAACGTGCCATTCTTTTTTCCTCCTTAAGTGAATTATATTTGGGGATAAAAATTCATCATCGTTTATAAAGTAGGTTATCTAATTGCTTTCGCCTAAGCAGCCAGACTACTTGCATCCAATTCTATGTGATAATCTAGAGTTTATAAATTAATGAACGCTGCCTTTATCGCACCATTAAGTATTATACCAAATTTTTGTTAAAAAGTCAAACGATATAGATTACTTATTAATTGTCTCTTTGCTATAGATATAGCATCTATTACATGATCAGATGTATCTTCAGAGTAACACCAGCACATAATACCAACACCAGCAATTGATGAGGCATATTCATATTTAGCTTTAACTGCTACTGTACTATCATATGTAATAACAATACCTTTAGACTTATTATAAAGATATGATCCAACTAGTTTACCTTCACTATTATATTCAGTGTATTCTACATATGTATTAGAGTTAATTAATTCTGAAATTCCGTTTCCAAATATTGTTCCACTCGAAAATGAACCAGGGGTATTTGATACAATCGTTAATTTACCACTAACACCAAGGGCAGGGTATGTACCAGCTGATGTAACACCAGAGACACTATATGCTTTACCATAACCAGCACAACCAATGATTATTTTATTTTTAGAAAATCCTAAACTAGTAAGGCGATTAACTCCATAGACACAACCAAAACCATATCCTTTATCTTTTTCAGATGAATATAGCGCAGATAAATGAGTTGTTTGATTAGATTTATTTAAATCATATGACATTAAATTAATATAATCTAAGTATTTATTTAATGTAACAAAATCAAATCTGTCAGGTGTTGTTCCCCAAGAACTTGCTGGAACGGCACAACTTAAGAAATATGGAGTTCCGTTTTCATCTTGTCTTGAATTCATTTCTTCTCTTAATTCTTGAACTAATAAATTTAGGCTCGAAGCAACTACTTTGACCGAATCACTGACTGTTTCCCAGTCAATGTCAAGTCCATCTAAATGGTTTTCATCAACTAAATCCATTAAGTTCTTTACAAATGTTGCTCTTTTTACTGGGTCAGCAGTTAAATCCATAAAGTATTTACAACTAGTAGTACTAACTCCATTTACACTTCCAATAATTCTTACATTATGTTGTTTTAGTTTGAGTACTTCATGAAGATAAGTTGGATCATCGATTTGACAAGTTCCATTTGCATTTATTGTAATAAAAGAATAATAAATAATATCAAGGGTTTCTTTAGTAGATTCTGAAAAGATTGTTTTGTTTTCTTTATATCTTTCATTATATTCTTTATAAGCATACATTGCACCTGTGGAAAAATAAGTAGCAACAGGGGTAGAAGGTAAAGCTTGGTATGAAATAGGATTAATTGTTATTTCTTTTGAAAGTTCTTCTGTTAAGCCATTACCATAATTTACATTTAAAGTAATAGTTACCTTTTGTTTTTGATGTAGTTGATAGGCCATATTAACATATCCCTTATCACCATCTATATAATAAACATCAGGATTTGAACTACTCCATGTGTAAATAATATCATCAGTTGATAATATTAGATTATCGGTAGTATTAGATGAAGCAACATCACTTACCATATCTAATACTTTATCAATACTTAAAACAAATTTTGCGAAAAAGATTGATGATTTACTAGTTACTTGATATGGGCCATCTTCATATAATTCATCTTTGTACCAACCTAAGAATTTATACGAATCTTTTGTTGCATCAAGTAAATTAGTAATTCTAGATGAAGTAATATAATAATAATTATTAGTTTCATCATATGTTGCATTTTCTACGATACCACCATTACTATAAAAGATAACCTTATATTCTTCATCAGTTAATTCAAGTTTTTCTTTTTCTAACTTTTCTTCAATATCTAGTAATATTTGATAATTGGTTACTATTTCTTTAGCTTTACTTGAAAGAGCATCATATAGTTTTCTAGTATTTTCTACTTCTCTTAAATTATCAAGTGATATATTAGTAATATTAGATAAATCTTTAATTGCCTTAATTACTGGTTTTGCTTCTGTTTCTAGTGCTTCTTTCAATTCTAAATTTATTATTTTTTCTTCTAAATTAACTAGAACATCATAATTAGTTACTAATGCTTTCGCATTATCATCTAATTTATCATATATATTACGTACATTATTAACATCATCTTTATTCTTTATTTGGACTGAACTTAGGCTTGGTAAACTATTAATAGCATTTATAACAATTGAAGCATTAGCTTTAATTTTATCAATATCTTTAAGAATAGTATTTAAGTTGCTTAATGCATTAAGTAAGATATCAACATTATTTATTTGTTCTTTATGCTTATTTTCAAGTGCTATATATATATTATAAGCTTCTTCAATTATATTTTGATATTTTAATGTTACTTTATCAATGTCTTTTAAGATTAATATTATTTCATTTACTTTTTTTATATTATTATTGATCTTTAAATTTATTAATGTTTCTTCTAATTCAATTAATTTATTAATATTAGTTATTTCATTTTTTTCTTCAATAGTTAACTCATCATATGCAGTTCTTGCATTTTCAACATATATACTATCATCTAAAGTAATAGATGTAGAGCTAGGAAGGTTATCAATCATTGTTATTACTTCACTAACTTTAGATGGAGTGTTTTCTTTAGTTTTACAACTACAAAAACTAACAACTAATATAAGTGATAAAATTGTTGTAATTATTCTTAATGTCTTATTCATATTTCCTCCTTTTTATCTTTACATATTATATCAAATTTTCTAACTTTTTGCAATATTATAAAATAATATTTAAGTAAATTTTAAGTATTAAAAAATGTTAAAGATTATTCTTTAACATTAATTTGGATATTTTAACATTGAAGGGTCTGATTCTGCTAGATATTCAGTTTTGATAGTTTGAACATAGAATGTATATGATTTACCTTCTTCAATAGTAAATATGAATTCCGTATTTATGGTTTCATATTTACCTTTTTTTACATTATTACTATCAACATACCATACATAGTATCCTTCTGTTGCTAATTTATTTTCATCCCATTTTATTTTTATTTTAGTAGGTGAGATGAGTTCATAGGTGACATTTGTAGGTGAAAGATTTGCTGTATCACTTTTCATCCATATTGATAAAACAAACCAGGCAATAATAACTAATGCAATAACTACTAGCCAAATAATTGTTTTATATCGATTAGGGTCTTTAAGTTCTTTAGATAATTTTGAGACATTATCTTCTATAAAGACAGTATCAGATGGAATTACTGAAGAAATAGAAACATTCCTAAAATCATAGTCTTCAAGTTTTTTTAATACATCTTGAATTTTAAGTTCCGTATCAATTGTCTTTGTCGCATATCCTCTTGCTTTTTTGATATATATATTGGCAATATTTTGATAGGTTGGGCCTAAATGACTTAATATTTCATTATTTTCATTTTTTAATTCTTGATATCTATTATCTTTCATTATCTCACCCCTTATTATTTATTTTACCATAAATTAAGATATAATTCAAAAAAGATGCGATTTAACGCATCTTTAATTTTATTTATTTTGTTGCTGCTTTTGTAAAGAATACGAAATCTTCTGGAACTAAACTTGCTCCACCGATTAAGGCACCATCAATATTAGGTTTAGTCATTAAAGCTTCAATATTATTTACTTTAACACTTCCACCATATTGAATTCTAATTGCTTCACTAACTTCTTCACCATACATTTCTTTAACAACTGATCTAATATATCCACAAGTTTCATCAGCGATTTCTGGAGTTGCGGTTTTACCAGTACCAATAGCCCAGATTGGTTCATATGCAATTACTAATTTTTGTACTTGTTCAGCAGTTAAACCTTCTAAATCATGATGTAATTGATAGTTTAGTAATTCTTCAGTTTTTCCAGTTTCTCTTTCTTCTAAGTGTTCACCAACACATAGAATTGGAGTTAAACCATGGTTAAAAGCAACATGAAGTTTTTTATTTACAGTTTCATCAGTTTCATTAAACATTGCTCTTCTTTCACTGTGTCCAATGATAACATAACTAACACCAAGTGATGTAAGCATTGTCGGAGCGATTTCACCAGTAAAGGCACCTTGTTCTTCAAAATGCATATTTTGAGCACCGATTCTTAGGTTATCGCCTTGTCTTTTAACTAAACAACGAAGTACTGTAAATGGAGCACATATAACACTATCTACTTCATCAATTGATGGAACATTACTATTTACTTTATAAATAAATGCTAATGCTTCATCTCTTGTTTTGAACATTTTCCAGTTTCCCGCAATAATTGGCTTTCTCATTATATCACCTATTTAGCTTCAGTTAAGCAAGCAACCCCTGGTAAAGTCTTACCTTCAAGGTATTCAAGACTTGCTCCACCACCAGTAGAGATATGAGTGAATTTTTGTTCATAACCCATTGAAATTGCGGCTGCAGCTGAGTCACCACCACCAATGATTGTGATAGCACCTTCTAGATTAGCAAGCGTTTCACAAATTGATTTAGTACCAACAGCGAATTTTTCAACTTCAAATACACCAGCAGGTCCATTCCATACTACAGTTTTAGCACCTACAAGTTCACTTGCAAATAATTTGATTGTTTCAGGCCCACAGTCTAAGCCTTGTTCTTCTTGATGAATATCATTTACTTTAGCAACTCTAACTTCTGCTTGAGAAATTGCACCAAAGAAATCATTTGCACAATCTTCATCAGAAACTGTAACAGCTTTTACATCAACTGGTAAAACAATTTTACCATTTGCTTTTTCAAGTAATCCTTTCGCATATTCTACGAAATCTGGTTCGCATTTAGATTTACCAACTTCTAAGCCTTGTGCTTTAAAGAAAGTATAAGCCATCGCACCACAAATCATAACTTTATCAGCTTTATTTAATAAGTTTTCGATAACAGAAATTTTATCACTAACTTTAGCACCACCTAAGATAGCAACGAATGGTCTTGCAGGATTATCAACTGCACCACCAATGAATTTGATTTCTTTTTCAAGTAAGAAACCAGATGCACTTTCATTTACATGATGACTTGCAATACCTTGGTTAGAAGCATGTGCACGGTGAGCAGTACCGAATGCATCATTAACGAATACATCACCTAAGCTTGCCCAATAGGCGCCAAGTTCTGGGTCATTTTTAGATTCTTTCTTTCCTTCTAAATCTTCATAACGAGTATTTTCAAACATCAATACTTCGCCTTCTTTTAGCGCTAAAACAGCATCTTCTAATTCTTTTCCTCTTGTTACAGGAACAAACTTAACAGTTTGGCCTAATAATTCTTCAAGTCTTTTCGCAACAGGAGCTAAACTATTTTTTGCTAAATCTTCAGCTGATTTAATACGACCTAAGTGAGAGAATAAAATTACTTTACCACCTTGTTCAATTGCATACTTAATTGTAGGAAGTGCTTGAACAATACGGTTATCATCAGTAATAACTCCACCTTTCATAGGTACGTTGAAATCAACACGCATTAATACTTTTTTACCTTTTAATTCTAAATCTCTAATATTCAATTTTGCCATAATACATACATCCCTTTCTAACAATATTGATTTATTTGATTATTAACTTTTAAACATTTCTCGTATATATTCTTTAATAAATGAATATCTTTATTAATCAGTATTTCTTGATTATCAAAAAATACAACTTTTGATTTATTCATACTACTTTCAATAGATTTAATATATATACTATTTAGATATATATTATCTAAAGACTTTTTATTATGTGTTGGAAATAATACTAGGTTTTCTTTTATATAAATTGGTGTATTCTTTATAATATGATATTTCTTCTTTATTGCTTCGATTCTACCATCTAATGTAGTAAGTTCATTTAAACAAAGATTATTTAAATACCTTTCAGGTATATCATTTACAATTTCTGATTCATTATTAATATAATGAACAATCGTAGAACGATTACCTTTTTCAATATAAAGAATAGTTCGATTCATAATTAAGGTCTTCTAATTCTATTTGTAGTATCTGGATCAAAGAAATGACATTTTTCCATATTGAAAGCAAGTTTTAACATATCACCCATATGGATGTCAGCACGTGCAGGAACTTTTGCTGTTACGTTTTGTCCAGCACGGTCAGTACCTGGAAGTTTAACAGTAATTTGTGATTCAGCACCTAGTAATTCAGAAATATCAACTTTAAGTTCTACAGACCACTCAGGCATTTCATCAATAACACGTTGTTTATCAGAAATATCTTCTGGTCTAATACCCAAGATAATATTCTTTTCAATATAATTTTGTTCTTTTAATACTTCTAATTTTTCTTCAGGAACACGGAAACGTACAACACCATAACGATGGTTACCACATTCAAAGACACCATCTTTCCCAACGATACCTTCAATGAAGTTCATTGGAGGAGTTCCAATGAATCCACCTACGAACATATTAGTAGGGTTATCATAGATTTCTTTTGGTGCACCAATTTGTTGGATATAACCATCTTTCATAACAACGATTCTTGATGCCATTGTCATGGCTTCAATTTGGTCATGGGTAACATAAATAGTTGTTGTTCCTAAACTTTCATGTAATTTAATTAATTCTGATCTCATTTGTACACGTAGTTTAGCATCTAGGTTAGATAGAGGTTCGTCCATTAAGAATACCTTAGCATCACGAACGATAGCACGACCTAATGCAACACGTTGTTTTTGACCACCTGATAAAGCAGTTGGTTTACGGTCTAAA
The DNA here is from genome assembly GCA_964507405.1 of uncultured Staphylococcaceae bacterium. GTDB lineage: Bacteria > Bacillota_I > Bacilli_A > ML615J-28 > CAG-313 > UMGS75. The sequence goes on from CAZDPJ010000011.1 coordinate 22,115, forward strand.
TAAGGTTTTAAACCAAGTACTGAAGCTGCGTTTTGAACACGACGATCAATTTCATCACGTGAGAATTTACGTAATTTAAGACCAAATGCCATATTATCATATACAGTCATATGTGGATATAGAGCATAACTTTGGAAAACCATCGCAATGTTACGGTCTTTAGGTGCAACGTCATTCATAACTTCGTTATCAATTAGAAGTTGACCACTTGTAATTTCTTCTAGACCTGCAATCATTCTTAGTGTTGTTGATTTACCACATCCTGATGGACCAACAAATACGATAAATTCACGGTCTTTAATTTTTAAATTAAAATCGAATACTGCTTGAAAATTATTACTATAAATCTTATTAATGTTCTTTAATTCTACTGTTGCCATAATTAAATCCTCCTATTATTTTTATTCTGACAATTTTGTACAATAATATTATATCACTATTTTTTAAAAAATAAAATAGGCAATTTGTATAATAATTAAATTAAATAAATAACAAAAAGTATAAAGAATTACTCTTTATACTTAATAATCTAATAATATCTTCATTACATAAGCATCTTTAAACTTTAATATATTAAGTTCAGTTAACTTCTCAATTTGTTCAATTTTACTTAATAATGTATTTCGATGCATATATAGTAATTTAGATGTAAGTGATACATTAAGATTATTATTATATAATGCATTTATTAAATCAATTGTTTGAGTTTGATTTAATAATTTGTTTAAGACATTATCTTTAATAATCTTAATTATATTACTATCTTTATTATTTGATAAAATAACAATATCAGTAAAATCGCTAAACCCATGGATTTTAATATTATTCTTATAATAATCTAAATACTTAGAAAGATCTATTCCTTTTGTTTTATCACTTAATTTAAACCCTTTATGAACATTAACTTCATATCCTAGGTCTAAAGTAAAGGCATTAAAGGTTGCTTTTATATCATCAAGAACGCTACTAAAACAAATATTATAATTTAAATATTTAATGATAACGACATCTTTATACATTTCTTTTAAAACATTATTAATTGATTCTTCATCTTCTTCATTTACGGAATAAACAATAAAAGAAACATTTTCTTTAAATGGATATGGTTTTTCTTCAAATAAATATTCATATACTGCTTGTTCTTTTTTACTTACATTATATAGTTTTTTTTCAATAAATAATGTTTGAAGTAATTGATACTCACTATTAGTTATTTTTTTTGATACCCCAAATAATTCTTTACATGTATAGTCTTTATAGAAATAGTAATAACTAAGTGAATTAATTTCTTTAATATCTTCAATAATATTGTTTTTAAATATCTTTTTTATTTGGTTATACATCGTAGATTAACCTCCACATATTATATATTCTTATTATATCACACTTGTCATAAAAAAAACAAATATTTTATTTTTTTACTTCCATCTTTCGACAAATCTATTACCTTAAGTAGTGTATACTATTGAAAAAAGGAGGAATAAAATGAAAGAAATATCACCTATTAATTTTTTTAAATTATATCAATCTTCAAATTCAATTAGAATTATTGATGTTAGAGATACATATGATTATGAACATTATCATTTAGAATCATCTACTAATATTCCTTTAAACTTATTATGTAATAAACATTATTTATTTCTAAATAAAGATTATGATTATTATTTAATCTGTGAAGATGGCCTTACAAGTAAAAAAGCAGCTATCTATTTAGATAAATTAGGATATAAGGTTTATAATGTAATTGGTGGATTAAATAGATGGGCAAGTTCTTATCATATTGTTTCTTATTATTAGTAAAGTACAACGATTTGTGCTTTACTTTTTTTATGCTGCATCCTGAATTTTTAAGGCAATAATGCTCATATCATCTTTGGTTTTAATCTTGCTATTTATGGTGTAGTTTAATAATTCATAAACAATACGTTGAGGAGGTAAGTTCTTTATAGACTTAATATATGAATTAAGTGATGCTTCATCTATAATATTTTCAAATATTCCATCACTACTCATTAATATTAAATCTCCACTTTTTAATTCATATGATGTACTTGTTATATCTTCATCAAGACCAAAGGGAAGACTTTTATTAATGATTTTTTCAAGTTTACCATTTTGTCTAAATATATAAGTAGAAGTCGCACCCATTTTATAAAAGTTAGCAACTTTTGTATATCTATTTATTTCTAAGAAATCAAGGGTAGCATATTGTTCTAAATATTCTTGAACGGCATAAAAACTATTTAATATTTCAAGAGCAGTACCACTTGTAAGATTTAGTTTTATTATATCTTCTACTAGTTTTAATGTCATATCACTTTCATAAAAAGCCTTATATCCTTTACCCATTCCATCTGATATTGCGCTAATAAAATGACCATTATTTATTTCTTTGATTAAATAGTTATCACCACATATTTCTTCACCATCACAAGACAAGGCACCAAACCCATAAGTGATATCTATTTTAATTTTAGGTACAATGTTTATATATGTTTTATTTGCTATTTCACTATCTAAGATAATTGATACTTCTTGATTTAAAATATTAGTCGCAATTAAATATATTGTATTTTTGACATTATGGTATTTTACTTTATTTATTCCAATCTTTAAATTAAAGTCATTCCTAAATAATTTAATTACTTCAAAATAAGTAATTTCATATCCATAATTTTCAAGTTTATTTTTGATTTGAATCATTTGATAATAACTAATTTCTTCTTTTGATGAAAGATCAATAACATATTTCTTTATTGCATTTGATACCCCATTAAGTTGCGCAATCATTATATTATTTTGTGATTTCGATTCATCATCAATTGATTTTCTAATTGATGGTTCTAGACATTTTGATGTGTGATAAATACTATTTAATCGTTCACAGTAACTAACAAATTCAGGATAATTATTTTTAAAATTAGGTTCTTGTAATAAAATACTTTTAAATATATTGTATAGTCCTAATTTATACTTACCAAAGCATTCTTTTCTTTTATCACATGAACTACAATTTTTCTGATTAATTGTTTTGATTCCTTCGCTTAATCTATTATTAAATTCCTTTGGATTTTTAAAGCCACTTGTGAATTTATCAATAAATAACGAAAAGTTTAGTATTTCATCATTAGTACTTTTTTGAACTTGATTATATATATATTCAAACATCTCACTGTTATCTTTTTTACTTTCTAAAATAAATGGATTAAGAAGTTCAAAGATAATACTTATCATCATAAGTGAAAGAATTGAATTTGTATCATATCCACTATTTGTAAAAAGAAGCATAATTAATGTAATATTAAATAAAACGATAACAAGCATACTTGATATTATATATATGCTTGAAATAAAAGGTAAAAATAAAGCTTCACTAATATTAAATGCTAAATATAACACAAGCATTGAAAAGATACCATATATCAATGAATATATGTTTTTATAACTTTTACCAAAATACATTGCAAAGTATGTTGCTGAAACAAATCCTAAATTAACATTAAATATTGATACTTTTGAAATTGAAACAATTGTTATTAAAGCAATCATCATTTCCAAATATGAAAGTGATAACTTAGAATTATCCGATAATACATCTTCTTCAAGAATTATTTTATATAGGTATCGTTCTAAATATAAATAAATTAATCCACATAATAAATTAGTTAAAACTAAATTATAAACATTATCTATTTGCAAATATATATCAAGTAATGTATTTATCATCACAAGCAGTATTATTATTGATAAAGATGTTAACTTATTTAATTTTCTGCTAATTACACTAGTAATTAAAAAATAACACAATGAAATAACAATTAAAGTAATTAATAAAACAATTAAATATTCCCTCATAAATAAGAGAGTCACTATAATTTGAGGAATATATATATAGTACATATTCTTAATATCTTTTAAAATATAAAACATTGTTAGAGGTAAAATCAAACAAAACCCCATATTTAATTTTAAAGAAAAGCTTATTGCAATTCCTATTAATATAATATTTATTTTTTTTAACATATCTTTTTCCCTTCTTTCATATATTTATATTATACATATAAAAAATGAAAAAAAGCACGAAATAAGATAGTTACAATAAAATATATAAAAAAGATAATAGAACTAATCTTTTCTATTATCTATTTTCTTCATTATTTATTTTTTCTTTAATTCTTTTTAAAGCATCAATTCTTGCAATCATTATAACTCTTTTACATGTTGTACATTCTAATTTATAATCAATACCTATGCGTTCTACTTTCCATAAGAAGCCACCACAAGGATGAGGTTTCTTAAATTTAACGATATCACCAACTTTAATTGTTGTAGGATCTATCATTTTGATTCCTCTTTTACAATAAGTTGAGGTAGCGCCATTTCAATATTATTTTGATTACATAGGTCTTTAATTTCTTGTCTTACATCACGAGTAAGTTGATAATATGATTCTGGTTTTGTTGTTCCAATAAAAGTAATTTCAAATCCATATTCACCAAAATTACTTACACCATTAGATTGAGGGACTTTTATTATTTCGCATCTTCCTTCAAATTTTTTAGCCAAACCTTCATCTAGGATTTTTCTTACTCTTTCAACATCTTCTTTATAATTGATTAAAACTGATACATCAAATACACGGTCATATAATGAATAATTAATGATATCTGTAAGTTCACCATTAGCTATAATTTTAACACTACCATGCCAATCTTTTATCTTTGTTGTTTTTAAGCCTATATCAATTACTTCACCTTTAAAATCACCAACTGTGATGGTGTCACCAACATCAAAGTGATGTTCAAAGACAATGAATAACCCCGCAACAAAGTCAGAGATTAATTTTTGAGCACCTAGGCCTAAGATTAAACCAACAATCCCCACCCCCGCAAGTGCAGGTAATACATTAATATCCCAAATGCCTAAAATAACAATTGCGCATACGATATATGTTGCATATCTAATTAGGCTCATTAATACTTTAGATATTGTGTTTTGTCTTTTAATATCTAATGGATTTTTTTTATATCTTTTAAATAATAAAGTTTTAACTATTCCAAGTAGAGTAGTAACAATAATAATTACAATAATCGTCCAAATTAGGTTAGTACCTTTATCTTCAACAAAATCTTTTAAACTAACCTTTAATGTTGAAAAGTCAAAACCTAATATTAAGAATACACCAAATAAGAAACCAACAAAAATTACAATATCAATACATATATCTAAAGTAGCAACTCCTTTAAAAGTATATTTATTTAGAATTTTTCTTTTTAATACCGTAACTAATACATATGATGCAATTAATATTACACAATACAATGTTTCTAACATATTATTTTACCCCTTATTATCTAGTATTTCCTTCGCAAGATTTCTATATTCTTTAGCACCTCTTGAATTGTAAGAAAATTGTAATACACTTTTTCCATAAAGAGGGGCTTCTTGAATATGACTTGAAGTTGTTATGATTGTTTTAAAAGTTTTATCTGGAAATAAGAATTGAACCTTTTCTACTATTTTATATCCTAATGTATTTTTATTATCTAACTTCGTAAGTAGAATTCCTTCAATATCTATTTTCTTATGTTTTTGGACACTATTTATTTTATGTGTCATTTGAGTTAAAGCATCATATGCGTAATATCCACATTCAACAGGAATGATTACTGAATCACTTGCATATAATGCATTATCAACAATTAATCCAAGCGATGGAGGACAATCAATTAATATATAGTCATATATATTTTTTATTTCTTTTAGTTTCCTTGATAATAAATATTCTTTATCTGTTACTTGATATAATGTTTCTTCAATATTTGCAAGCTTAATTGTTGCGGGGATAATATCTAAATTATCGATTGAAGTATGAAGAATAGCTTGTCTAACTAAAGCAATATGAGTAAAGAAATCAGTAATGTCAAACACAATATCTTCTTTATTAATTCCAAGTCCTGTCGTCGCATTTGCTTGTTGGTCAAAATCAACAATTAATACTTTCTGGTCATACCCTGCAAGTGCAGCCCCAAGATTAATGGTAGTTGTAGTTTTACCTACCCCACCTTTTTGGTTGACAATTGATATTATCTTACCCATATAACTTTCCTCCTATAATGGATTTTTTACAATTTTAGCATATTCTCTAGGATATATATCTTTAGTTTTATCAAGTTTTTTTAGTTTTATTAGTTTACGATTTCCTTTATTTAAAGGTAGTTCTTCATCATATATATTATCAAGTTTTAGCGATAATCTATTAATTGCACTTTTAGCACCTTCTAGTTCTTCTTCTCCACTTATTCCTTTAAAAGATATGACATATCCATTTTCTTTAACAAATGGAGTTAAAAGTTCTAATAGGATAGAAAGATTAGCTACTGCTCTTGCTGTTGCAATATCAAAAGACTCTCTATAATCTTTAATGCATTTTTCTGCACGATCATTTATAACTGTAATACCTTTCAGATTAAGCTTATCTATTACAAGATTTAGAAAATTACATCTTTTTGTTGTTGGTTCAACAAGAGTAACTTGAAGTGATGGTTCCATTATTTTTAATACAATACCTGGAAATCCAGCACCACTACCAACATCAACAAGTGATTTATTTTTTAAATCTATTGTTTTAATAATTAACATACTATCATAGAAATGTTTTATATATATATCTTCTAAATCAGTAATACTAGTTAAATTCATTTTCTTAGATTCACTAATTAAAGTAGTTGCATATATATTATACATTTCAAGTTGTTCACTTGTTAAATCATTTTTTAAATTTAGAAGTAACTTATTTATTTCCATTTTTTCTTCCTCTTGATTCTAATGCAACAAGTAATATCGCAATATCACTAGGATTAACTCCACTAATTCTTGATGCTTGACCAAGCGTAATAGGTTTAACCTTCTTTAGTTTTTCTTTGGCCTCACTTGCAAGGTTATGAATTATATCATAGTCGATATCATCAGGAATTCTCATTGTTTCAAGTTTATGCATTCTTGATGCGTCTTTATAAGCTTTTTGAATATAGCCTTCATATTTTACTTCAATATTTAATTGTTCACCAAGTTCAATAGAAAGTGGTTCTTTAAAATCCATCATTTTAACAATATCAAAATAAGATATTTCAGGACGTTTCATTAATTCGATTGCGGAGATACCATCTTTTAATATTGGTGAATTAATACTTTCTAAATACTTATTAATTGATTCTTTTGGAGTTATCCTTGTTTGTGCAAGTAACTCTTTTTCTTTTTCAATTTTATTCATTTTATCAAGATAAGCATTATATCTTTCATCACTAATAAGTCCAACATAATGACCATATTTAATCATTCTTTGGTCAGCATTATCATGACGAAGTAATAATTTAAATTCGGCACGGGATGTTAACATTCGATATGGGTCGGTAACACCTTTAGTAACTAAATCATCAATTAAGACTCCAATATATGCTTCATCTCTTCTAAATACAAGTTCATCTTTTTCAAGTAATGTACATGAAGCATTAATTCCAGCAACAAGTCCTTGTGAAGCTGCTTCTTCATAACCGCTTGTTCCATTTACTTGACCACCAAAATATAGACCTTTAATTTTCTTTGATTCAAGGGTTGGTTTTAATTCTAATGGATCAATTGCATCATACTCAATTGCGTATGCGTATTTAGCAAATTTTGCATTTTCAAGTCCAGGAAGAGAATGAACCATTAATTCTTGAATATTATGAGGCATACTAGTTGAAAAACCTTGAATATAGGTTTGACCAAGTTCGAGGCTTTCTGGTTCTAAGAATATTTGATGACGTTCTTTATCAGAAAACCGAACTATTTTATCTTCAATAGATGGACAATATCTTGGTCCTACTCCTTTAACAATACCTGAATACATACTTGATTCATGTAAATGTTCACGTATTATTTCATGTGTTTTGGGAGTTGTCCAAATTAAATAACAAGGAACTTGCTTTTCAAAAGGAATCATTTTAGTAACATCTGTTTCATAACTAAAACTTAAAGGAGTATTAGTTCCAAGTTCTAATTGTAATCCTTCAAAATTAATGGAATCAGTATATATACGAGGAGGAGTTCCCGTTTTTAATCTTAGTAATTTAAATCCTAAATTTCGAAGTGAATCAGATAATCCATAGTTGGTATTTTCTCCATCTGGTCCCGATGGAGTTGAAGTCTTACCACATAACACACAAGAGGAAAGATAAGTTCCTGTTGTAATAACAACTCTTTTACTATATATCTTGGTTCCATCTTCTAAAATAACACCTTTGATTACTCCATCTTCTGTCATTAATTCATTGACTAATGCTTCACATATATCAAGGTTAGTTTGGTTTAAACAAACTTCTTGCATACGTTTAGAATAAGCTACTTTATCAGATTGAACTCTTAAAGCTCTAACTGCTGGGCCCTTAGATAGATTTAACATTTTAACTTGTAAACATGTTTCATCTGCAATCTTAGCCATTTGTCCACCTAAAGCATCTATTTCTCTAACTATAATACCTTTGGCAGGACCACCAATTGAAGGGTTACATGGCATATTACCAATTTTATTAATATTACCACATACCATCAATGTTTTTAATTTTAATCTAGCAGGTGCAAGGCTAGCTTCAATCCCTGCATGGCCACCACCTACAACAATAACATCATACTGATTATTTTTATTTAATTCTTCTATACTAATTCTAGCCATGTTATTTTTTTATAATGTATGCGACAACAACAATGCCTACAATTATTAAGAATCCAATTATTAAACCAATTAATTTAGTCATTGAATTATGCATTTTATTTTTTCTTTCTAATTTCTTCATTCTTTTAATTTCTTCCATTCTCTCTGCCGTCATTGGTAGCGGAGCCATACAGAAATCACAAGTTAAAGCATCATATTTATTTTCGTTATGACATTTTGGACATCGCATAATTATTTACCTCTTACTTTACTAATTTTTTAAAATACCTCCATTTTAGGAGGTAAACTCTTAATTAGTGATTATTTAACTATTTCACCCATTGTTCCGCCTGCTACATTTCCAGCATTGCTTTCATCTGTATCAATGTGCATTGCAAGAGCAAATTTATCACTAACTCTAACTACTACATCACCAAAGATAATAGAACGTTCACTTGTATTTACTTTTACATTTACTATTTCTTTATCTTTTACTCCTAATTCTATAGCATCAGCAGGTGTTGCATGAATATGTCTTTTTGCGACAATAACACCACAAGGAATTTCAACTTCACCAACAGGACCTTTAATAATGCATCCTGGAGTATTTTCAATTACACCAGATTCACGAATAGCAATTGGTAAACCAATACTACGAGCATCAGTTGCACTTAATTCGACTTGGCTTGCATTTCTGAAAGGGCCAAGAATTGATACACCACTAAGTTCTTTTTTAGGGCCTACAATTGTAACTCTTTGTTCACTTGCATATTGACCTGGTTGTGATAAATATTTTTTAACTGTTAAGCTAGCATCTTCTCCAAATAATACTTTAAAATCACTTTCTGTTAAATGGACATGACGTGCTGATGTTTCAACGATAAATTGTTTTGACATATTAAATTACCTCTTTTCTGTTAACTTATTATACCACAACAATTAATTTATTTCCACACATTAGAAAAATAATTGTTTAAAAAGAGAAAATACCTCTAAAATATTGTATAATTATAAAGAGGTGAATATATATGAAACTAGGAATGATCTCCTTAGGTTGTGCTAAGAACTTAATTGATACCGAAATGTTTTTAGGGGTTGCAAGAAATTATGGTATAGAAATTACAACCAATATGGATGAAGCTGATATCCTTGTAGTTAATACTTGTGGTTTTATTGAATCCGCGAAAAAAGAAGCAATCGACACAATCTTAGAATTAACTGATTACGGAACAAAAGGCAAGAAAATAATTGCAATGGGATGCTTAGTAGAAAGATATCTTAAAGATTTAAAAGAAAATATTCCTGAAGTAGATTTTTACTTTCCTATAAGGGATTACGAACATATCGATAATTTATTTAAAACTATTACATCAAGTAGTTCTAGTTATCACATGGATTATAATAATCGTGTTGTATCTACCCTTCCTCATAGTGCTTATATTAAAATAGCTGATGGCTGTAATAATAAATGTGCATACTGTGCAATTCCCTTAATTAGAGGTGAATTTAAAAGTAGAACAATTGAAGATATATTAACAGAAGCAAATTCTTTAGTATCATGTGGCGTTAAAGAAATAACATTAATTGCACAAGACACAACTAGATATGGATCCGACCTAAAGAATGGAACTACCATTACAAAACTAATAAAGGAATTATCAAAAATCAATAACTTAGATTGGATTAGAGTCTTATATTTATATCCTGATGAAATAAGTAATGAATTATTAGAAGAATTTAGGGATAATAAAAAATTATTACCATACTTTGATATACCAATTCAACATGCTAATAATCGATTATTAAAACTAATGAATAGACGTGGTTCTAAAGAAATGATAAGAAGTATCATTAATAAGCTTCGTACATATATTCCTAATGTTATTATACGTAGTACTTTAATTGTTGGATTCCCAACTGAAACAAATGAAGAGTTTGAAGAGTTATGTGATTTTGTAAAAGAAATTGGCTTTGATAGACTAGGTGTTTTTACTTTTTCTCCTGAAGAAGATACAGAAGCATTCACAATATCTCCTCAAATAAAGGAAAATATTGCTAAGCAAAGATATAATAAATTAATGAAAATTCAATCAAAAATTATTGAAAATAAGAATAAATCTATTGTTGGAAACACCTATAAAGTACTAGTAGATAACTTCGATTTTGATAAAGAAATGTACCAATCTAGAAGCTATGGATACGCTCCAGATGACGTTGATGGATACATCTATATTAGTTCTTCTACCCCCTTAATTCCAGGTGAATTCTATGATGTAGTGATTACAAAAGCTGATGTTTACGACCTTGAAGCACGCTTAAAAGATGAAGAAAATTAAAATAAAGACTGCTATTTGCAGTCTTTTTTATATATTTTAATTCATAAATGCTTTCCTTAAACCCCTTAATATTTCAACCATTGCCCATGTATCTTGTCGACAATAAACCCTCAAAGCAAGGTATTTTTCCTCATATTCTTTAGGAGTTAAGGTAGGTAATAAACCATATGTAAGGATTGCTTCGGTACCATTTTTTACAACTAAATCTTTATATGAAAGATTAGTAAAGATTGGTAAAACTTTTTTTATTGAAAATGAACCATGCATTTTATTATTATAATATGTAAATGGAGGTCTCGATTCATATAATTTTCTTTCTTCTTCGGTTGTAATTTGTTCAAATAAAGCTCTATCTCCATGTAATACCGCAAGTAAATCAAAGATATGATCATTAATATTATCTAATTCTTTTTTATATTTTGGAAACATTCTGGCAAGTTCATGTAGTCTTGTTTTTTCAAAATTCTGGTTATATACCATAACAATACCACCATTTGATAAATCAATATCATGAATTAATTTAGTAATTAAATCAAGGCGGTGATCCTCATGGTCAGGAGCTAAATATTCATAATGGTCTTTAACAATATCACAAACACCAGGACTTCTTTCAATATGAAGTGAGTACTGAAACAATGATTGCATATAGGGATTTTCACCTTTAAATCTAGGAAGTGGACAATTATAACTTTCAAAATCTAAGTGAAATATTGGATATGTTATGGCATTAATTGCCTTGTGAATTCTTTCATTATCAATGTATGTTGTATTATTAACATAACAATCATATTGAGTAATATTATCTAATCTATTAATATAAGGTCTTGCTTCTGGTATCATATATATACCTTGATTAATTAAATCATACATTGTTAAGATGTCATTACCACATTTAAATGCATAGTTTTTATGAAGATATTCTAATATAGAACCATCCCTTAAAACTCGTTTTGCACAAATAGGGAAAAACTTACAAGCTGTAGTTTTTTTATATTCACAGTGATTACTAAAAGAATGATAATTAACTTCTAAATGTTCTTGGTCATATTCTAATTTCTTTTGTTTTAGTCTTATTTCATCTTGAATAAATGATGTAATTTCAGTCATATCATATATTTTAAATAATTCATTTCCTGATTCATCTTTATCATATATTGGACCATTCTCATCTTTTTTCCCATCATATATATATTCAGCATTTAATACAATCAAATAATAATTAATATTATTAGAGCTATTTAAACTATGTTCAACAATGTATCTTTCAATAGCAAGGTCATATATATATTTACCAGTTGGTGAATAAAGATCAGTCAGTCTATTTACTCTTTCACCAATTTCTTTTTCCGTAATTACTTTTCCACCTAATTCTTGGCCTAAATATGAAGAACCTACATACTTCATTATTCCTTTATTATTCATTACAAATAAAGGAAATTTACCACCATTTCCATTTTTATTTTTTCTGAAAGTTAAATTAAATTCATCATATTTTTTACTAGTTGTTGCTTTAACTTCAAAGATATTAATGGTATTTCCATCTTCCATATAACCATCAAGATAACAATAGTAAGTATTATCATTTTCAGTAAATTCAAATGACTCTTGTTCTTTAGTAATAGTTGATGCTTTAATTTCTTTATTAAATATTCTTTCTGCTTGTTTAATCGCAAGACGTTCTACTTCAACAAATGTTTCGGCGAAAGCAAGTAATTGAGCACTTGTTACTTGTGTTAAATCAATCCCTGTTTCCTCATCAAACATTGACTCAAAGATTTCCATACTTTTATCATCAAGTAATGTAAAAGTTGCATCATCCATATTTGCGACTTCACTTTCTAATGTTTCAACTCTTTCTCCATCTATTTTTGTTACGTTGTGGGCTCCACGGTTTATATACATATCATATAATGCTGGAAAGTTAGAACACCTAATCATATTCTTAAATAATGTTTTTGATATATGCACGTTTTTTACTCCTTAAACTTTAATCCTGGATGCTTTACCATTTGATATACTGATACTACATCTGGGCTTTCTAATATATTTGTTTTCTGTAATTCCTTTCTACTACTTTCTATTATAAGATCATAATCAGATATTTCAATATCTTCATTATATAAATCTTTATAAGAATTAATAAGTAATAGTTTAAACTTATACTCTTTAAATATTATTTGATATATATATTCTTCTAGTTTTTCAATTAATCCATTTACTTTTTTCATTATAGCTAAATAGGTATATACTATATCTGTTAATTCAATTTGTGATGTATTATTTTCATAAGTAGGAAAGCCTTTTGTTTCAAATACATTAACACTTTCTAAATTTAAAAAATCTTTAATTGAAATATATATATCACTATCATCTATGTCTAGATAAAGAGAGGTATAATCTTTTGTTAATATAATATATTTATATTTGGTATTTAAATTATCTTCTAAAAGTTCTTTCATTATATCATTGATACCTTTAATCTTAGATAATTCTTTACTATATATAAAATCATTTGGCTTATTCTTTAATATAATTAAAGGCAAATTAGTAGGCAATTTATCCATTTTCCTAGCTTGTTCTTGAATTAATTCATAACAACTTTCTACAACCTTTGCACCATATGCGACGGTATTAAATACATATTTTAAATTTAATGATTTAATTTTTTCTATAATTACATCAAGTGTAGTACTATCAAATAAATTATTATCTAATATAACAATTGCACAACCATCTATATTAATAGATTTAATTTCATCCATATAATTCACCCTTTCTAATTAAATATAATTTTAGCATAAATATATTTATTTTGCAAGAAAATATAATATATTTATTAAAAGTGAATAAATTTAAAAAAGCGGGTAATACTATTATAAGTAAAGGGGAAATAACTTATGAAAAATAGAAATGAAAAGAAAAAATTAAGAGAAAAATGTGGTAATTGCTATTACAATGGAAATTGTAATATTCCACTAAATCAGTGCTTTTTTATTAAACAAGAAAGAAAAACTAAAGCCATTTGACTTTAGTTTATTTCTTTTATAAAACATCTTCTTCTTTTATGTTGCACAGCATCAAAGTTCTTCCATTGATTTTGAATATTAGCATTAGTTTCAAGATTTAGATTTGTTTCAGCATAATCAACATTATACTTTTGCATTATCTCTATTATTCCTTGTAATAGGGCTGTACTTACGCCTTTCATTTGATATTCAGGAAGTACTCCTATTAAACCAAAATCAATTACTCTTGGATGTTTAATAGCTTTATATACTTTAATTAAAGTAGGTAAAGTAAGTCTTCCTCCTGACTTTTGAAGAGCTTTTCCTATTGATGGAAAGATTAATCCAAAACATACTATTCTATCGTTTTCATCTACTATCGCCGCAACTTTTTCGATATCAAGTATTAATTTAAAACTCTTTATTAATTGCTTTTTCATTCTATCAGTAAATGGAACCGTTCCATATAAGTTAACATATGTCTTATCTAAAATATCAAAAAATTGATCTTCATATCTTCTAATAAATTCATTTAATGTTTTAACTTCTTCATTAACAAGTTTTAATTTGAATTTTTTTAACATCATTTCACTAATTCTTTTAATACGAGGATCAATTACTTCTGGTAATTTAATTTTACTTTCTACCCAATCTACTTCTTTTTTGAAACCACAATTTTCAATTAACTTTTGATAATATTCATAATTATATTGTTCTTCAAATGTAGATACTTCATTAAATCCTTCAATAAGAAGTCCTTCTCTTTCTAAATCAGAAAAACCAAGAGGTCCAACAATTTCTGTCATTCCTTTTTCTTTTGCCCATATTTCAATTTGTTTAAATAAAGCATTTGCGACATCTTGATTATCAATAGAATCAAATCTTGTAAATCTAATTCTTGTTTGATTCCATTTTTCATTACTTGCTTTTTGAAGAATACCAGATATTCTTCCAACAATTTTACCATCTAAATATGCATTAAAGTACACTGCTTCAGATTGTTCATAATTAACATTATCTTCTTTAAATAATGCTTTTTCATCACAATATAGTGGTGGAACAAAATATGGATTATCCTTATATAATTTTAATGGAAAATTAATAAAATCACGTTTTTCTTTTCTTGTTTTTACTTCTCTAACTTCAACCATTCTTTTTACCTATGTTTAGCATGGAAACAAATACCAATAGAATCTGGTCCGCAATGACTTCCTGCGGTTGGATTAACAACATCATATTCTATTTTTAAATCATCACCAAATTTTTCTTTTAATAATTCTCCACATTTTTCTGCTAAATCTAAAGCATCAGCATGTCCAATAATAACACGATGATCTTTTATATTTTCTTCTAATAAAACAACATAATCAATTAAAGCATTAATTGCTTTTTTCTTTCCTTTTACTTTTGAAAGGCTTAACATTTTTCCTTCTTGAGACATATATATAATAGGATGAATTCCTAGTATTGTCCCAAAAGTTGCTGAAAGATTGCTTATTCTTCCACTTAACTTAAAAAACTTTAAGTTATCAGCATAGAAGTAAGTCGCAAATTTATCTACTTCTACTTCAGCCCATTTTAATATTTCATCAATGTTTTTCCCTGTTTGTATAAATCCCCTATTTCTTTAACAATGTTTAAACTACAAATTGTAATACCTTTAGTATCAATCGTATATAGTTTACGTTCAGGATACTTTTCTTTTAATTCTTCTAAAGCAATATTCATAGCATTAAATGTGCCACTCATTGTCTTTGAGAAATGAACATATAAAATATCATTTCCGGCTTTAAAATCAGGCTCAAAATAATTAATATAAGCTTCTGGGCTTATTGCGCATGTCTTAGGTAGAGTTCCTTTTCTTAATGAATTATAAAACTCTTTTGAATTAAATTCTTCAAAATCTTCATAAGGTTTTATTTCCTTTTCATCAATAAGATATGGCATACTAATAAGCTTATATCCATATTCTTTAGCCTCTTTTAAAGTAAGATCAGTATCCGTATCAGTCCATAGTACTAACATACAGATTTCCTTTCTTTTTATATTTTCTTATATATTATATCATTTTTTGTCTTTTTAGTCAACTTTGTTGACGTATACATAAAATAATGGTAAAATATATATATAAAGAAAGAGGTAATTTTATGATTAAAATAATTGTTGATACCTTAGGTGCTGATCGTGGTATTGGTGTCATGGTAGAAGGTGCTATTAAAGCAAGTACAGAAAATACTGATATTTATACTATCTTTATAGGACCAAGTGAACTTGTTAAACAAGAATTGAATAAATATAGTTATGATGCATCAAGAGTAGAAATTATTAATGCAAATGATGAAATAACTTGCAATGATAAACCTACAGAAGCAATAAAAAAGAAAGTAGATAGTTCTTTAGTAAAAGCCTTAAATCTACTAAAAGAAAATGATGATATAAATTGTTTAGTAAGTGCTGGTTCAACTGGAGCGATTCTTGCTGGTACAGTACTAAAGGTAGGTAGAATAAAAGGTGTTAAACGTCCTGCCTTTTGTCCAATTCTTCCAACCGTAAATGAAAGAATTGTTGCTATTTGTGATAGTGGTGCGAATGCTGAATGTGATCCTATCTACTTACAACAATTTGCTATAATGGGTAGTCTATATTTAGAAGCAGCCTATAATATTGAAAAACCAAGAGTAGCTCTTTTAAATATCGGTATTGAAGAAGAAAAAGGAGATACTTTAAGAAAAGAAACTTACCAGTTATTAAAAGAAACTCCTACTGTTAATTTTGTAGGTAATATGGAAAGTAGAGATTTATTAACAGGAAAATATGACCTTGTTGTATGTGATGGTTTTAGTGGAAATGTATTACTTAAAACAACTGAAGGTTCATGTCTCGAAATGCTTGGTTTATTAAAGAAAGCATTTATGAAGAATCCTAAAAATAAATTAGGTGCTTTACTTCTTAAGAAAGATATATATGGTCTAAAAAATTTATTAGACTATAATAATTATGGTGGAGCTGTTATGTTAGGTACGAATAAAACTATTGTTAAAGGACATGGTTCGACAAAAGCAATTTCCATTTATCATTCTATTAATTTAGCTTATAAAATGGAAAAGAATAATTTAAGAGAAAAGATTCAACAAGAAATGAATAATCTATAAAAGAGAATGTATTAAATACATTCTTTTTTTGAATAAAAAAAAGTTGTTCCTACGAACAACACTTTATATATATAAAAAGGAAAAGCAAATTAAATGGTGGCTGGGGCCGGGATCGAACCAGCGACACATGGATTTTCAGTCCATTGCTCTACCAACTGAGCTACCTAGCCACCTAATGGCGGTCCTGACGGGAATCGAACCCGCGATCTCCTGCGTGACAGGCAGGCGTGATAAACCGCTACACCACAGGACCTTTTTTTATGGTTGCGGGGGATGGATTTGAACCATCGACCTCCGGGTTATGAGCCCGACGAGCTACCAGACTGCTCTACTCCGCGATAAAAGATGGCGGAGAAAGAGGGATTCGAACCCCCGCGGCTGTTACACCCTGTCGGTTTTCAAGACCGATCCCTTCAGCCAGACTTGGGTATTTCTCCGTAATCTAAATAAAATATAAATGGTGGACCTTCAGGGACTCGAACCCCGGACCAACCGGTTATGAGCCGGGAGCTCTGACCAACTGAGCTAAAGGTCCATTAATAAATAATGGTAGCGGCGGAGGGACTTGAACCCCCGACCTTCCGGGTATGAACCGGACGCTATAGCCAACTAAGCTACACCGCCATATCTTGATACAAAAAATGGTGGATCCAAAGGGACTCGAACCCTCGACCCCCTGCGTGCAAAACAGGTGCTCTCCCAGCTGAGCTATGGACCCACTAATTTGGTGCCTAAGGCCGGAATCGAACCGGCACGGTATTGCTACCACAGGATTTTAAGTCCTGCGCGTCTACCTATTCCGCCACTCAGGCATAAATGCCCGAAAGATACAAATGGTGTCCCCGAGACGATTCGAACGTCCGACCCACTGATTAAAAGTCAGTTGCTCTACCGACTGAGCTACGAGGACAAAAATGGTGCCGACTATAGGAATTGAACCCACAACCTACTGATTACAAGTCAGTTGCTCTACCGATTGAGCTAAGTCGGCAATGGTGGAGGATGACGGGATCGAACCGCCGACCCTCTGCTTGTAAGGCAGATGCTCTCCCAGCTGAGCTAATCCTCCATTTTTTAATGAATATAGAAAGGAGCTGGCAACGACCTATTTTTGCTATTTCTAACTA
>CAZDPJ010000012.1:0-37574 GCA_964507405.1 uncultured Staphylococcaceae bacterium
TATGTACTTGCTTTAACTACTCTTCTTGCATTAAGTGTAGTAATACTTAGAAAGAGAAAATAAAAACAAATGAGTAGTCATTTATTTGAACTACTCTTTTCTTTTTACTTTTAAATAGGAAAAATTCATAAAGAAAACATTTCGGTTCTGATTTGTTTTTTAAAATTAATTATGAAATTAATAAATTCTTGAGCAAACAATTTGCAAAAAAAGGGCAATTTGAATATAATATTACAGGCTAAAAACGGACAGAGATATGCAAGGTTGCTGACACGCACGGAAAAGTTGCCGTGGTGCGTAAGGTCAGGGAATTTGCATTGAGTCTATAGCTTAGAAAAGCTAGGAGGTAAAAACATGGCAAAAGAAAAAAAGTTAAGAATAAGATTATTATCTTATGACCACAGATTATTAGATGAATCTGCAAAAAAGATAGTGGAAACTGCTAAAAGAACTGGTTCTAAAGTTTCTGGTCCAATTCCACTACCAACTGAAAAGGAAGTATTTACTATTATCCGTTCACCACACAAATATAAAGATAGTCGTGAACAATTTGAACGTCGTACTCACAAACGTTTAATTGATATCGTAAATATTACTCCAAAAACAATGGATGCGTTAGTTCATTTAGAACTTCCATCTGGTGTCGAAATCGTTTTAAAATAGAAAGGAAGGTGCACTCATGGCCAAAGGAATCTTAGGTAAGAAAATCGGAATGACACAAGTTTTCTCTGAAACAGGCTCTTTAATCCCTGTTACAGTAATTGAAGTAACTCCGAATGTAGTATTACAAAAAAAGACTGTTGAAACTGATGGATACAATGCAATCCAATTAGGTTATGCTGACAAACCTGAACGTTTAGCTAATAAACCTGAACTTGGACACGTTGCTAAAGTTAACACAGCCCCTAAGCGCTTCATTCAAGAAATCGCTGGGGAAGAAATGCTAGCGTTCGAAGTTGGACAAGAGGTTAAAGGAAATATATTCTTCGTTGGAGAATTAGTAGATGTAACTGGTACATCAAAAGGTAAAGGTTATCAAGGCGTTATCAAACGTCATAACTTCCATTTAGGTCCTGCCGCTCACGGTTCAGGATATCATCGTGGAATAGGTTCAATGGGATCTATCCAACCTGCTCGTATTAAACCAGGTAAGAAAATGGCTGGTCGTATGGGCGGTGAAACAAAAACTGTTCAAAATCTTGAATTTGTTAAATATGATGCTGAAAACAATGTAGTATTAATCAAGGGTAATGTTCCTGGTGCAAATAATTCATTCGTTGTTATTAAGAATGCTGTTAAATCTAAAAAGCCAGAATTAAACCCTGAAGCACTAGCATAGAAAGGAGTCCAATATGCCTAAAGTTGTTTTATACAATCAAACCGGTTCACAAGTAGGTGAATTAGAATTAAGCGAATATGTATTTGGTACTGAAGACCATCAACAAGCAATATTCGATACAGTTATAGCTGAACAAGCTGCAAAACGCCAAGGAACACAAAAAGCAAAGACTCGTTCTGAAGTTAGTGGTGGTGGTAGAAAACCATGGCGTCAAAAAGGTACAGGTCGCGCTCGTCAAGGTACAATCCGTGCTCCTCAATTTAGAGGCGGTGGTGTTGTATTCGCACCAGTTCCTAGAACTTATGAATTAAAAGTTAACAAAAAAGTTGCTCGTCTTGCAATGAGATGTGCATTAAGTGCTAAAGTTCGTGAAAATCAAATTTATGTAGTTGATTCATTAGAACTTGCAGATTTCAAAACAAAGAGTTTAGTTGAAGTTATTAACAATTTAAAAGTAAATGGCAGAAAAGTTGCTATCGTATTAGAAGATACTAATGCAAATGTAGAACTTGCTGGTCGTAATTTACCATATTTATTAGTTCAACATTATAATCATATTTCAGTATATGAAATGATGAATGTAAATAGTTTAATTATTACTAAGGCTGCTGTTGAAAAGTTTGAGGAGGTACTTAAATAATGAAATCTATGTATGATGTTATTAAAAGACCGATTATTACTGAAAAAACAAATGGTTTAGTAGAAAAATTACAATATACATTTGAAGTTGATCCAAGTGCAAATAAAACAGAAATTAAAGATGCAATTGAAAAAATCTTCAAAGTAGATGTAGTTGAAATTAGAACAATCAATGTTCATAGAAAAGCAAAAAGAATGCAAAGATTCGAAGGTTTCAAACCAGCATACAAAAAAGCAATCGTTCGCTTAGCTCCTGGTCAAACTATCGATAAATTTGAAATTTAATAGGAGGTTATCATGGCAATTAAGAAATATAAAGCAACGACTAATGGTCGTCGTAACATGTCAGTGTTAACATATGAAGAAATAACAACAGATACTCCTGAAAAAAGTTTATTAGCTCCATTAAATAAAAAAGGTGGACGTAATGCTCAAGGTAGTATTACAGTACGTCATAAAGGCGGCGGCGAAAAACGTAAATATCGTATCATTGATTTCAAAAGAGATAAAGATGGTATTGAAGGAAAAGTTGCAACTATTGAATATGATCCAAACCGTAGTGCAAATATCGCTTTAATTAACTATGTTGATGGTGAAAAGAGATATATTATCGCTCCAGAAGGATTAAAAGTTGGAATGTCTGTTTATTCAGGTGAAAATGTAGATATTACTGTTGGTAACTGTTTACCACTTGCTAATATCCCTGTTGGTACTACAATTCATAATATTGAATTACATCAAGGCCATGGAGGCCAACTAGTTAGAGCTGCTGGTAGTAGTGCTCAAATTCTAGGACGTGAAGAACGTTATGTTTTAATTCGTTTAACTAGTGGTGAAGTTCGTAGAGTTCTTGGCGTTTGCCGTGCTACAATTGGTGGTGTTGGTAACCTTGACTATGAACTAGTAAATGTAGGTAAAGCTGGACGTACACGTCATATGGGTATTCGCCCTACAGTTCGTGGTTCAGTTATGAACCCTAACGATCACCCTCATGGTGGTGGTGAAGGCCGTCAACCTATTGGTCGTAAGTCTCCTATGACTCCTTGGGGTAAAATCGCTCTTGGTCTTAAGACAAGAAAAACTAAAAATAAAACGAATGATCTTATCGTTCGTCGTAGAAACGGATAAGGAGGAATTGCATATATGGCACGTTCACTTAAAAAAGGACCTTTTATTGATGAACATTTAATGAACAAAGTTGTTAAATTAAATGAAGCAAATCAAAAGAAAGTAATTCAAACATGGTCAAGAAGATCAACTATTTATCCAGAATTCGTTGGACATACAGTAGCCATTCATAATGGTAAAGAACACATTCCTGTATATGTAACTGAAGATATGGTAGGACATAAATTCGGTGAATTCGCTCCAACAAGAACTTACCGTGGACATGGTAAGGATAAGAAAGCATCTAAATAAGGAGGGTTATTATGGCAGAAGTTAGAGCAGTTGCAAAATCACTAAGAATTTCTCCACGTAAAACTCGTTTAGTTGTGGATCTAATTCGTGGTAAAAAAGTAGGTTTAGCTGTTTCAATTCTTAAGAATTGTGAATCAACAGTTAAAGAAGATGTATTAAAAGTATTAAATTCCGCAGTAGCAAATGCAGATCATAATCTTGGTTTAGATGTTGACCAATTATTCGTAAAAGAAATTTACGTTAATCCAGGTGCAACATTAAAAAGATTCCGTGCAAGAGCTAAAGGTAGCGGTAATAGAATTTTAAAAAGAACTAGTCACATTACAATTGTAGTGTCTGACGGTCAAAATTAGGAGGAAACATATGGGTCAAAAGGTTAATCCGATTGGTATGAGAGTTGGTATTATCCGCGACTGGGATGCTAAATGGTACGCACCTAAAACTAAAGTTGCTGATTTACTACTTGAAGACTTAAAAATACGTGAATACTTAAACAATTTCTATAAAGCTGCATATGTTTCACATATGGAGATCAAACGTACAGGCAAGAGAGTTATTATTACTATTCATGCCGCAAAACCTGGTGTCGTTATCGGTACTGGTGGTGCTAAGAAAAATGAAGCTGTAGCAGCTTTACAAAAATTAACTGGTAAAAATATTTATATATCAGTTGCTGAAATCAAACAAATAGATGCAGACAAAGAAGCAAACTTAGTTGCACGTAAGATGGCAGAAGATTTAGAAAATCGTGCTTCATTCCGTCGTGTACAAAAAATGGCAATCCAAAAAGCTTTAAAAGCTGGTGCTAAAGGAATTAAAACTAGTATCTCTGGCCGTTTAGGTGGTGCTGAAATTGCTAGAAGCGAAGGATATATTGAAGGAAGCGTTCCTCTACATACTCTTCGTGCTAATATCGATTACGCAACAGCAGAAGCAGCAACAACATATGGAAAGCTAGGAGTTAAAGTTTGGATTAATAAAGGCGAAATTTTGCCTGCTGCAAAGAATTCAAAAAAGGAGGCTAAATAATTATGTTAATGCCAAAAAGAACTAAATATCGTCGTCCTCATCGCGTTAGTTATGAAGGCAAAGCAAAAGGTGGCAGAAAAGTTACTTTTGGTGAATTTGGTCTTCAATCTCTAGAAGGTGCTTGGATTACTGATAGACAAATCGAAGCAGCTCGTATTGCTATGACTCGTTATATGAAACGTGATGGTCAAGTTTGGATTAAAATCTTCCCTCACAATATCAAAACTAAAAAACCGCTAGAAGTTCGTATGGGTTCTGGTAAAGGTGCTCCTGATGGATATGTAGCAGTTGTTAAAGATGGTACAGTTATGTTTGAAGTTGGTGGTGTTTCTGAAGAAATCGCTCGTGAAGCATTAAGACTTGCTGCACATAAACTACCTGTTAAAACAAAATTTGTTGTAAGAGAAAGTGGTGATTGTTAATGGCTAGAGTAACTAAAACAACTAAAGAAGATAAAAAAATAGCAAAAAAGATCGCAGAAAAGAAATCTCTTGCAGGAAAAATTCGCGAATTAAATGATGTTGAAATTCAAAACAAAATTAACGACTTGAAACAAGAATTATTTAATTTACGTTTCCAAGCTGCAGTTGGTAAACTTGAAAATACTGCACAATTAAGAAAAGTTAAGAAAGAAATTGCAAGATGTTACACAGTTCTTACTGAACGTGAAACTGCATCTAGCAAGTAATCGGAGGTAACTTATGGAAGAAAGAAATAGTCGTAAAGTATATGTAGGCGAAGTTGTTTCAGCTGTAAATGATAAAACAATTACAGTTAAAGTAGAAACACATCGTAGACATCCACTATATGGTAAAAGAGTACAATATACTAAGAAATTTACTGCACACGATGAACAAAATATAGCTAAAGTTGGTGACATTGTTGAAATCATGGAATGCCGTCCACTTTCAGCTACTAAACGCTATCGTTTAGTTAAAGTTGTTCAAGAAGCAGTAATCATCTAATAGGAGGTATTTACAATGGTTCAACAAGAAACAAGAGTCAATGTAGCCGATAACTCCGGTGCAAAACAACTTTTAATAATTAAAATATTAGGTGGTTCAATCCACAGATCTGCAACAATCGGCGATATCGTTGTTTGTTCAGTTAAATCTGCTACAACTGGCGGCCAAGTTAAAAAAGGTGATGTTGTTAAAGCAGTAATCGTACGTACTAAGAAAGCAGTAAGAAGAGATGATGGTTCATATATCAAATTTGATGATAACGCAGCTGTTATTATTAAAGAAGATAAGAATCCAAGAGGAACTCGTATTTTTGGTCCTGTTGCTCGTGAATTACGTGAAAAAGATTTCATGAAAATCGTATCTCTTGCTCCTGAAGTACTATAGGAGGTAAGCGTTATGAAAATTAAAAAAGGCGACGTTGTAGTTATTACAACTGGTAATAGTAAACCTATTAAAGGTAATTATACTACTGGCGAAGTATTACAAGTTTTACCTAAATCAAATCGCGTTGTTGTTAAAGGTGTTAATATTGTAACTAAACATAACCGTCCATCAAACGCTAATCCTGATGGTGGTATTGAAAAAAGAGAAGCTCCAATCAATGTATCAAATGTAGCTTATCTTGATCCAGTAGAAAAGAAACCAACTAAACTTGGTTATAAAATTGAAAACGGTAAGAAAGTTCGTTATTGCAAACTTTCAGGAACTGTAATTAAGTAGGAAAGGGGCTTGAATAGTTATGAATCGTGTCTTACAATATTATAAAGAAACTGTCGTAGCTGAATTAACAAAGAAGTTTAATTACACTTCAGTTATGCAAGTTCCTAAAATTGAAAAAATAGTAGTTAATATGGGTGTTGGTGATTCAATTCACAACTCTAAATTACTAGATGCTGCATGTGATGATTTAGCAACAATTACTGGTCAAAAACCTTTAGTTACTAAAGCTAAAAAATCAATCGCTGTATTTAAACTTCGTGAAGGTATGTCAATTGGTGCCAAAGTTACATTACGTGGTGAAAGAATGTATGAATTCTATGATAAACTAGTTTCTATCGCTCTACCTCGTGTTCGTGACTTCCGTGGTGTTAATGCGAATGCTTTTGACGGACGTGGAAATTATACAATTGGTATAAAAGAACAATTAATTTTCCCTGAAATTAATTATGATAAAGTTTTAAAAATTCGTGGTATGGATATCGTAATTGTTACTACTGCAAACACTGATGAAGAAGGTCGTGCATTATTAACAATGTTAGGTATGCCATTTGCGAAGAAGTAAGGAGGTCTTTTGATTATGGCAAAAACATCCCAAAAAGTAAGATGCTCTCGCAAAGCAAAATATAGTACAAGAGAATACACTCGCTGTGAACGTTGTGGACGTCCTCATGCAGTTTATCGCAAATTCAAAATTTGTAGAATTTGTTTTAGAGAACTTGCATACCAAGGATTAATCCCTGGCGTTACAAAGGCAAGCTGGTAGAAAGGAAGGTCAAAGATTATGGTTATGACTGATCCAATTGCTGATATGTTAACTAGAATTCGTAATGCAAACCAAGCAAAACACGAAAGTGTTACAATGCCTGCATCACGTTTAAAATTAGAAATCTTAGCAGTTCTAAAAAATGAAGGTTATATTAGCGAATATGAAAAAATTGAAGACGGAAAACAAGGTGTAATTAAAGTTACACTAAAATACAACAACAAAGACAGAATTATTAAAGGATTAAAGAAAATTTCTAAACCTGGTTTACGTGTATACGCTAAATCAAGTGAATTACCTAAAGTATTAAATGGTTTAGGTGTAGCTATTATTTCAACATCAAATGGAATTATGACAGACCGTGAAGCTCGTTCTAAGAAACTTGGCGGCGAAGTTATAGCATTTGTTTGGTAAGGTGATTATATGTCAAGAATAGGTAATAAACACATCGCTCTTCCTGCAGGAGTTACTGTTACTGTAGTTGATAATTTAGTTACTGTTAAAGGCCCTAAAGGTCAATTAGAATATGTAAAAAATCCTGATATTACTGTTACTGTTGAAGAAAATAATGTTGTAGTTTCTCGTCCTAGTGATGATAAAACTCATCGTTCACTTCATGGAACAACAAGAGCCTTAGTTCATAATATGGTTGTTGGTGTTAGTGAAGGTTATGAAAAAATATTAGAAATCGTTGGTGTAGGATACCGTGCACAATTACAAGGTAATACTCTTGTACTTAACCTAGGTTATTCTCATCCAGTTAATATGGAATTACCTCAAGGTATTTCTGTAACTTGTCCAAGTCAAACTGAAGTACATGTACTTGGTTGTGACAAACAAGTAGTTGGCGAATTTGCGGCTGAGATTCGTAAAGTACGTGGACCTGAACCATATAAAGGTAAAGGTGTTCATTATAAAGGCGAATATATCCGTCGTAAAGAAGGCAAGAAGGCTAAGTAGAAAGGAGAGACTAAGTAAAATGATCGTTAAAAAATCTAAAAAGATTGCTCGTCATGTACGTCATGAGAGAATCCGTAAAGTAGTTGAAGGTACATCTGAAAGACCACGTCTTGCTGTGTATCGTTCAAATAAACATATGTCAGCTCAAATTATCGACGACAGCAAACAAATCACTTTAGTTTCTGCCTCTACATTTGAAAAAGGCAATAAACTTGCTGTTGGTTCTAATCTTGAAGCTGCAAAATTTGTTGGTGAAACTATCGCAAATAGAGCTAAAGAAGCTGGAATCACTGAAGTAGTATTTGACCGTGGTGGATTCTTATTCCATGGACGTGTTAAAGCATTAGCAGATGCGGCTCGTGAAGCCGGACTAAAATTCTAGGAGGCAGACATGAGTGAACAAGTAAAAGTTGTAGAAGAAAAACAATTTGAAGAACGTGTCGTTGTCATTAATCGTGTTACTAAAGTTGTTAAAGGTGGTAGACGTTTCCGCTTTGCTGCTCTAGTAGTTGTTGGTGATTACAATGGCCAAGTTGGTTTTGGTACTGGTAAAGCTCAAGAAGTTCCAGAAGCAATTAAAAAAGCTGTTGAAGACGCAAAGAAAAATCTTATTACAGTTCCTATCGTTGGTTCAACTATTCCACATGAAATTACTGGTATAAGTGGTGCTGGTAAAGTATTCTTAAGACCTGCTCCAGCTGGTACTGGTATTATTGCTGGTGGTCCAGTTCGTAACGTTGTGGAACTTGCTGGTATCAAAGATATCGTTTCTAAATCACAAGGTTCTAATACACCTATTAACATTGTACGTGCTACTTTTAAAGGACTTCAAGAGTTACGTACAGCGGAAATGGTTGCTGAACAACGTGGAAAGGCAGTAGAAGAAATTCTATAGGATAGATGATATGAAAAAAGCTGAACAAATTAAAACTGTAAAAATTAAATTAGTTAAAAGTCCTATTTGCTGTCCTAAAAATCAACGTGACACTTTAAAAGCATTAGGTTTATCAAAAATGCAACAAGAAGTTGTTAAAGTTGATAATGAAGCTATCCGCGGTATGATTAAAACAGTTGGACACTTAGTAAGTGTTATCGAAGGATAGGAGGTACTAGTATGAATTTAAATGAATTAAAACCTGTTGAAGGTGCTAGACACTATAAAAAACGTGTAGGCCGTGGTGTTGGTAGTGGCATGGGTAAAACTGCTACTCGCGGACATAAAGGTCAAAATGCACGTAGTGGTGGCGGTGTTCGTCCTGCATTCGAAGGTGGACAAACTCCATTATTTAAACGTCTACCAAAACGTGGATTCACTAACATAAATCGTAAAGAATATGCAGTAGTTAATCTTGGTGACATTAATGATAAGTTTGAAGCTGGTGCTGTTATTGATGTAGAAGCATTAAAACAAGCTGGCTTAGTTAAAAAAGAATATGAAGGAGTGAAGATTTTAAGCAATGGCGAACTTACAAAAGCGGTAACTATTAAAGCAAGTAAGTTCTCAAAAGCTGCTACTGAAAAAATTGCCGCAGTAGGTGGAACAGTAGAGGTGGCTTAGTATGAAGAAATTCTTTTCTAAGAAAGTAGTTTTAGGATTACTATTCACTGCTTTATGCTTATTAGTTTGGAGAATTGGAATTCATATTCCTACTCCATTCCTAGACTATACACCACAAACAAGTGATGGAAATATCTTTGGTTTCTTAGATATTTTCACAGGTGGTGCATTATCTCAATTCTCTGTTGTAGCTTTAGGTGTAAGTCCATATATTACTTCTTCAATCATTGTTCAATTATTACAAATGGACATCATTCCTCAATTTAAAGAATGGAGTGAAGAAGGCGAAGCTGGTAAAGAAAAACTAAATCGTTGGACTAGATATATTGCTTTATTCTTAGCATTCGTTCAAGCATTAGCTTTAATTATTGGTTTCAAAGTATCTTATGGATACAATTACCTTGAATATATACCAAACGTTGATTATGATATTTTCACATATATTTATATGTCAATTGTTCTTACTGCTGGTACAGCATTCACACTTTGGTTAGCTGACCAAATTACAATGCATGGTGTTGGTAGTGGTACATCAATCATGATCGTTGCTGGTATCGTTGCAAGTTTCCCATCAATGATGGTTTCAATGTATAATTACTTTATTACTGGTGAAGGTTATGGATATAAATTCCGTGTAGGTGAAGCTGCAGATGGCGCACTTAAATGGCAAGGTCCATTCTTCTATGCATTAATGTTATTATTCTTTGTATTAATTGTTATTGGTGTTGTTTGGATGGAAGGATTACAACGTAAGATTCCTGTTCAATATTCTAACCGTCCTTCTGCTGCAAAACTTCGTGGTGCTCAAGATTCTAATATTCCAATTAAGCTAAATACCGCTTCTGTTATACCGGTAATTTTCGCTTCAACATTATTATCTTTACCAATGACTATTATTAACTTTTTAGAAAGCAGTGGGAAGACAATTAGTATTTGGTGGGATTGTGTATTCAACTATCAAAAACCAATTGGATTTGCAATATATATCATTTTAATCTTTGTATTTGCATTCTTCTATTCATTCTTACAAATAGATCCTGATAAGATGGCAGATAACTTAAAGAAACAAAATGCATATATTCCTGGTAAAAAACCTGGTGAAGAAACTGCACAACATATTTCAAAAGTATTATTTAAAGTAACTTTACTAGGTGCTACATATTTAGCAGTACTTGCTTCATTACCAATTATTGTTTCAGCAATCTTTACTGACTTACCATCTTCTGTACAAATTGGTGGTACAAGTCTTATGATTGTTGTTGGTGTTGCAATTGAAACTGTAAAACAAATGAAAACCGCTTCTCAATCTCAAGAGTATCGTGGTTTTATGGAATAAGGTGAAAGTTTATGCACTTGATTTTAATGGGTGCACCTGGATCTGGAAAAGGGAGCTATGCGGCAGTGCTTAAAGAGCGCTACCGTGTACCTCACATTTCAACAGGTGAAATATTTAGAGAGGCAATCGATAAAAAAACACCAATGGGATTAATCGCAAAAACATTTATCGATAAAGGAAATTTAGTTCCTGATGATATTACAAATGAAATTGTAAAAGAAAGATTAAAAGAAAAAGACTGTGCTAATGGATTTCTTCTAGATGGATATCCAAGAACAATTGATCAAGCTGAAAACTTAACAAAAACACTTAATGAATTAGGTATTACTCTTGATGCAGCTGTTAATTTAGAAGTAAATGATAATTTAATAATTCAAAGAATTGTTAATCGTAGAACTTGTCCTAATTGTGGAAAAGGATATAACTTAGTTACATATCCACCAAAAGTTGATGGATTATGTGATATATGTAATACTCCTTTATTTACAAGAAAAGATGACAATGTTGAAACAGTCTCTAGCAGATTAGAAGTGTATAATAAACAAACTAAACCATTAGTTGATTATTATCATAAACTTGGAAAGTTAGTATCTATTGACAGTAACGGAACAATAGAAGAAACTGTCAAAAATATTATTATAGCTTTGGAGGCATAATGGTAACAATTAAGAGTGAAAGAGAAATTAATTTAATGAGAGAAGCTGGCTATATTGTTGCACTTGCTCATGAAGCAGTTGAAAAAGCAATTAAGCCTGGTGTTTCAACTAAAGAATTAGATAAAATTGCTTTCGATGTAATTACATCGCATAATGCTATTCCATCATTCTTAAATTATAATGGTTTTCCTGCCTCAATATGTGCTTCAATTAATGAAGTAGTTATTCATGGAATTCCAAGTTCTAAAAAGATTTTAAAAGATGGTGATATAATTTCTATTGATATCGGTGCAATATACAAGGGATATCATGGAGATGCAGCACGTACCCATTTTTGTGGTAATGTAAGTGCTGAAAGAAGAAAACTAGTTGAGGTAACAAAACAATCATTCTTTGAAGGCATAAAATATGCCAAACCAAATAATAGATTATCTGATATATCACATGCAATAGAAAAATATGCAACAAGTTTTGGCTATGGGGTTGTAAGAGATTTTACAGGTCATGGTATTGGAACTAATTTGCATGAGGATCCATCAATTCCTAATTATGGTGAGCCTGGACATGGCATCATCTTAAAAAAAGGAATGACCCTCGCAATTGAACCTATGATTACTGCTGGAACATATAAAGTAAGAGTCTTAGGAGATGATTGGACAACTATTACAGCAGACCATAAAGACAGTGCACACTATGAAAATACAATAGTTATTACTGATGATGGTTGTGAAATTTTAACTAAATTAAAGGAGAATGTAGATTAATGTCAAAAGATGATGTTTTCGAAATGGATGGAACAGTCGTTGAAGTATTACCTAATACAGTGTTTAAAGTTAAATTAAGCGCTAATAATCAAGTAATCACGGCCCACGTTTCTGGTAAAATCCGCATGCATGCTATACGCATTTTACCAGGTGATAAAGTGACTGTTGAAATATCACCATATGATTTAACACGTGGACGTATCAAACGTCGTTATAAATAAAAAAATAGGAGGTTTTCAAAATGAAGGTTAGACCATCAGTTAAACCCATTTGTGATAAATGTAAAGTAATTAAAAGACATGGACGTGTTATGGTAATATGCTCGGCATATCCTAAGCACAAACAAAGACAAGGATAATATAGGAGGCTTATAAGAAATATGGCACGTATATCTGGTGTGGATATTCCTAGTGATAAACACGTAGCAATATCCCTAACATATATTTATGGTATCGGCAGACCAACTGCTTTAGAAATTTTAAAAGCAGCAAATGTTGATCCTGAAAAAAGAGTAAAAGATTTATCTGAAAACGAATTAACAGCAATTCGTCAAGAAGTAGCTAAATGTCAAGTTGAAGGTGACTTACGTCGTGAAGTAGCATTAAATATTAAACGTTTAATGGAAATTGGTAGTTATCGTGGCTTACGCCATCGTAAAGGATTACCTGTTCGTGGACAAAGAACAAGAACAAATGCTCGTACTCGTAAAGGCCCAGCTAAGACTGTAGCTAATAAGAAGAAATAGGAGGCGTAGAAAATGGCTCGTAAAGTAGTTCGTAAACGTCGTGTAAGAAAGAATATACCTGTAGGTGTTGCACATATTCATTCAACATTTAACAACACAATTGTAACAATAACAGACCCAGTAGGAAATGTAGTATCATGGAGTAGTGCTGGTGCAGTTGGATTTAAAGGTAGTAAAAAATCTACACCATTCGCTGCCCAAATGGCTTCAGAAGCATGTGCTAAAGCAGCTATCGATAATGGAATGCAAAAAGTAGAAGTTACTGTTAAAGGCCCAGGCCCTGGTCGTGAAGCAGCTATTCGTTCATTACAAGTAGCTGGTCTTGATATTGTTTCAATTCAAGATGTTACACCAGTTCCTCATAATGGATGTCGTCCTCCAAAACGACCTCGTGGCTAATAACTAATAAGTACTATTTGTAATAGTGGTATTAAAAATAAATACAGAATATTTCAAAATAGTTTATAGTAGGAGGAAGAAATGAGAAAAATTAAATTTATTCGACCTGAATTAAAATTTATCAATGATGGTGGATTAGAAGATCCTAATTATTGTAAAATTCAATTAAGTCCACTAGAACGTGGATATGGTATAACAATTGGTAATGCTTTAAGAAGAGTTTTATTATCTTCATTACCTGGTGCAGCAATCGTTGCAATCCAAATTAAAGATGTAACTCATGAATTTTGTGCTATACCATATGTTAGAGAAGATGTAACTGAAATTATATTAAACTTAAAGACAATCATTTTTACAATCAATTTTGATAAAAATGAAAAAGGTATCTATAATGATGATGAAGAACTTTGTCATTTAGAATTATCAGTTTCACTTCCTAGTATTGAACAACAAAAGAAAGCTGGAGTAAAAGACGAAGACTTAGAATATACAAGAGTAATTACAGCTGGTGATATTCAACTTAATTCATCTGAAATTATTCAAATAGTTAACGTTGACCAACCGATTGCAACTTTATCTGCTGGTGGCTCATTCGAAATGGAAATGTATATTAGAAATGGTGTTGGTTATGTAAACGCTGAAGAAAATAAACGTTTCTGTAAAGAAGGTAATAATCGAATTATGGGACTTTTACCAATTGATTCAATTTTTACACCAATTACAAAATGCCGTTATGATGTAACTAAAACAAGATATGAAGATAACTTTGATTGTGATTTATTAACTCTTGAAGTTTGGACTAATGGTAGTATTAAAGCAACAAATGCTTTAAGTATGGCTGCAAAGTTTTTAAATGAACACTTTGCTATTCTTGAAGATTTAAATGCTTATATCAAACAAACTGAAAACATGACACAAAAAGAAGTTGTTGTTACTAATAGTAAAATGGATCGTAAGATTGAAGATCTTGACTTATCAGTTCGTTCTTATAACTGTCTAAAACGCGCTAATATTAATACTGTTGGTGAATTAACTCAAAAGACAGAAGAAGAAATGATGAAAGTTCGTAATTTAGGTCGTAAGTCATTAAAAGAAGTTGTCCAAAAACTTCGTGAAATTGGTTTAGACCTTAAAAACAGTACTGGTGAATCATTCTTAGATGATGATGAAGAATCAGACGAAGAATAGTAGAATAGGAGATAAAAAATATGTCATTAGGTTATCGTAAATTAAGTCGTAAAAGTAGCCCAAGAAAAGCATTACTTCGCGATTTAATCACAGATTTAATTATAAATGGTCGTATTGAAACTACTGAAGCAAAAGCAAAAGAATTAAAAAGATTAGCTGATAGAATGGTAACATTAGGTAAGAAAAATACTCTTGCTTCTCGTCGTCAAGCAGCTCAAATAGTTCGTTTTGAAAAAGACGCTGAAGGTAAATATGCGATTCAAAAATTATTTGATGAAATTGCTCCAAAGTATGCTGACCGCAATGGTGGTTACACAAGAGTTCTAAAACTTGGTCCTCGTCGTGGTGATGCTACAGAAATGGCAATCATTGAATTTATCTAATAATTAATTAGATTCATTATAGAATAAAAATACACCTCTATTTAGGGGTGTTTTTTGCACTTTTATAATACTCCTTACAAATTATTAATCATAATATTAGATTTAATAATTCGACTATGATATAATTAAAAAGAAAGGGGATTACTTTAATGATTATTGAAAATTTAATATCTTATTTATATATTGTTCCCGCTGCTCTCCTTGCTATTATATTTCATGAATTTGCACATGGATTAGTATCAACATGGCTTGGAGATCCTACTCCAAAAGCAACAGGAAGACTTACGCTTAATCCTGTAAAACATTTAGATATAGTTGGTTTAATTTGTCTTGTGTTTTTTCATTTTGGATGGGCAAAACCTGTACTAATAGATCCTAGTTATTATAAAAATAAGAAAGTAGGAATTACACTTGTTTCACTTGCGGGACCTGTAATGAATTTTTTACTTATGTTATTTTCATTTATTGTTTTAGGAATTATATATATAATTATTTGTAAAACTAATATAGAAATAAATTTATTTTTAGAAATATTAATTAATTTCTTCTCTTATTTTGCAATCTTAAACATTGGACTTGGTGTATTTAATTTAATTCCAATTCCACCACTAGATGGATCTAAGATTGTTGGTATCGTTTTACCAAAAGATGCATATGAAGAATATATGGGTTATCAAAAATATGGTAGCTTCTTTATGATAGGAATTATGGTTGTAATATATATATTATCTTTATATAATGTAGAATCTCCTATTTCTAGTATAACAATGTATATATATAAATTCTTTATTTATTTAATAGAAAAAATATCTTATCTAATTTAATAGATAAAAACATTACTTGAATAATTTGCCTACACATATTTGATGTAGGCTTTTTTCTTTATAAATTATTACAAATATGGTATAATATATAAGATATAAAAAGAAAATAAATATTAATTTAGTAGGAGGTAGTAATGAAAATAGAATTTAAAAATGTAAGTTTTAAATACGAAGATGATTCTTCTAATGATGACGTTATAAAGAATATATCTATTTCTATTAATCCAGGCGAAATGGTCTGCATCTTAGGCCATAATGGTAGTGGTAAAAGTACGATTGCTAAATTAATGATGGGGTTATTACAACCAATATCTGGATATATATATCTAAATGATATTGATACTACTGATGAAGATATTACAGAAAATACATTAGATATGTTACATTCTAAAATGGGAATCATCTTTCAAAATCCTGATAATCAATTTGTTGGGGTTACAGTTCAAGATGATATTGCATTTGGACTTGAAAATCATCAAATACCTCGAAGTGAAATGATTGAGAGAATAAATAAATATGCAAAACTAGTTAATATGGAAAAGTTTTTACTATCTAATCCTGAAGATTTATCTGGCGGTCAAAAACAACGGGTTGCGATTGCTGGTGCACTTGCTATGGAGACTGAAGTAATAATATTTGATGAATCTACATCAATGCTTGATCCAAGAGGAACAAGAGAAATAATTGATATGATTAAAAAACTAAAAGAAGAAAGTAATAAAACAATTATTACAATAACACATAACTTAGAAGAAGCTTGTATTGCTGATAGAGTAATTGTTTTAAATGATGGTAATATTGTACTTGATGGTTCACCGGATAAAGTATTAAAAGAAAAAGTCATTTTGGAAGCTAGTGGCTTAATGTTACTTGATAGTTTAGATATATTAGATAAAGTTCATAATATGGATTTAAGGAATAAAAAAGAATTAGAGGAAGCATTATGGGAATTAACTTTCAAAATGTAAGTTTTAAGTATATAAAAAAAGCTTCCAAAAATACTTTAAATAATGTTAATATTGATATAGCTAGTAGTGGTGAATTTATTGCAATACTTGGTCATACTGGTAGTGGTAAATCAACTCTTGTTCAGTTAATGAACTCTTTAATTATTCCTTGTTCTGGAAAAATTAATATATATGGTCAAGAAGTTACTAATAACAAAAGAAAAAACAGAAAACTTAAACTTAAATTAATAAGGTCAAATGTTGGACTTGTTTTCCAATTTCCTGAATATCAGTTATTTGAAGATAGCGTCAAAAAAGATATATTATTTGGACCAAAAAACTTTGGAATGAAGCCTGAAGAAGCAAATAAAGAAGCCTTAAAAGTAATTAAACTCCTTAATATACCTGAAGAAATATTAGATAAATCTCCATTTGCTATTAGTGGTGGTCAAATGAGAAAAGTTGCTATTGCGGGGATACTGGCAAGTAATCCTAAAACCTTAATATTAGATGAACCAACAGTAGGCCTTGATCCAAAAAGTAAACTAGAATTAATGGAATTACTTACAAAAATCCATAAAGAAACTAATAAAACAATAATAATGGTTTCTCATGATATGAATGTTGTATGTAAATTTGCTTCAAGAGTAATTGTTTTAGATGATGGTGAAGTTGTATTTGATGGTAAAAAAGATGATTTGTTTCAGGATTTAGATAAATTATTAAAATATAATTTAGGTTTACCAGAACCTGCTAAATTAGCTTTAAAACTTAAAGATAAAGGTTTAATTAGCTTTGATAAAATCCCTCTTACTAAAGAAGAATTATTAGATATTATAGTTAAACAAAATAAAGTAGGTGATATTAATGAATGAGAAACTTGCTTTTGGTCAATACTATAATACAAATAGTTTAATTCATCGATTAGATCCTAGAATAAAACTTCTTGCTTTAATTATATTTATGGTTATTGCTTTTTTAATACCAATGAATAATTTTATTTTATTAGGAATACTAGCATTAATTATATTTATTATTATTGCTTTAAGTAATGTTCCCATTATTAAATATTTAAATAGTTTAAAACAAATTATTTTCTTACTAATGTTTTCTTTTATTTTTCAAGTTTTTACTAATAAAAGTGGAGAACTAATTACAGAAGTAAATTTATACTTTAGTATATTTAATATCGACTTAGTCTTATTATTACTTGTCTTTTTCCTAATTTTAAGAAAATATATTCCATTTAAGACTTTAGTCTTATTAGGATTATTTATTTTAAGTATGTATATTTTTACAAAA
The DNA here is from genome assembly GCA_964507405.1 of uncultured Staphylococcaceae bacterium. GTDB lineage: Bacteria > Bacillota_I > Bacilli_A > ML615J-28 > CAG-313 > UMGS75. The sequence continues at coordinate 17,937 of CAZDPJ010000012.1, forward strand.
ACATTTGATATGCCACTTATTTGGAGCCCTGTATTAAAAATATATCAAGGGGGATTAATTTCAGGCTTGTTTATTATTGGTAGAGTATTTATTATAATATTATTATCTACAACATTAACTCTAACAACAAAACCTCTTGATTTATCTGCTTCAATTGAATGGTATTTAAAACCATTTGAAATAATAAAACTTAAACCATCTATTCTTGCGATGATGATATCGATAGCTTTACGTTTTATCCCTACATTATTTAATGAAACAGATAAAATATTAAAAGCACAAGCATCACGTGGAGTTGATTTTAAAGAAGGTAAATTAAAGGACCAAGTAAAACAAATAATTTCATTATTAATCCCAATGTTTGTAATTGCCTTTAAACGTGCATTAGATCTTGCTGATGCGATGGAAGCACGAGGTTATATTCCTGGAGAAAAAAGAACAAGACTAAATGTACTTAAATTTAGTTTAAAAGATTACTTATCATTAGTTTTTGTCTTTGCATTACTTGCATTAATGATTGTTTGGAGAGTGTGCTATGCGATATAAATTAACTATTTCTTATGATGGCTCTCATTTCTTTGGATATCAAAGGCAAAAAAACAAAATTACAGTACAAGAAGAAATTGAAAAAAGTCTATCAATAATATTTAAAACAAATATTGAAATAAAAAGTGCAGGAAGAACAGATACAAATGTTCATGCAATTAATCAAGTAGCTCATTTTGATAGTAGTCAAGAAGTTCCAATTAAAGGATTACAAAAAGCATTAAATAAAATGATTAAACCATATATATATGTTAAGAATATTGAGATAGTAGATGATTCATTTCATTCTAGATATAATGCAATAAAAAAAGAATATCGGTATTATATATCGACTAATGAATATAATCCCATAAAAGCATCATATATATATTATTATCCTTATGATATTGATATAAACAAAATAAAACAAGTAATTCCATGCTTTGTTGGAACAAAGGATTTTGTTAGTTTATCAAAAGGTCATGATAAAGAAAATACAGTACGAACTATTGAACTTTTAGAAGTAAAAGAAAACAATGGTATCTATGAATTTAGAATTGTTGGAGATGGCTTTTTAAGAAATATGGTCAGAATAATTATAGCCTTACTATTAAAAGTAAATGAAGATAAGCTTACTGCTGATGATATTAATAAAATAATAGAATCAAAAGATAGAAAAAGTGCTCCATGGACAGCTCCTGGGGAGGGCTTATATTTATATAAGATTTATTATGAATAAGAGTACATTTAAAAGTACTCTTTTTTTACATAAAAAAAGACTAATGATAATCCCTTAAAAGATTATAATTAGTCTTTTATTTAATCATATTTACAATTAGTATAACTACTCCTAAAATAGTTAAGATTGTACCTGTAATTCGGTTTAATGTTGCAGGTTTGGCTTTATTCGCAAATATAGCCGCAATTCTTGCGAAAAGCAATGTGGATAACACACAAATTATTAAACACCATATATCAGGCATTCCTCCAATAACAAAGTGACTTACTGATCCTGTTAATGCTGTAAAGGTCATTATAAATACACTTGTTCCAACTGCTGTTTTTAATTCATATCCAAGTACACTAGTAAGTACTAGTAACATCATCATTCCACCACCAGCACCAACAAATCCACAAATAAATCCAACTAATATGCCCATTATGATTGAGCCTATTACTTGTTTTTCTTTACTAATGGATTCTCTTTTTTCTTTAGTAGTCATAACGGGTTTGATGATAAACTTAATACCAAGTATCATTGTCATAAATACTGAAAAGTTTCCTAAAGTTGTGCTTGGAACTAGATTTGCAATATAACTTCCTACAAGTGTAAATACTAAAACTGCAACAAGCATGATTAATCCATTTTTAATGTCTAAATTATTACTTTTACCATAAGTATATGCACTTATTGCGCTAGCTAAAACATCACTAGCTAAAGCGATACCAACTGCCATATATGGATCCATATCTAAGAATGTAATTAACATAGGTGCTATTACTGCTGCTGCACTCATTCCAGCAAATCCAGTGCCTAGTCCTGCCCCTATTCCAGCAATAAAACAAACAATATATAATTCTAACATGAAACACCCTCCATATTAATAATTATACCATATTATGTTTTATTTCGCAAGGTCAAGTTTATCTTCATTTGTTGATATCTTCTATTTTTTTATTTTTATTTCTTTTTTATTTTCTTAAAGTATTAGAATTAATGTCATAATAGTTTTCTGATATATATATTCCTTGCGCAACTTTACTAAAGGGACTTAATTCTTCACTAAATTCTTGTCTACTTAGATTTTTTCTAATCATATCATTTGGATTTCTTTTCTTAATATATTTCATAAAATTCACCTCTTATATATTTTTCCAAAAATATGTAATGATATACTTTTATTTTTATATATATTTTATTTCTAATGTTTTTTTAAAATAATTTTAATTTACACATTGCTTTATATAAATCTAAAAATATGATATAATAATCTTAATATGAGGTACGATGTTATGAATGGTTTATTTATTAGTTTTGAAGGAAATGATGGAAGCGGAAAGTCAAGTGCAATTAAAGCGGTGTATGATAAGTTAAAAGAATTAGGTTATGATGTTATCTTATCTAGAGAACCTGGTGGAAGTAAGATAGCTGAAAAAATACGTGAATTAATTCTTGATAAAGATAATTTAGGTATGGATGATTGGACCGAAGCTCTACTTTATGCAGCAAGTCGTCGCGAACATATTCAAAAAACAATTCTTCCTGCATTAAAAGAAGGTAAGATTATATTATGTGATAGATTCTTAGATAGTTCACTTGCTTATCAAGGTAATGCAAGAGGCTTAGGCATGGAAAATATATATACTATGAATCAATATGCAACAAATGGTCTTTTACCTGATGTAACTTTATTTGTATGTGTACATCCAGAAGTAGGCCTTGCAAGAATAAAGAAGAATGCCAGAGACATGGATAGATTAGAATTAGAAGCAATGGAGTTTCATCATAAAGTATATGATGGTTATGTAAAACTTTGTGATATATATAAAGATCGAATAATTAAGATTGATGGTGAAATGACTCAAGAAGAAGTTGCTAGGGAATCTATTGATAAAGTATTAAAATACATAGAGGAACATAAGTAATGACAATTAAACAAATGTTAGAATACCAAAGTACACCAATTAAGTACTTTAAAAATAGTTATGAATCTGGTTATTTATCACATGCATACTTACTTGAAGGCGATGAAGGTAGCGGAACTTATGAAGCTGCTATATATATGGCAATGATGTTACTTTGTGAAAGTGAAACTAAACCTTGCTTTAAATGTAATAATTGTATAAGAGTAGAAAAAAATAATCATTTAAATGTAACATATATTGAACCTCAAAATGATTTAATAAAAAGAGAACAAATCGATGAAGTTATCCATGAATTAAAAATGACCTCACTTGAAGCAGGTCCACAAATTGCAATTATTAAAGATGCTGATAAAATGAATTCTTCAGCAAGTAATGCTCTACTTAAATTACTTGAAGAACCATTTCCTAATCATTATATCTTTTTATTAACAAAAGCTAAGACTAAACTTTTAGATACTATTATTTCGAGAACCCAAGTTATTCAGTTTAATGCTCTTCCTCGTAAGTTTGTTTTTCAATCATTAAAAGATAATGGAGTAGAAGATAATATGTCATATGTTTTATCATATCTAACTTCTGATATTGATGAAGCTAAACAAATGATTGCTGAAGGAAAAGTATATGAGTTACTTACTCTTGCTTTAGGTGTAGAAAAACAAATTGCTTTAAATAAAGATCCATTTGCTTTTTTCTATAAGAATAGTGGCTATTTAAAATCAGAAACAAATAAAAAATGGCATCGTGCATTTTTAGATATCTTATTATTAATTAATAAAGAAATAATTAATATATATAATAATGTTGATAATAAATTATTTACAGATGTTATTTCTTTATATAATAAAGATAATATTCATATTGATAAAATAATGCATCAAATAGATGTTATTAATGAATATCAAGAAAGATTAAATTATAATGTAAACCTTAATTTATTTTATACAAGTTTAATGGTTGAAATAAATAAGTAAAGGAGAAAACAATGATTAAAATCGTAGGAATACAATTTAAAGAAGTTGGTAAAGTATACTATTTTGATCCTTTGAACTATGACTTTAAGACAGGCGAATACGCTATTGTTGAAACGGTTAGAGGAGTAGAACTTGGAAAAGTTATCATTTCTAATCGTGAAGTAGAAGATGACCAAATAGAATATGAGTTAAAACCAGTAATTAGAAAAGCTACTGAAGAAGATGTTTTGCAAGAAGAAAAAAATAATGAACTTGCAAAAAAGAGCTTTGAAATATTTAAAAAATATATTAATGTATGTAAATTAGAAATGAAACCATTGTATGCTGAATATACAATAGATTTAACAAAAATAATATTCTATTATACAGCTGATGACCGTGTTGACTTTAGAGAACTATTGAAGTATTTAGCTCCTGAATTTAAAATCAGAGTTGAACTTCGCCAAATTGGTCCTCGTGAAGCAGCTAGAGCCCTAGGTGGAATAGGCATTTGTGGTAGAGAATTATGTTGTAAAACATTTCTTCAAAACTTTGATTTTGTTACAATGAAGATGGCAAAAGAACAAGGCATGAGTTTAAATACATCTAAGATAAGCGGTTTATGTGGAAAACTAATGTGTTGCATTGGTTATGAAGATGAATTATATAAGGAAATGAAAAAAGAATTTCCAGCAGTTGGTAGTATGGTTAATACAACAAGCTGTGAAAATTGTAAAGTTGTATCTGTTGATTATTTTAAACGCTTAGTTAAAACTCAAGAAGACCCAAGTGGTGCACCAGTAACTCACAAATTAGAAGAAATAGAGGGCTATCAAGTCGCAAGACGTGTTGAAGAACCAGAACTAATAGTTACTGCTGATTTGAAAGATGAAGAAATTGAAGTAGAAGTTCAAGAACTAATTGAAGAAACAACTGAAGAAGATATTAAAGTTCAAGAAGAAAATAAAAAGAAAGCACATCGATATAATCGATATAAAAAGAAATTTAAAAATAATGCAAATAAAAAATAATGAAAAAATAGTTGATTTATTAGGCTATGATGGATTAAAAATAATTCAATCAAAAGATATCTTAAACTTTTCGATTGATTCTTGTTTGCTTGCAAGCTTTGTAACAATTAATCCAAGTTGTAAAAGAATAGTTGACTTAGGTTGTGGAAATGGATATATACCTTTATTTTTAACACTAAGAACTAATGCATATATATATGGCGTAGAAATACAAGAAACAATAGCTAATCTTGCTGAAAGAAGTGTTGAACTAAATAATCTATCATCACAAATATCTATAATCAATGACAATCTAAATGATATATATAAATTACTTGGAATATCTAAATTTGATGTAGTCTTATCAAATCCTCCATATTTTAAAGTAAATAATGAAAATAATAATTTTAATAAAAATGATTATTTAACTATTGCTAGACATGAAGTATTAACCACTTTAGATAATGTTGTAAAAAGTGCTTCTATTTTGTTAAAAGAAGGAGGTACTTTCGCATTAGTTCATAGAAGTAGTAGATTATTAGAAATATTTGATTCATTTAAAAAATATGGAATTGTTCCAAAAAGATTACAATTTGTATATCAGGACCAATCTAATAGTGATGCAATTGCTATTTTAATTGAAGGTAAAAAAAGCAAACATGAAGGTGGATTAAAAGTACTTTCTCCCCTTTATATAAAAGATTCTCATAATAATTACACAAAAGAAATCCTTGAAATTTTTAACTATAAGAAGGTGTAAGATGTTAACTCGTCAGAAAACATATGAACAAGAAACAAGTAAATTATATTTAGTTGCAACTCCAATTGGAAATTATAGTGATATGACTTATCGTGGTGTAGAAACCCTTAAAAATGTAGATGATATATATTGTGAAGATACAAGAATTACGGGTAAGTTACTTTCGCATTTTGATATTCATACTAAAATGCATAGTTATCATATATTTAATGAACAAGACTTAACCAAAACGATACTTGAAAAAATAAAAAATGGTAATAATGTTGCGGTGGTAAGTGACGCTGGTATGCCCGCAATCAGTGACCCAGGGTTCTTGATAGCAAGAGATGCCATAAAAAATAACATTGATGTTGTCGTTGTTCCTGGTGTTAGCGCGAGCCTTACTGCCCTTGTTGCTTCCGGCATTCCATCTAATAAGTTTACTTTTATTGGCTTTTTAAATAGTAAAGACCAAAAAAGAAAAGAAGAAATAGAAAATTTAAAATACAACAAAGAAACTTTAATTATTTATGAAGCTCCTCATCGTATTAAATCTACACTTGAAATGATCAATGAAATTATGCCAAATAGATATATCGTTCTCGCAAGAGAATTAACAAAACGATATGAGGAATATTTAAGAGGGACTGCCCAAGAAATATTAGATGTTGTAGATGAACTTAAAGGTGAAATGGTATTAATAATATCAGGGTGTAATGACGAAGAAAAATGTGAAAATCTTTTAAACTTATCGATAAAAGAACATTATAAATATTATTTAAATAATGGCTATGATTCTAAAGAAGCAATGAAGAAAGTTGCGAAAGACAGAAATACATCAAAGAGTAATATATATCAAGAAATATTAGGAAAAAATAAAGAAAACTCATAATATAATCTATAATAATGCCATACTATATAGGTATGGCATTTTGTTTGTTTTATTTATTAAAATCATACAATTAATAGGAAATAATTATCTATCAAATATATATTTAATAATAGTATAATCTTATTTTATAATTATAAAAAACAACATATTTTCTTTAAATGTTGTGCTTTCTAATAATGATTAAATGTCATCTAAGTTAAAAAGACTTGAAAAAAAATTGATTTTATTATACAATAATAATATATATAATGAGATTACTATATAGAGGTGTTATTATGACAAATACAAGCACTTTAGAAAAGAATAATTACTTAAACATATTAAAGTTAATATTTGAAAAAATTCTACCATATATTCTTATAGCAGTTTTTATTACTAGACTATTTTGTTATGAAAGTGAAATACTTAGAACTCTAAGTAATCCAGATGGACCTAGGAAATATGCATATGTTGGTCTTGCATCTAATATTCTTGGAAATAATCTACTTGCTTTAATTACATATATTTCTATATGGTTTGAATATGTTGGAGTTATATTAATAATTTTAAGATCTTTTTTTAGTTTTAAGACTTTAAGAAACTTAGTAAGATTTATTTGCCCTTTTATATTTATTTTAAATTTAATATTAATTAAACAAAGTGCTCTTGTGTTAACGGGAAAATCTCATGTTTCATGGTTAATGGTAACATTAATTATTGAAATAGTTTTATCTTTAATAATTACTATTTATTATTTATTTAAAAACCATAAAGATAAAAATAATATTAAATCAATATTATATACAATTGGAATGTTTGCTTTGTTAACTATTCCTGCTCTACCTATTTATTTTGTTCAAGCAACATTTGGACTTGGTGGAGGAAGCCTAACATCTTCATTCCCACTTGATTTTTCGTTTTCGCATCGTATATTATTATATATTGGTATTATTGTTCCGGTTTTATTATATTTCTTATTAAGAAATAAGAATGAAGAAATAATTAGATTTGTACTTATATATATATCTCTTGCTACATTAGTTGGTTTTGTTTCAAGATATGATTATACAAATTTTAAGGAACCTTGGACATGGCCATTCCATTTATGTAATACTGCAATGTTTATCATTCCTCTTTGTTTAATATTTAAAATGAAAAGACTTTTCTATTTTACATATTTTATAAATGTACTTGGTGCCGTTTTCGCAATGTTAATGCCAAACTATAATGAACTAACTCCAATTTTAAGTGCACATATCTTTGAATTTTGGTATAATCACTGGATTGCTTCATTTATGCCAATCTTAATAGTTGCTTTAAAAGTATTTGAAAGACCTAAATTAAAACAATTTTATTGGTCTATGGTTGGCTTTTTTGGATACTTTGTCGTAATGCTAATTCTTAATGTTACTTTTACAGCTAAGGGACACAATGTTGATTATTTCTTTATTAATAGTGATTTTATTGGGGATAAGCTTGGTCAATGGGGTCGCAATTTATTCAGCATTTCTACAACCTTTAATGTTGGTGGTTTAAAGTTAGAATTTCATCCTATATACCAACTCCTATTTTTCCTAGTATATGTAGCACTTGGTCTTGGCGTTTGGTTTATATATAATGAATTCTTTATTATTGCTGATGCACATTATGAATTATATTTGAAATTAAAGAAAATTAAATTAGATAAACTTGCAATGAAAAATTCAGTAAGTCCTGAAAGAAAGGAAAAACTTATGGTTGAAAATAGAGAAGCAAAATTTGAATTAAAGCATTTCTCCAAAAAATATGCAACAAGCAAAACTTATGCGGTAAAAGATGCTAATTTAGAAGTTCATGCTGGAGAAATATTTGGATTTTTAGGTCCAAATGGTGCTGGTAAATCGACAATCATTAAAAGCGTGGTTGGTATTCAACCAATTACCGAAGGTAATATTGAAATATGTGGCTATGATGTTGCGACTGAATCTGTTCATGCGAAATCAAATATCGGTTATGTTCCTGACCACTATGCATTATATGAAAAATTAACTGGTCGTGAATATATTAATTATATAGCTGATATATATGAAGTGCCTCAAAAAGAACGGGATGAAAGAATTGAAAAGTATGTTCATTTATTTGAACTTGAATCATCAATTGATAGTAAGATTAGAACTTATTCACATGGCATGAAACAAAAAATTACAATTATGTCTGCACTTGTACATAATCCAAAAGTATGGATTTTAGATGAACCATTAACTGGACTTGACCCAAACAGTATTTATCAAGTAAAAGAATGTATGAAACAACATGCTAAAGAAGGAAATATTGTATTCTTTAGTTCTCATTTAATTGATATTGTTGAAAAATTATGTGCAAGAATTGCAATTATTAAAAAAGGTCAAATTCAATGTGTTAAAACACTAGAAGAAATTGAAGCTTCAGGTACTACTCTAGAACAATTCTATTTAGACACAATAACAGGTAAAGAGGATTAATATGAAAACTAATACTCTTGATTTAAATAAAGAAAGAAAAAGTAGTAGCTTCAAACATTTAAAAACATTAGTTGCAATGCAATTAAGAGATAAAATAGATTTAAGTTTTATTAAAGATAAAAAGAAAACATTAAGAAAAGCAGTTATTGGCATCTTTAGTTTTGGTGTTATATTTGTTGCAACATACTTTTTACTCTTTTTCGCAAATAAACTTAGTATCTTTAAATATTATCAAGCTCCTACAATTGTTGTACTTGTTGTAACAATATCATTATTCTTATCACTTATTGCTTGTACATTTGAATTGATGAAGACTTTATATTTTGCTGAAGATAATAAAGTACTAATTACCTTCCCAGTTAATACAAATAGTTTATTTATATCAAAAATTATTGTTTATTATATATATGAACTAAAAAAGAGTTTAAGCTTCTTAGTACCTATAGCAATGGGTTGTGCTCTATTACTTATTATGCAAAAGGCATGTAGTCCATTAATCTATCTTTGGATGTTGATACCATTATTATTTATTATTGCAATCCCGGTATTATTTGGTGCTTTGCTTTCAATTCCTGCAATGTATATATATAGATTATTAAAAAGATTTCCTGTATTAAAAGTAATATTGTTTATTGCAATCCTTATTGGTGTATTTAGTGGTATTATATATCTTATTAATTTATTACCAACTGATATTAATTTAATTGGTAGATTTGATAAAATATCAATTGCAATATCAAATTTCCTATTTGATTTTGAAAATAAATTATCATTAATAACAAAAATGACGTATATCTTAATTGGTGAAATACCTTCATACGGAAGTGTAACTTATACAATTAATGGTATGACCTTTATTAAGCTAGGTATTTTAATTAGTGTTTGTGTTGTTTCTTTTATATTAGTATATTTTATTTCTAGACCTATTTTCTTTGGTATGATGGCTAAGAACTTTGAAATAAATAAAAGTAATGAAACATCTAAACCAAATAAATTTCATACTAAATATGGAACATTTGTTAATAAAGAATTTATGATTAATCTTAGAACTATGAATATATCAATAAATTATTTAATGACATATATGATAATTCCTATCTTAGTCTTATTTATTAATAAAATATATATGGCCATGAATTTAAGTAATTTTGGGGGAATATTGGTAAAAACATTTAATATGTTAATTATCTTACTGCCGTTACTTGCTTCTAATGCATTAGTTGCGACGTATTATAGTAGTGAAGGAAGAGCGGGATATATGAAAAAAACGAAACCTGTATTTATTGTATATCCTTTATTAATTAAGTTATTATTCAATGTATTGTTCTCACTTCCAACGGTATTTATAACGGTAAGTATTTTTGGTGGATTAACGAGTATGAATGTTTTAAACATTATTATACTTGGATTTGCAATTTTATTTATCCATATTGGTCATATGATTTATAGTGCAACCTTAGATATAATGAATCCTCAAAATGAACAATATGCAACAACAGGTGGTTCAATTAATAATCCTAATGAAACTAAATCAACAATACTTGCATTTATAATTTCGATTGCATTTACTTTAATCGCATTTTTATTATTCCAAGAAGATTCAACATATAGTCATACATATCTTGGAACAATTAAAATCTTAATCATTAGTGTTTGTTTCTTATTAACTATGATATATATGTTTATTCAACGTGTTAAAGCATACTATTATGAAATTCAAGGTGATAGATAATGAAGAAGACAGTTATTATTACAATTATTGCTATATATATAATTTCTATCTTCTTAGTTGCAAGTTTAGGAATTAATAATTCATTAGACTATGAATTTGTGTATGTTACGGGAATTGATGGAACTAATACTGAAGGTTACGAAGAAACACCTAATGCGACTGATGGCGCTAGTGGTAAAATCACAATTAAAAACTATACTGAAGGAATGCAAATCCAACTTGATTTCAGACCAAATCCATCTAATGCGACTGAATCAAAATTAAAATATAATATTGAACAATCTTCAATGGGAAAGTGCACAATATTAGAGAAAGCTGATGGTACAGCAGTTCTTACAATTTTAGATTCCTCAGCAATATTTATTAATATTGCCTCAAGAGATACTAAAGGATATAATATAAGAGTAAAGATAGTAGTTGAAATCGATAATCCTGATTGGTAAAATGATTTAAAGATTGCTACACTTTAAATTAATATATAAGTAGCAAAGAAAGGAAAAGAAAAATGAAAAAAATTACGAAGTTATTTCTAGCACTTTGTATGATTAGCTTAGTTATTCTTACAGCATGTACAAATGATGTGACTAAATCATATAAAGTAATTTTTGAAACAAATGGTGGTAGTAAAATTAATACTATTGCTGTAAAAGAAAATGGTGAATTAAAACTACCAACTGACCCTTCTAAAACTGGTTATGAGTTTGTAGGTTGGTATTTAGATGAAGAATTAGAAGAAGAATTACCTACTCCATATGTAGTTACCAAGAATGTAACCATTTATGCTAAGTGGGAACAAGTAAAACAAGAAATTGAAATCTTAGTTAATACAGTTTCTCAAAGATATTCTTTTGAAACATTTAATTTAAATAAGAGTGAAAAAGAAAACAAAAGAAAAGAATTCTTTGACTTAACTACTCCTTATTTAGTTGGTGATGATAATCCATTCAAACTTGCGCCTACTGTTACTTTCGCAAGTCGTGATGTTAAAACAGGTACAATCATTAGTTATGATGTTGAAGTAGAAAGTTGGAACTATGTTATAACTGTAAAACTTGATGGTGAAGATGTAACAACAAGCGAATATGTTGAAGCAATTGATAAGGTAAATTGTAGTGTTGATTTTTCTGATAAAGCAATTGATAAAGAATTTGTTGTTGAAGTATATCCTGAAGGATTAACTGAAAAACAAATCGCAAATATTTCTAAGTATACTACTGTAATGACTTGTAAAGTTGGTGATGGTTATAATGTATACGAAGCAAAAGAATTAGGATATCTTGATAATCGCACAACTGGTGCTGAAGGTGAAGCTTGGACTAAATTTAAAGAAGAAAATAAAATGAATGTAAATTATGTTGCTTCTAATATTTATTTACATAATGATATTAATGTTACATCAAAATCACTTCCTAGTTATTTCTTCTATAGTGAAGAAGAAGTAAAAGGTGCTGCTGATTACTCTAGAGCCCTTGGCTCTTTAAAAGACTTTACTAGTCTTTATCAAAAAACACTTAACGAAAATGAAATGTTTGGTATTTATGGTAACTATTTTACTCTAAATACATCTGAAATTCCGATGGTAGTTAGAGAAAATGGAAAAATTACTGATGAAGGTAAATCAATATCTCATTCACAAGCATTTTACTTTAATGGTGCAGAGTCATCAACTGTAAGAATGGAAGGAATTAATTTTGTTGGTAATGCCCCTCGTGTTGAAGATATGAAAAAAGCTGGTGGCTTAATCTGTATGAAAGTTGAAACACAAGCATTCGTTGGTTATAATAATATTAGTACTGGTTGGTATATATCATATTTTGCGAATGGAACTAGCAAGAGATTTGAAATAAATAAATGTAAAGCATATGATGCTTATAATTCATTTATTTATAGTTGGGGCTCTGGTGATGTTCATGTAATTGATTCTGAAATGATAGGTGCTGGTGGTCCAATTGTAATCCAAGACCACTATCGTCCTGGCGATGTTAATGAAAGAATATCAAAAACATATTTTGAAAATTGTGTATTAGAATCATATGTTGCAGGTACAGAAGGATGGTTTACAAGTGTAAATGCAACAGCCGCTGCATCACAAATTAAATCACTTGATGCTGCATTTAATCCATTTAAGAAATCAATCTTAAAAGAATCAGCAGATGGAACTACATATTTTAATTGCATTGTAATAAATAAAGCAAGTAATTCAGAAGGACCTACTGCTATTAAATGTGGTGGTCTTGTACAAATTGATGATGGTGTAGCATTTGATTATGGAGCGAATGATCCTTATATTAAAGGTTTAATTGATACTACATTTGGCTATGGAGCTCCTGCTCTTCAAACAAGTAAAGGAACAACAATTACTGATGTTGCATATATAGGACAAACAGGAATTGTAGATTATCAAAATCAACAAATTGTAGATCCAACTCATAATATATTCCAAGGTGATTATATTTGTATTTATTTTAATGGTATGGCAATTGTTCTTGGATACAATAACTATGGCACTAGTCATGAATTATATACACCTGAAAAATAAAAAATAGAGGAGAAATCCTCTTTTTTTATTTGTTATTCATTTTGTTTTTTAGTAATATCAATATTAGTAATATTAAAATTACTAAAACACTTGATTTATTTATTTTTTTTGATATAATTATATTAAAAAAAGTATAATATTGAAAGAAGGTTGATTATATGAAATTTATAGGTAGAACTAAAGAGTTGAAAAGAATAAATGATGTTATATATAAAGATGGGGTACATAATTTATTAATATATGGGAGAAGAAGAATAGGGAAAAGTTTTTTGATAAAAAAAGCGCTTGAAAATTATAATGGGATTGTAATCCATTATCAATGTAAAAACATAAACATTCAAGAAACTGTAAGAGAATTAAGCGAATTACTTACATCCCAATTCAAGTTGCCTTATCCAATTAAGTTTAATTCTTTTGATGATATATTAAAATTCTTATATACAAATAATAATGATATTGTTTTTGTTATTGATGAATATTCATACTTAATTAATAAAATAGAAGGCTTAAATAGTATTATACAATATTATATAGATATGTATAAAGATAGTAGTAATTTGAAATTGATTTTATCAGGTTCTCAAATTGATATAATGAAAAGTATGAGTACTTATGATAATCCTTTATATGGTAGATTCGACGATATCATAGAACTAAAAGAACATGACTATTTAGAATCATCATTATATTATCCTAATTTTTCAAATGAAGATAAATTAATGTTATATTCTGCGTTTGGTGGAGAACCATTATATAATAGTATGATTGATGATAATAAAACAGCTATAGAAAATATATTAGAGCTAATGGTAAAAGAAAATTCTATTGTTGAATTAAATATTAGTAATTTAATGAATTTAGAATTTTCTAAAATTAATTATTGTAATGATGTCTTAATTGCAATTGCTAGTGGGGTAAAGAAAAATGATGATTTAGTTACTAAAGCACATATTAACTCATCATCTTTGTTAAATCCTGTTTTAACAAAATTACTTAAACTTGATTTAATAAAAAAAGTTACACCAATTAATGATTTAAAAAATAAAAAGAAAACAATGTATTTAATTAATAATAATGCTTTAAGATTTTATTATAAATATATCTATAAATTCGAAAATCAAAGAAGTAATTTAGAGCTTAAACAATTTTTTGATGAGTATATAATGAAAGATTTTGAAGAATCTTTAATACCAAATATCTTTGAAGATGTTACAAGACAATACTTAGTACTAAAAAATAAAAGAAAAGAAATAGCCCCATCATTTAGTTTAATTGGTACATATTGGTATGATTATCCAAAATCTAAAACAAATGGTCAATTTGATGTTGTTACATATGATCCATTAGGATATATATTTTATGAGGTAAAATATACTAATAGTTTAATAGATGAACGTGTTGTCAGTGAAGAAAAAACGCAGTTACAAAAAGCAAATATTAATTATTATAATTTAGGATTTGTATCTAAAACAGGATTTACTAATATATCAAAAGAGTACCATTTAATTACTTTAAATGATATATATAATATTAATTAATAATGTATTAGTTACAGTTATATTTTTTAGTTTTGATGGGAAATATTCATAAAGTAAATTTAAATATTTATTGCGCTTTTTAATTAAAGTTGTGCACTCATAAAATATGAAAAAATATAAAAATAGGTAAATTTCTTTAATTTTATCAAACAATGTGGTATAATAAATAAGTGTGAAAATTATAAGCATTAAATTAGGAGGATATTATTATGTCTAAAAAAGTTTTCCAATCAATGGATGGAAACCAAGCAGCTGCTCATGCGGCATACGCCTTTACTGAAGTAGCTGGTATTTATCCAATTACTCCATCATCACCAATGGCTGAGTATGCGGAAGAATGGGCATCAAAAGGTAAAAAGAATCTTTTTGGTATGCCTGTTAAAATTGTTGAAATGCAATCAGAAGCTGGTGCTGCTGGTTCAGTTCATGGTTCATTACAAGCTGGTGCTTTAACAACTACATTTACTGCCAGCCAAGGTTTATTATTAAAAATTCCTAATATGTATAAAATAGCAGGTGAATTATTACCTGGTGTTATCCATGTTTCTGCTAGAAGCCTTGCTGCTCAATCATTATCTATCTTCGGTGACCACCAAGATGTTATGGCATGTCGTCAAACTGGTTTTGCTATGCTTGCTACATCAAGTGTTCAAGAAGTTATGGATTTAGCTGGTGTTGCTCATCTTGCTGCAATCAAAACAAGCGTTCCATTTATGCACTTCTTTGATGGTTTTAGAACAAGTCATGAAATCCAAAAAGTAGAAGTAATGGATTATGAAGTATTTGATAAATTATTAGACCGTGAAGCTGTACAAGCTTTCCGTAATCGTGCTTTAAACTTTGAACATCCTGTTACAAGAGGTACTGCACAAAATGATGACGTTTATTTCCAAACTCGTGAAGCAAGTAACAAATTCTATAATGAAGTTCCTGCTGTAGTTGAAGAATATATGGCAAAAATTAGTGAAGTTACTGGTCGTAACTATGCTCCATTTGTTTACTATGGTGCACCTGATGCTACTGATTTAATCATTGCAATGGGTTCAGTAACAGAAACAACAAAACAAGTTGTTGATTATTTAAATGCACAAGGAAGAAAGGTTGGCTGTGTAACAGTTCATTTATATCGTCCATTTGCTAAAGAATATTTATTTAAAGTAATGCCTAAGACAGTTAAGAGAATTGCTGTATTAGACCGTACTAAAGAACCTGGTTCAATTGGTGAACCTCTATACTTAGATATCAAGTCTGCATTCTATGGTGAAGAAAATGCTCCAAGAATTATTGGTGGACGTTATGGATTATCTAGTAAAGATACTACTCCTGCTCAAATCATAGCTGTATTTGATCACCTTGCAAAAGAAGGATTTGATGGATTCACAGTTGGTATCGAAGATGATGTAACTCATTTAAGTATTCCAGTTGGAAAAGAAGTTAAATTACTTGAAGGTACTTCAGAACTTGTATTCTATGGTTTAGGTAGTGATGGTACTGTTGGTGCTAACAAAAACACTATTAAAATTATTGGTGATAACACTGATTTATATGCACAAGCATATTTCGCATATGACTCTAAGAAGAGTGGTGGTGTAACTCGTTCTCATTTACGTTTTGGTCCAAAACCAATTACTGCACCATATCTTGTTAACCAAGCTGACTTTGTAAGCTGTAGCTTAGAAGCTTATGTTGAAAAATATGATATGTTAAGTTGTTTAAAAGATGGTGGAACATTCTTATTAAATACTGTTAAATCAGCAGATGAAATTGAAGCTCATTTACCTAATAGCTTTAAGAAGGCATTAGCTGAAAAACATGCTAAATTCTATATCATCGACGCTGTTCATCTAGCTCGTGAAATTGGTTTAGGTGGAAGAACTAACACTATTTTACAATCTGCATTCTTTAAATTAAATGAACAAATCATGCCTTATGATCATGCTCAAGATTTAATGAAGAAATATGCAGCAAAAACATATGGTAAGAAAGGTGAACATATTGTTCAATTAAACTACAATGCAATTGATAAAGGTGCTGAAGGCTTAGTTGAAATTACTGTTAAACCTGAATGGGCTAACCTTGTTCCAGAAACTCATGCAACTCAAGGTGAACGTCCTCACTTCGTTAAAGACATCGCAGATCCTGTTAATGCAATTAAAGGTTATGATTTACCTGTTTCAGCATTCAATGGTTTTGAAGATGGTACTATTCCTTGTGGTACAGCAGCATATGAAAAACGTGGTACAGCTAACTTCGTTCCTGAATGGAATCCTGAAAACTGTATTCAATGTAACCGTTGTGCATTTGTTTGTCCTCATGCTGTAATTCGTCCATTCCTTGCAACTGAAGAAGAAATGAACAATGCTCCAGAAGGTGTTAAAACTTTAAATGCAATTGGTAAAGACTTTACTGGTTTAAAATATTCAATTCAAATTTCTACACTTGACTGTACTGGATGTGAAGTATGTGTTAATACTTGCCCTGGTAAGAAAGGTGAAAAAGCTCTTAAGATGGTTCCAATTGATCAAGCTATCGAAGATAAACAAGCAGAACATGCTAAATATTTCTTCAATGAAGTAACTTATAAAGATTACTTAGTTGATAAGATGGCTAACGCAAAGAATTCACAATTTGCTCAACCTTTATTTGAATTCTCAGGTGCTTGTGGTGGTTGTGGTGAAACTCCTTATGTTAAACTTACAACTCAATTATTTGGTGATCATATGGTAATCGCTAATGCTACTGGTTGTTCTTCAATCTATGGTGGTAGCTTCCCTGCTTCTCCATATACTAAGAATAAAGAAGGCAATGGTCCTGCATGGGCTAACTCACTATTTGAAGATAACGCTGAATTTGGTTTTGGTATGATTAGTGCTTCTAATGCATTACGTGACCAAATCGCAACAATCATGGAAGGCGCTTTAGAAGAAGGCGTTTGCAATGAACAAGTCGCAACATTATTCAAGAAATGGTTAGAAAACCGTGAAGACTATAAAGTAACAAAAGAAGTTAAAAATGAATTACTTCCATTACTTGAAAAATGTGATAGTGAAACTGCTAAGAAATTACTTGGCTTAAAAGATCATTTAGTTAAACGTTCTCAATGGATCTTTGGTGGTGACGGATGGGCATACGATATTGGTTACGGAGGCCTAGACCACGTTATTGCTAACCAAGAAGATATTAATATCTTAGTTTTAGATACAGAAGTTTACTCTAATACTGGTGGTCAATCTTCTAAATCTAGTCCAACAGCTTCAATTGCTAAATTTACAGCTGCTGGTAAACATGGTAAGAAGAAAGACTTAGCAGCAATTGCTATGAGTTATGGACATGTATATGTTGCATATGTATCTCATGGTGCTGACCAAGCTCAATTATTAAAAGCAATGCGTGAAGCTGAAGCATATCATGGCCCTTCAATTGTTATTGCTTATTCTCCATGTATTAACCATGGTGTTAAAGCTGGTATGGGTAAATCTCAAGAACAAGCTAAACTTGCTGTTGAATGTGGTTATTGGACACTTCTAAGATTTGATCCAAGACTTGCAGCAGAAGGTAAAAATCCATTAATTATTGATTCTAAAGAACCTAACTGGGATTTATATGATCAATATCTAATGAGTGAAACTCGTTACGCTCAATTAAAGAACATCAACCCTGTTGAAGCAGAAGCTTTACTTGCAAGAAATAAAGAAGAAGCTCAACGTCGTTACAAGATGTACCAAAGATATTTATCAATGGATTATTCACTATAATAAATAAAATGAAGACCACCTTAAAGGTGGTCTTTTAAAAAAATCAAGCAATCTTGCTTGATAAATTTAATGAACTAAAAATTTTACATTTATTGCTTCTTTAAATGGCATAATGCTCTTATAGTATTTAATATTTGTATTACTTTCATATTTAATTTGGTTAATTTTAAAAAAGTATAATGACTTAGCAGTTTTAACTACTTCTTTTCTATTTTTATGTATCCAATCTAATTCTTTAATTATTAGATTTTTATTTAATATCATCTTCATTGTTTAAATCATATAACGATATTTCGGTATTAGGAACGGGAATCATATTATTAAATTTTAATGTTCCTAATAAGTGACAATATGTTAAAGAGTTATCAATTATTCTCATGATAATTGAAGTAGAACTTCTAATATTTCCGTTTTTATCATAATCTGATTTTTTAGGTGAAGAAAGTGGAACAAAATAATTATATTCATTAATTGAAAGAACTATACCTAAATATTTTCTACTATGAGGATTATTTCCTTGTTTATTATCTAAAATTGTTGTTGAAAAAATTGCTTCATATAGTTAATATAATTATCAGATATTACATATAATTTCAAAATAATCCCTCTCAGTATAATAAAATGGTAAGACAAATCTTACCATTAAATTCCAATTATAATTGAAAAATGTTGTTAAAGTTCCTCACTTACGGTAGAGGGTCACCTGTTGTTAATAGGTTTTCCTATATAACGAAATTATATCACAAAAATTAAGAAGAGTCAATAAAATAAATATAAATTATGAAAAAAATGTGTTTGGGTGAATTGTAATATCAAATGCAACAAATAAAAAACTGGAAATTAACCCAGTAAA
>CAZDPJ010000013.1:0-35601 GCA_964507405.1 uncultured Staphylococcaceae bacterium
TTACTGGGTTAATTTCCAGTTTTTTATTTGTTGCATTTGATATTACAATTCACCATTTTTTATCAAATTAAAAGTTTAAAAATAAAAACTTTGCAAAAAAATAGAAAACGTGGTATAATAATATAGATTATAATGGTCAATTGAAAGAGGTGAGCATATGAGCATTAAATCACAAGTAGAAGTAGTAAAAAATAGTTTGAAAGAGACCCCAAATGTTCGTGTGATTGCTGCCGTTAAATATTTTGATGTTGATAAAACCAGAGAAATCGTTGAGGCTGGCATTAATGAAATAGGAGAAAACAGAAAGGATAGTTTTATTGCTAAGTATGAAGCATTAAAAGATATGAATATTATATGGCATTATTTTGGTGTAATTAAAATACCACCTAAACTTAATTCAAGTTTTATTGATGCTATTGATTATTTGCATTCTCTTGATTCTATCGATCTGGCTAATGCAATTAATAAAACTAGAAAAAGAAAAGAACCATTAAAATGTTTTGTCCAAGTTAATGTATCTGATAATAATAATAAATCAGGGCTTGATGAAACAAAGGTAATTCCTTTTATTAAAAGTCTTGAAAAATATAAGAAAATTGAAGTTGTTGGTTTAATGACTGTTGCTAAATACACTTATGATGATGATTTGTTAATTAGTTATTATGAAACAATGAAAGAGTTACAAGAAGAAATTCAAAGTCTTAATTTAAGCTATGCTCCTTGTACTGAACTTTCAATGGGGATGTCAAGTGATTATTTACTTGCTGTAAAGCATGGCGCAACAATGGTTAGACTAGGAAGTATATTTAATAAATAGGAGCTAGTATGTTTAAAAAGAAAAAAAGAGAAGAACAATTAGGAACAGCATTTGATCGTTTATATAATTATAATTATGTAAATACGAAATCAATTGATGAGCAATTTCTAGAACTTGCTGATATCTTAATAAGTAATCGTCCTATTGTAATTAATTTTGAAGGAATTGGATCTTCCGTTGAAATTAATCGTGCTGTTGCATTTTTATCTGGAGTTGTTTATGGCCTAAATGGTGAAGTACATCGTCTTGGTAAGGAAACATTCCTTTTCGCAACAGCTATAGCTTTTTCTGATGGTTCGTTAAGATATTATATAAATGATGTTGGAAAAGAATAATGGATAATGTCTTAGATTATGTTAAACGTGCATTAAAAGAAAAATTTGTTTTAACTAAATTTTTAGATAGTACCGAAGTAAGTATATTAAAAAATAATAAAAACTATGATTTTAGTACGTATTATTATGGTGGATATGAAGAAGCAGAAAGACTAAGAGCTATCTTACTCTATAAAGACTTTGAGGAACCAAATTCACTAGAATTTAATATTGCTTGTTTAAAAATAGAAGGAAATAATATTTCTACTATTAATCACCGCCATGTATTAGGGACGGTACTTAGTCTTGGTATTAAAAGAGAAATGATAGGTGATATCGTTTTTGATGAATCTAGCATTTATCTTTTTACTGTAAGAGAAATGGTTAATTTTATTAAATCTAATTTAATTAAAATTAATAACGTTTATGTAAGTGTTAATGAAATTAATGTAGATTTAGTTAAATTTAATGATAAAGAAGAATTAAAAATGATTAATGTCGCAAGTCTTAGACTTGACGGTGTAATTGCACATACTTTAAATATAAGTAGAACTAAAGCATGTGAGGCTATTTCTAAAGGATTAGTTCAAGTTAATCATTTAGAAATTTTAAATATAAGTTATAATTTAAAAAATGATGATTTAATTAGCGTCCGTCATTTTGGCCGTATTAGAATTGTTGAAATTGAAGGAGTTACTAAAAAAAATCGTTTAAGAGTTAAAATTAGTGTTAAACATTAGGAGAATGAAATATGAACAAAGAAACTAAAGATTACAAAGACACCTTATTAATGATGAAGACTGATTTTCCTATGCGTGGAAATTTAGGTGTAAACGAACTTCCAATCCAACAAAAATGGGAAGAAAATAAAATTTATGAAAAAGTCTTAGAACAAAATAAAAATAATGAAGCTTTCTATTTACATGATGGCCCTCCCTATGCAAATGGTAGCATCCATGTAGGTCATGCTTTAAATAAAATATTAAAAGACTTTTTATTAAGATATAAATCAATGCGAGGATTCTACGCTCCATATATGCCAGGATGGGATACACATGGACTTCCTATTGAAACGGCTTTAACCAAAAACAGTAAAGTTAATCGTAAAGAAATGCCAGTAAGTGCATTTAGAACTTTATGTGAAGAATATGCTTTAAAACAAGTTGAACTTCAAAAAGTAGGTTTCAAACGTTTAGGAGTATTAGGTGATTGGAATAATCCTTATTTAACTCTTAATCATAGTTATGAAGCTGACCAAATTAGAGCCTTTGGAGTAATGGCATCAAAAGGTTTAATTTTTAAAGGATTAAAACCAGTTTACTGGTCTCCATCTAGTGAAACAGCATTGGCTGAGGCTGAAATAGAATATAAAGATGTTACTAGTTCATCTATTTATGTTGCTTTCCAAGTAGTTGATGGTAAAAATGTATTATCACCTGACTGTGAACTTGTAATTTGGACTACTACACCTTGGACAATTCCAGCAAACTTAGCTATTTGTGCTGGTTCTGATTTTGAGTATGTAGTTGCGAAAGTAATGAATCGTTACTTTGTTGTTGCGAAAGAATTACTTGAAAGTTTTACTAATGTTTTAGAAGAAAAAGAATATGAAATAATTAAAACTATTAAAGGAACTGATCTTGAAGGTATTACTTATAAACATCCTTTATTTGACCGTGTTTCTCCAGTTATTTTAGGTGACCATGTTACCCTTGAATCTGGTACTGGTTTAGTACATACTGCTCCTGGTCATGGTGAAGATGACTTTATTGTTGGTAAAAAATATGGATTAGATATTTTATGCCCTGTTGATAGTCGTGGTTATATGACACTTGAAGCTGGTGAATTTGCGGGGCTATTCTATGAAGATGCTAATAAAGCAATTTTAAAAAGATTAGATGAAGAAAATAAATTATTAAAAGAAATAAAGATTACACACAGTTATCCTCATGACTGGCGTACTCGTAAACCAATTATCTTTAGAGCTACTCCTCAATGGTTTGCTTCAATTAATAACTTTAAAGAAAGTATTTTAAAAGCCATTGAAAAAGTAACTTGGTATCCTAATTGGGGTGAAGTTCGTCTTGCTAATATGATTAAAGACCGTGATGAATGGTGTATTTCTCGTCAAAGAGTATGGGGTGTACCAATTCCTGTTTTCTATGCTGAAGATGGTACCGCAATTCTTGATGAAGAAATTATTAATCATGTTGCTGATTTATTTGAAAAACATGGTTCTAATATTTGGTTTGATAGTGATGCTACTGAATTGTTGCCTGAAGGATATCATCATCCTGGAAGTCCTAATGGCAAATTTACAAAAGAAACTGATATTATGGATGTTTGGTTTGACTCCGGTACTAGTCATATCGCAGCGTTAAAAAACAGATATGGTGTATCACAAGCCGATGTTTATTTAGAAGGCTCTGACCAATATCGTGGATGGTTTAACTCTAGTTTATCAACTAGTGTTGCGGTTAATGATGAAGCTCCATATAAAACTGTTATTAGTCATGGTTTTACTCTTGATGCTGAAGGCAGAAAAATGAGTAAATCACTTGGTAATACAATTGACCCACTTGCTGTATGTAAAGAATTTGGTGCTGATATTTTAAGACTTTGGGTTGCTAGTGTTGATTATCAAGCTGATATGAGAATTTCAAAAGATATCTTAAAACAAATCAGCGATTCATATCGTAAGATTCGTAATACTTATCGTTTCTTACTTGGTAATTTATTTGATTTTGATCCTGAAAAAGATAGCGTTGAATATAATAGTTTAAGTGAAATTGATAAATATATTTTAATTAGATTAAATGAAGTTATTGAATCAACATATAATGCATATGATGAATATCAATTTGCTGATGTATATCGTACAGTTCTTAACTTTATGAGTAATGAACTTTCTTCATTCTATTTAGATTTTACAAAAGATGTTCTTTATATTGATGAGAAAGATTCACTTGCAAGACGTAGTATTCAAACTGTATTCTATGAAGTATTAAAATCATTAGTATTACTAATGAATCCAATTATTCCTCATACAGCTGAAGAAGTATATAGTTATATGCCGGGAAACAAAAAAGAAAGTGTTTATTTAGAGGCAATGCCTGCAGTTAAACATTTTGAAAATGAAAAAGAAATTCTTGCTAAATATTCTCAATTTATGAGCTTAAGAGATGATGTCTTAAAAGCACTTGAAAAAGCAAGAAATGAAAAAGTAATTGGTAAGAGCTTAAATGCGAAAGTATTTATTAATCCTGCTCCAAGAGTTGCTAAATTATTATTTGGCTTAAAAATTGACTTCGCTCAAGTATTTATTGTATCTTCATTTGAAATTGTAACATCGGCCTTAAATGGTGATACCTATGATTCAGGTGTTATTGAAATTCAAGCAGCAGTTGGTGAAACTTGTGCTCGTTGTTGGCAAGTAGTACCAAGTGTAGATGAAGATGGTTTATGTGAACGTTGTCATCATATAGTAGAGAAATTAAATAAATAAGTTTTATATAATATTACTAGAAAGAGGTAAATTATGGTTATTCATTTTTTTAGAAGCAGAAGCGAAGAAAGAATTGATTTTGAAGAATTAATTGATAATTATTTTGGAACAATGCCTAATACGCAAATATCAAATGATGATGAAGTATTAGAAGTATTAATTAATATTCCTGATTTTGATTTTGCTTATAGTTATTTAATAACTAAACGTTCTCGTGTTAGTAGTCTTTATAAATTAAATTCTGATTATATTAATATTAATATGCTAGTTGAAATACCACTTAATATTCCTCAATTTCTTTTACGAATTTGTTTACAACAAATGGATGAAATGTGTAAGAAATTTAAACTAGTTATTTACTATGATCAATTAGATAATATTCGAGAATTTAGAATGTTTGAAATGTTGCAATCATTATTAAAAGAACGTGATAAGTATTTAGAAGAACACAGTGAAGTAGTAAGATATAAAGTTCCTGAACTAAAACTAAATCAAATTTGTATTTATCAAAAAATACAAAAGAATTTATCAAGTATTGTTAAATGTGATTTAATGCCAAATCCATATATTGTTTTACTTGATAAAAGAACGGGTAAAGTTGAATTAAGTATTAATTTTAAAGCAGGTGAACCTACCGTTTTTCCACCTCAACTTTCTTATGTTCATGTTGAAGAAGAAGAGAACTTAATTAATGTTATTCCAGTTGAAGCATTTATGAAAATCGCGGAAAAACATATGTATGAAATAAAAGATAGTGTATCTGAACTTAAGATGTTATTCTTAAATGAAAAGGGAAGCTTAAAGGTTAAGAAACATCTTAAGAAGGTACGTAAATATATGATATCTAGTTCTAACTTTGATGTCATCAAATTAATTAATTTAATTGAAGAATAGGAGTAAAATATGTTAGTAAATAAATTTATTGACCATACTTTATTAAAGGCTTTCGCAACTAAAGCTGATATTGATAAACTATGTGAAGAAGCAAAGAAATATGATTTTAAGAGTGTTTGTGTTAATCCATGTCGTATTCGTCAAGCAAAAGAGGCTTTAAAAGATTCTGATGTATTAGTATGTACCGTAATTGGCTTTCCTCTAGGCGCAATGACTGCTAAGGCAAAAGGATTTGAAGCATTAACGGCTGTTAATGATGGTGCTGATGAAATTGATATGGTAATCAATATTGGTAAAGCTAAAGAACATGATTATGATTTTATTGAAAAAGAAATTGCAATCGTTGTTGCATCTAGTGCTGGACGTTGTGTTAAAGTTATTCTTGAAACTTGTTACTTAACTGATGAAGAAATCGTTGAATGTTGTAAGGCTGCGGTAAGAGCTCATGCTACATTTGTTAAGACTTCTACTGGCTTTGGTACTTCCGGTGCAACACCCGAGGTTGTTAAATTAATGAGAGACACCGTTGGTGATGAACTTGGTGTTAAGGCCGCAGGTGGAGTTAGAAATATGGAAGATTTAGAAAAAATGGTTGCTTCAGGCGCAACAAGAATTGGTACTTCATGTGGGGTTGCAATCATGCAAAACCAAGTGTCAAGTGAATCTTACTAGGAGGATTAAAAATGATAGTTAATCCAACTCCTCATATTGAAATTACTGATACTTCAAAACTTGCTAAAACTGTTTTAATGCCAGGTGATCCATTACGTGCTGAATATATTGCGAAAACCTTTTTAGAAAATGTTGAACAAATAAATTCGGTTCGAGGAATGCTTGGATTTACGGGCACATATAAAGGAAGAAAAATATCAGTTATGGGATCAGGCATGGGAATGCCTAGTATTGGTATTTACTCATATGAATTATTTAGCCATTATGGTGTTGAACAAATTGTAAGAATTGGTTCAGCTGGTTCCTATTCACCTGAACTTAATATTTATGATGTTGTCCTTGTCAAAGATGCCTATAGTGAATCTAGTTTTGCTTATGTTCAAAATGGAGAAACTAGAAAAGTACTTGAAGGAAGTAAGGAATTAAATCAGAAACTTGTAAAAATTGCAGGTGATTTAAATATTCCTATTACTTTAGTTAGAACACATTCATCTGATGTTTTCTATCATGAAAGTGAAAACTTATGGAAGGAAAGATATGAAAAAGATGGTTGTGCTTGTGTAGAAATGGAATCATTTGCTTTATTCCATAATGCGAATGTTCTTGGTAAAAAAGCAGCTTGTCTATTAACTATTTCCGATTCTTTTGTTACTCATCAAGTAACATCATCAAAAGAACGTCAATTATCATTTGCAAATATGATGAAAATTGCACTTGAACTTGCTGAATAAATAATTAGGCAATTGGACTAATCTTAGTTCATTGCCTATTTTTAAATAATAAAAATAATTTAATTATTTTTACACATAATAATATAGAGGATAACTTATATGAAATTAAATATTAATAATGAAACAGTATATTTTGAACCAACTGATAAATATAAAACAATATCAGTTGGTATGATCTTTTTTCATCCCTTTAAGAAGGAATTCTTAGCAGAAAAGACGTTACTCACATCAATGATGACAAAAGTAAATCAAGAATATAAAACGGAAAAAGAATTTAATATTCACTGTCAAGAACTATATGATATGTATATATCAATGAGATCAAGTAGAATTGGCCAAATGGGGATAGTTTATCTTAATTCTTCATTTATTAATCCAATATATACTTTTGATGATATTGATTTAATTAAAGAAGCATGTGAACATATTAATTCAATAATTAATAAACCTTATTTTACCGAAGAACTTCTTAATCAAGAAAAAAGACTATTAATCAATGACCTTAAAAATGTTTATAATAATAAACAACAATATGCTAATCGTCAATTTATTAATGAAATGTTTAAAGATGAAATGATTAGTATTAAACTAACTGGTGAAATAGAAGATATTGAAAAAGTTGATTTAATAAGCATTAATGAATGTTATAAAGAATTATTAAGTCTTCCAAGAATCTATTTTGTAATTGGTGATGTTGATGAAGATATTGTTAAAAGAATTGTAAATTATATTAAATTACCTAAATCAAATTTAGAAATCGATGCTTCTAAATTCCTTGATTTAGAAAATAAAGAAATTACATCGGTTAAAAAAATAGAAGAAGTTCAAGATATTAATCAGTCAATCCTCTGTATGGGTTATAGATCAGATATTAGAATTAATAGTGAATATTATACCCCAATGACTGTTTTTAATGGAATGCTAGGTTTATTTTTCCATTCATCACTATTTCAAGTAATTAGGGAAGAACATTCTTTAGCATATAGTATTGGTAGTGACTATAATCCAAGAAAAGGTAATATGGCTATTGTATGTGGCATTAAAAATGAAAAAAGTGATGAGGTAATTGAATTAGTTAATCAAATAATATCTGATTATCAAAATGGTAATATTGATGAAGAAATATTAGAACTTACTAAAAAAGCATTTATTAATCAACTAAAAAGACAAAGTGATTCACCAAGTAGTCTTATTACTAATATTTATACAGAACTATCTAATAATCAAGTATTAACACTTGAAGAAAAAATAGATTTAATCAATAAAGTAACAATGGAAGATGTAACAAATGTTAGTAATATGATTAAACTTGATACTATTTATATATTAAGAGGAAGTCATGATGAAAAGAATAACTAATGAATTTTTAAAAGAAGAATATTATTATAAGAAACTTGACTGTGGGCTTTCTGTCTATTTAATACCAAAACTAAAATACAATCGATGTTATGCTTTATTTAGTACTAAGTTTGGTTCATGTGATGAAGAATTTGTACCAATTAATGAAAAAGAATTTATCAAAGTACCATCAGGGGTTGCTCATTTTCTAGAACATAAAAACTTTGAAATGGAAGATGGAAATGATGCAAGTGTTCTATTTTCTAAATATGGAGGAGATGTTAATGCTTATACTACATATGATAAAACCGTTTATTTATTTAGTGGTACATCTAATATTTTAGAACAAATTGAAACATTGATTGATTTTGTAAGAAAACCTTTCTTTACAAAAGAAAATGTGCTTAAAGAACAAGGTATTATTGAACAAGAAGTAAAAATGTATTTAGATAAACCGGGAACTAGTTTATTTTTAAATTTAATGAATAACTTATATGAAAAAAATTATGTAAAAGATGATATTGGTGGTAGTTTAGAATCAATTAAAGAAATTGATGTTGATACCCTTTATAAATGTTATAATACTTTTTATTCAAGTAGTAATATGACCTTTGTTTTAGTAGTAAATTTTGATTTAGGCAAAGTAGACGATTTATTAGAAAAGAAGTTTAAAAATGATTCATATGTTGAACCTATTAAAAGAAAAGAATACTTAGAGGATAATAAGGCAATAAGAAAGGATACAACATCATCTTTTGATGTATCAATTCCTAAAGTTGGATGTGCTGTTAAGTTTTCAGTTAAAGGAGAAAATAAAAGAACAATATATAAGAATATGTTAATACTTGATATGTTATTAGATATTTATTTTGATGATTCATCTGACTTTTACCATAATATGTTAAAAGAAGGTATTATTGATAATAGCTTTAGCTATGAGGGAGTATATGATTTAACCTTTGCGCATGCCTATTTTTATGTAAATACTAATAAAATAGATGAGTTTAAAGAAAGTATGAAAGATATGTTATTAACGTTAAAAGATAAACCTTTAGATTCTGATACTTTTAACAGATATAAAAGAATTCAACATGCAAATGCTATATCGAAGTTTAATTCAATTGAATATATTGCTAATTTAATATTAGATTTAGATAATATTGGGCTTGATTTATTTGATTCTACTAGTATTTTTAATGAAATAACAATTGATGATTTAAAGCAGTTTAAATCAAGATTTAGAGAGGATGCTATTACTTTTCATACCATAATTCCAAAAAAATAAAAAAATAAACGTATATTACTATCATTATTTAACAAAATATGATAAAATACTATGGTCGAATTAAGCTATTTATATAAAATTATAATCATATATGTTTGATAATATGGTTCAAACGTCTCTATGTCACTGCCGTAAATAGTGATACTATGATATTTACATCAACGAATCTACATCGGATATTTATGTGATTATAAATAAAAAGTGAGGTGAGGTGAGTACTATCTTTTGTATTTAGGTTTAATACAAGAATAGTACTCCTTTTTTTGTAATTCGATTAAAAAGTATATTAGATAAAGTCAGCTACTACTTTATCACCTTTATTATTTAGTAGTAATTTATAAGAAAGGAATATAGAATAGCAAAGGAGAACTAAAAAATGAAAAAGACATTGAAATTATTTTCTGCCTTTTGTTTGTTAATGCTTTTAATATTAACTAGCTGTAGTAATTCAGTTATTATGTATACTGTTAAATTCAATACAGATGGTGGTACGAGTATTAATTCCATTAGGGTTAAAGGAAATACTCAATTAGCACTTCCTAGTAATCCTACAAAACCAGGATTTGAATTCGATGGTTGGTATTTAGATAATAACTTTGAAGAAGCATTACCTACTCCATATACAGTAACTAAAACAGTTACTATATATGCTAAATGGAATAAACTTTTAGTTGGTAATTTAATTGATATTGAATTAGATTATTCTCATGTTTTAACAACATATAATGCTTTAGAGTCTTTTGATAGTACTAATCTATTAATTAAAAGAATTTATGATAATGGTGATGTAGCAGACCTAGATTTAAGTGAAGTTACTTTTGATAAAACGATATTACATGGTAATGATACGAAAGTTTTAGTTAGTTATAAAGAATTTACTAAAGAAATTCCTGTAACAGTCAATAAACTTAATTATGATATAAGTAATATTTCCTTTAATGATAACTCTTTAGTTTATAATGGTAATTATCAAACTTTAAGTTATAGTGGTACTTTACCGTTAGGACTTAGGGCTAAAGTAGTTGGTGAATTAAAAGATGTTGGTTCGAAAACTATTACCTTAGAGTTTGAAAACCAAAATCCAATCGACTATAATACCCCTACTAGTTTAAATGCTAAATTAACGATTACACCATTAACCTTAGATTTAACAATGTTTAAAGCACTTGATGATGTTTCATTTACAGGAAGTCCTTATACGCCAAAAGTAGAATCAACGATTGGACTTGTTGAAAATACATGTTTTACTGTTACTTATTCAAATAATATTGAAGTAGGTAAGGCAACAGTAAAAATAGAAGGTATTAATAACTATAAAGGTGAAGTTATTTTAAACTTTAATATCTTATCAGTTGATGATATAATTGCAAAAGAAGGATCAGAAGAACTATATGAAAAGTTATCAAGTATCTTAACTGGTACTTTAAGTAATGTTCCAGCTAAACTTCCACTTAATAATTCTAATAATTCAGTTAATACATATTATTCTTCAACAACAGGATTTATTGTTGATGAAGATGGTAATGTTAGTTATGTTTTAACAAAAGAAACTCAAGATGTTACGTTAACAGTTATTGTTAGATTTAATAATGATGTAAGTTATCTTGAATTTAAGTTTAAACTTGAAAAACTTGAAACTAAAGTAGATGAAAAAACTCTAGTTGAAGTTGAAAACTTAAATAGTAGTGTTACTTTAAACGTAAAAGAATTATCAAGTGAAGAATCTAGTAATATTATCATTAAAGCAAATGAAGAATTAATAAAAGCATATGATATTAGCTTATTAGATAAATCATTACAAAAAGTAGAACTAAATGGTAATGTAAAAGTTAAGTTACCAGTTCCAAGTAATTTAGATAGTAGTAAATTAGCCGTTTATTATGTTGATAGCATTGGACATGCGATAGATATGAATGCCACAGTAGTTGAAAACTATTTAGAATTTAATACTAATCATTTTAGTGTTTATATTATTACCCTTGATAAAACGGTAGAGGTTGGCACAATTGATAATCCTTATACAGTAAGTGAAGCCTTAGAACTAAAAGAAACAACTGAAAATGTATATGTTAAAGGAACTATAACTAAGATTGATGAAATAAATTTAAGTTATGGTAATGCGACATTTAGTTTAGGTTTATTAAAATGTTTCCGTGTTAAAAACATTAATAATACTTTATTTACTAAAGCCAATGATGTACTTGTTGGTGATGAAGTTGTAATATATGGTAAATTATCTGTTTTCTATGATGAAATCGAAATTGATGGATATATTGTATCTAATCAAAAAATCACAAGAAACATTTATAATGTAACACTAGAAAATGCTTTAAACGGAAAACCAGTTCTATCAAGTAGTGAGGTAGAACATGGATTAAGTACAACTCTTTTCTTTAATCCAAATGATGGATACGCAGTTGAAAGTATCGAAATCAATGGTAAAACTTTAAATGTTAGTGGAACAAGTATTGATTTAACTATAACTAGCAATACAACAATTAAAGTTAATTATAAGAAATTAGATAGTAATTTAAAGAATGTATTATTTGACTTTACTAGTCAAGGATATACTAATGGTGAAAAAATTAATAGTTTAACTTTATCTGGAGTTAGTGTTTCGTTTGATAAAGGAACGAACAAATCTAACGCTCCAGCATACTATAGTTCAGGTAATTCCCTTAGAATATACGCTGGTAATACATTTACTATTAGTAGTTCATCAAAAATTTCAAAAATTACCTTTACATTTGCCTCAGGTGGCAATGAAAATTTAATTATTGAATCTTGTGGCAAACTTGAAAATAACATTTGGACAGGTGATACAAACGAAGTAACATTTACGATAGATGGTTCGTCTGGTCAAAGAAGAA
The DNA here is from genome assembly GCA_964507405.1 of uncultured Staphylococcaceae bacterium. Lineage (GTDB taxonomy): Bacteria > Bacillota_I > Bacilli_A > ML615J-28 > CAG-313 > UMGS75. The sequence continues at coordinate 12,427 of CAZDPJ010000013.1, forward strand.
TTAAAGAAATTAATGTTTCATATTCATCATCATCATCTACTGTTATTACTCCCGTTAAATATCAAATTACTTTTGATAGTAATGGTGGAAGTGAAATATTACCGGTTGAAGTATTAGAACAAAATAAACTAACAAAACCAACTGATCCAATTAGAGAAGGATATAAATTTGTATGTTGGCTTTTAAATGGTGAAGAATATGACTTTTCAAGAGTTGTATCTAGTAACTTTACACTTGTTGCGAAATGGGAAAATGAAGAAGATGTAGATATTTTATTTGAACTAGTAACAAATGTTAGTCAGTTACAAATTGGATCAGAAATTATTATAGTTCATAAAGATGGTAAAAAAGATAAAGCCCTAGGAATTATTCAAAAAACTAATAATAGAGCCGCATGTGATATTACATTTGTTAATGATTTAATTAAACAAAATAGTGATATGGCAATTATTCAACTTCTTGATGGTAATAAAGAAGGAACATTTGCTTTAAAAGTAATTAATGGTGATGCTACTGGTTATTTATATTCAGCAAGTAAATCTAGTAATTACTTAAGAACAGCAAACACATTAAGTGATGATGCTAGTTGGAATATTACCATTGATAGTAATGGAAACGCTCTAATAAAATCAACTGGCTTAAATTCAAGAAATACATTACGTTATAATTCAAGTAGTGACCTCTTCTCAACTTATGCAAGTGGTCAAGAAAATGTCCAAATCTATATTAAGAGTAGTAAAAATCTAACAAATGAAGAAATAGTAGAAAAAGAAATAAGTTCATTTAGTATTAATAAGAGCCTTTCTAATGGCTATAATCTTCCAACTAAAGCAAAACTTGGTTCTACTATTACTTGGACAATTGATAAAAATCATACTGCTAATTTAGTTAATAATAAATTAGTAAATAATGAAAGTGAAGATTTAACAGTAACTTTATATGCTAAATTCAGTTATGGAGATTATACTTCAAATGAAGTATCATATCAAGTTACAATTAGAAAAACAATTACAAACTCTGATGTCGATGAATACTATGAAAGTATTTTAGCTACTGAAGGAGATGCATTGAAGAAGGAATTAAGAGAGTTAATTACTTCAACTCATACAAAGATTACTACATATGATGATTGTAAAACATATTTACAAGAAGCAGATGAAGATCCTAATAATTCCAATAATATGTTATTGTTTTATACAGGAACTTCAATTAACAAAACAGCAAATATGAGCGTATGGAATCGTGAACATGTATGGTGTCAAAGTCTTGGTTGGTTTACAACATCAGGTGCTGGTGCTGACCTCCATCATATAAGACCTTGTGACAACTCTGTTAACAGTTCACGTGGTAATAAGAAGTTTGGTGAATCAAGTGGTTATTTTACACCAAATGACGAATATAAAGGGGATATTGCAAGAATTATATTTTATCTAATGGTAAGGTATACTGAATCAGATAAATATAGTTTTGAAAGCATTGCGGAGTCACTAGAATTATTACTTGAATGGAATGAACTTGACCCTGTTAGTGAAACAGAAATAATTAGAAATAATTATATTTACACTATCCAAGGTAATCGTAATCCATTTATTGATAATAGTGATTATGCACAATTAATCTGGGGATAAAATTATAGAATATATGAAAGGAAAAAAAGAAAATTAAAATGAAAAAGATTAGAATATTTTTAAGTCTATTATTAATGATGTTTGCTTTTTCTGTAGTTTGTGTTAATACAAATGTAGAAGCAGCTGGTGCTCAAGAAGTAAGTGTTGATACATATGACACAGATGCAAAAAAAGTACAATTTGATTTAGATCGTATTACTTTACCTACTAATGTTATTTCTTCATTCCCAGTTGTAACAAAAAGTATGTTCGGTTCAACTTTTACATGGGAAAGTACTAATAGTGATGTTATTTCTACTGAATATGTAAATGAATCTGGCTGGGTTTATGTACAAAGAAATTCAGAAGAATCTAAAACAGTTACTTTAAAAGTTACTGTTACATTAAATGAAGAAAGTGATGAAAAACAATTTGAAATCACTGTTCCTGCAGGAACAACTTCTACACAAGAAGTTCAAATTACTTATAAAGATGCTGCAACAGGTGAGGCTATTGTTGAAGAAGAACAAGTAACAAAAGTTCATGCTGGTGATGCATTAAATATTGTTGCGCCTACAACAGCTGTAGATGGTAAATATTTCGCTGGATGGTATGACAACGAAGCTGGAACTGGAAGAAAATATACTACAACTCTTGGTATTATTAAAGATACAACTTTATATGCTAAATATGAAGCAATTGTACTTGAATCTTTAACTTTAAATCCATCAATTGATTTATCAGAATATCCTCAAACAGCAAAATCTACAACATTAACATCTGATTTATTAAATAATTTAACTCTTGACTTTAAGTATGCACATGAAACTGGTACAGGTTCTCGCTCACTTAAAAATGCTTTAGATAATAATTTAGTTACTGTTTCATTTGATACAGATACTGAAACTGATAAAGCAATTCATTACAATTCTAAATTAATAGTTACTTCTACTGAAAATACAGAAAAATCTGTAGAAGTTGCAATCGTAGTAAATAAAATTGATCCAACAGTTACACCTGTAGTTACTGGTACTTATTATGAAGGTGCAAAATTAAGTACTGTTAGTCTTGCTTTAGGTGAAGGTTCAACTGAAGGTACAATTGCATGGAAAGATGGAGAAACAACAACTTTAGTTAAAGGTGATAATACTTGTACTTGGGAATTTACTCCTATTGACCAAGATTATAATACAAAAGAAGGTACTTATACAGTTAATGCTTTAGAAAACGAAGTTACTAAAGTATCTGTTAAAGAAATTAATGCAGTATTAAATGGTACTAAACAATACTCAGCGTATGATACAATGAGTACTGGTGATTTAACAGTTACTGTAGTTTATAATATGTCAAATAATACTACTTCTACTGAAACAACAACTGCTTATGCTATAACATATCAAAATGGTGATTGTTTTAAAGCAGGTGATACAAAAGTTACAATTACTTATACTGAGAATGAAATACCTTACACTTTTGATTTAACAGTTAACACCGTTGCTAAGAAAGTACTTAATGCTCCTGAAAATGTAACTTTTACAAGTGAATACACATATGATGGTCAAGAACATAAAGTTACTCATGCAGGTTTAGACGACACAACTTATACTATTTCATATAGTGAAAATAATAAATTAACTAATAAAGGTAGTGTAGATGTTACTGTTACTTATGGCGCAGTGGATTCTGCTAACTGTGAAATTAATTCTGTTGAAGCTACTGCAACAGTTACATTAACAGTTAATGCTAAATCAATTGAAGGCGCTACAATTTCAGATGTTGCTGATGTAATTGTTGATGATAGAAAATTTAATCAATTTACTCCTGAAGTTACAGTTTCTGATGGTGAAAAACTTTTAGTTAAAGATACAGATTATACTGTAACTTATAGTGAAACAACAAAAATTGAAAGTGGAAAAACTTCTGTAATTGCAACTATCACTGTAACTGGTAAAGGTAACTATGAAAATGTTGCAACTAAAGAATTTACAATTAAATTAAGTGCAGAAGCAAAAGTTAATGAAGATGCTGAAGAACTTGATGGTAAAACTATTAATACTGATGAAGTAGATGAATTACCTACTACATTATCAAATGGTTCTAAAGTTGAATTCACTGTACTTCCTCAATTTGTAAATGTTGTAGATGGTAAATTACAAGTTATAAAAACTTCTAGTGCTCAATCTGAAACAGTTACAGTAAAAGTTACTAATGAAGATATTGTTAGATATGTAAACGTAACATTTACTGCATCAGCAAAAGTAAATAATTATAAAGTTACTTTCAATGTTGGTACTGATAGTTTTACTACAACAATTGTAGATCAATATGTTACTCCAGGTGAAAAAGTAGTTGCTCCAACTACTAATCCAACAAAAGACAACTATGTATTTGTTGAATGGCAATTAGATGGTACTAAATTTGATTTTGATACTATTATTGATAAAGATATTGAATTAGTTGCTAAATATGGTCAATGGCAATTAGTTACAGATGATTCAAGTTTAACAGCTGGTGATAAGATTGTTATTGCAGCAAAAGATTCTGATTTTGCATTAAGTACTACTCAAAATGAAAATAATAGAGGTGTAGCATCAATTACAAAAGATGCTACTAATAATACAATTACTTTATATGATGATGTTCAAGTACTTACTCTTGAAGCAGGAACTAAAGATAATACTTTCGCATTTAATACTGGCGATGGATATTTATATGCCGCAAGTTCTTCTAAAAATTATCTTAAAACAAGAAACGCTAAAGATGATAATGCAAGTTTCTCTATAGATATTGAAACTTCAGGTGTTGCTACTGTTAAAGCTCAAGGAGATAACACTAGAAATTTATTAAAATATAATCCAAGTAGTAAGTTATTTGCTTGCTATGGATCAGGACAACAAGATATTGTTATTTATAAATTAGTTATTGAAAAATAATTAAAACAATAAAATCTCACTATATCTATAGTGGGATTTTTTGTTATATTACTTTGATATTAATATCTAAAGGTGTAGATAAATAAGAGTATTTCTTATTAGATAGATAATCTATGTTAAATGCATCGATGTTATAGTTATCCATTGTTTGTTTTAATATTATTAGATTTTCTTTCATTTGTTGTGTTAGGTTATCTTTTAATTCTTGGTTAGTTTGATTTAGGGTATTATTAATAAAAGTTCCTTTTATTGTTATTAATATTTGTAGTTTATTGTTTTTGTATTTCTTTTTTATGTAATAGTCTTGTACTAAATAGTCAAAGTTATTAAATATTAATATATTATTAGATAGATTATTTAATGAATATAAAGCATGTAGATTATTGAAGGTAAATGAAGAAAGTTTATAGTCATTTGTTAGATAGCTATATCCAATGATTGATAGAGATGGTAGTTCTGATTCATCTTCATAAAAGGAGTTTGTATGTAGTTTTAATAAAGGGATTGGGGTAGTATAGGTATCGATTAGTAAGTTATTGATTAGATTAGTATATACTACTTTTAAGGGTTTGTTTTTTGTTTCATTATTGATTAATACTGTATAGTAGGCACTTGTTTCTGAGAAGTTTTTGATGTTATATAGTTTAAATAAGTCATCATTTGTTGAGTAGATTTGAAAGGTTGGAAAGAAATCTGGTAATTTTTTTATTATATTGTAAAGGGTTAGTAAATTATTTTTATTAACAAAGGTATTTTTTAGAATTAATGTTCTTATATGACTATATAGAAGTCTTATACTAAGTTTATTATTGATGTTTTCGATTGCTTCTGGTATTGTTGTTCCTGTACCTATGGAGATATAACCGATACTATTGGGAAATGACTGACCAAAGTCACTTGATGATAGGTTAAAGTTATTTAGAATATACATATAAACGGTATATGTGTTTGTTTCATTATTAAAGTCAAGTCCCATACTTGATACATATGCACATTCATTGATTTCTGTGTAGTCATTCTTTTTATAAAGTATTTTTATGGTTAAAAATGAAAGAATTAGTATAAGTTTTAATAGTTTTTTATTCATTTTTATCACCATGAGTTGGAAAGAAGAAGTTTTTGATTTTTTCTTTATTTACGGGGGTAAATGGACTAAAGAAAGGAACTCCTACTGATTTTTGAGAACTAATATAAAAAAGAGTAGTTAAAAGACCAATTGTAAATCCGAGTAATCCTAAGGTATAAGATAATATAAGATTATATAATCTAAATATATCAAATGAAGTAATTAGGTGTTGGTTATTGGTTATTGCGAAAGAGGAAACATAAGAAAGAGCCGATATTAGTAAAAGAGTAGAACCAACTAATCCGCTTGAGATGGCGTTTTGACCAATAAATAAACCACCAAAAATAATGATGATGTTTTGTACATAATTATTAGGGGTTCTACTTGATATAAGTCTAAATGTTTCAAATAAAAAGAGAACAATTAGACATTCAATAAATAAAGGAAAAGTAGTGCCTCTTTCAGTTATTTGGATATTTGACATAAATAAAGTCGAAAAGAAGGTTGGATTAAAATTAGTTAATGAAATAATTAAACCAAGTGAAAAGATGGAAATAAAGAAGAAGATAATTGTAAATATTCTCGCAAATAGTGTATAGTATTTAGGTTCATTTGATTCATTCTTGATAGTTGTAAAGTTACTTAGGGTTGTTGGTAAAATTGATACAATTGGACTATTATCAACAATTATTATAGAACGGCCTTCTAATAAGGCACCGACAGTATAGTCAGGAGAACCGGTATTAAAAACAGTTGGAAGGAGTTTTGATTTATTAAAAATATGATTTAAGTCATTGATATTAGTTAAAGTATCTTGCTTATAATTGATAAGGCTATTATCAATTTCTTTGATATATGCTTTATTTTTAGCTTTTTCTAAATAAATAAAATAAACATCAGTTTGTGATATTCTACCTAAACTATATTTATTGACAATTAAATTACTTGATTTTAGTCTTTTTCTAATCAAAGATAAATTCTTATTAGCGCTTTCAATAAATCCATCATGACTATCTAGTAAGTTATTAGGATCTAATTCACTTTTTGTTGTGGTGCGGTATGGAATAAGGGATAAATTAATAAAGTAACATATTTTATCATTTATTAGAATAATCATATTACCACTAGATAATAGATAACTTATATAATCTATAGTATATTCTGATACTTTAAAGATCACCCCAGGAATACTCTTTTCAAGAGATGTTATATTATCGATATTTATTTTATCTAAATAATAATCATTAAAATGCTTAGGACTTACCATTGATTCATAATAATATAAATTTAAATTTAGGTTATTATTTATTTGATTTACTTCAATCATATCTGCGTTATTTTCTTTTAAGGTATTTAAAATATTTGTTAAATAATTTATACTCATGTTTTCTTACTCCTTAAAGATAGATAAAAAATAATTAAAATTACTGTTAATAATAAAGATGAATAAAGTAATAACTTAAATGAAAGATTTATATTATTTATTAATAAAATTAAACTTAAAGATATTATTGTTGTAATAATTAAACGATAATTAAAGGTATTTTTCTTTCTAATTAGAGTTCTAAATAATTCTAAATTAAATAGTACTTTAATAAAGACATAAGAAACTAAATAAATACATAAGAAAACATCTAAGTGTTCAATATATTTAGGTCCCGTATAAAACTTAAACCTAAGAAAAGAAGGAAAAAGTTCATCTATAAAGTATTTATAATTTACAAATAAATAGTTATCAATAATAAACCATGTTGATATTATTGTTCCAATTATAGAGCCGATAAAATAACTATATTTTGATACTTCTTTATTAGTTATGGGTGGAGTTATTAAGAATAATAGATTATCTAAATAAAAACAAATTAAAAATAAAGATAAATAACTTTTATTAAAATTTAAATTTATATTTTTAATTAATAAAAAATCTCTATTATTTGTATTAATAATATGAATTTGACTAAAAAACATTAAGATTACGTAAGATATTATCATCATATTCATAATTATTTTAATATTAACTTTACTTGATAACATAATAAAAAACATAAAGATAATGATTAATAAAAAAACTGGGGTTAGATAGAAATAATTAATCGATAATAACTTAAATAATAAAAGTAGAATCATTATGGTTGATATTACTATATAAATAATTAGTAGTATTCTTTTAAATACACTATTTAATACTTCTTTTTGATAATTTGTTTTTTTTAATAATAAATAAAAAGAAGAACTAGTTAAACCAAGAAAAAGAGAAATTAAATATGCATTTTTAGGAAAATAATGGATTAAGATATTTGATGTAATTAAATTATTTAAAAACATTGTATTAATAAAGGTAAGTAAGATTATTTTAATATTTAATTTCATAATTATAATTCTCCTTTTACTTATTTTATCCATAAAAATATGTAAAATACTGCTTATTTTAATTTATTTTTTAAAATAATGTATTTTCTTATTGTTTTTATATTTATAACTTAGTATTTTTATAAAATTTGTTTGATAGTACTAAAAATTAGTTATTTTATATAAATAGACAATTTGTGTTATTTTTATGAATAAGTATAATATTTGTAAAAGGAGGATATAAAGATGAATACTGTTACACTTGTTGGAACACTAGTAGAAGAACCAGAATTAAAGGAATTTGATAATGGACTTAAGGGTGCTTTTATTGTATTAAGAGTTGTTAGACCTTTTAAATCAATGGATGGTAACTATGAAGCTGATTTTATTAGATGTTCATTATGGGAAGGGATTGCACAAAACACATGTGAGTACTGTCATAAAGGTGATATCATTGGAATAAGAGGAAGAATTTCTGTTAGAAGTGATGAAATCTTATTTAATTGTGATAAAGAACAACATGTTAAAAAGATTAATGCTTTACATATTATTGTTGAAAGAGTTAGTTTTATTAGTGCATCAAGAAAAAATAAAGAAATAAGTATGGCATATCAAGATGCTATTTAATTATCTTTTTTATAAGACAAAAAATTTATTTTTTTTGTCTTTTTCTTTTTTTTAGTATTAAAATATGGTATAATATTTAAGTATTTAATAATTTGGAGAAATTTATTTATGAAGCAATATTTAGAATTATGTGAAAAAGTATTAAACGAAGGACATTATAAAGAAGACCGTACTGGTACTGGTACTTATTCATTATTTGGAGCCCAAATGAGATTTAACTTAAATGAGGGTTTTCCGCTTTTAACTACTAAAAAGGTATATTTAAAAGCTATTATTTATGAATTATTATGGTTTATTAAGGGTGATACGAATATTGAGTATTTAGTCAAGAATAACGTAAAAATATGGAATGAGTGGCCATATGAGGCTTATAAGGTATCATCTAGCTATCAAGGTGAAACTATGGAAGAGTTTATTGAAAAGATTCGGACTGACCATCTTTTCGCAACTCTTCATGGCTCGTTAGGCCCGGTTTATGGTAAACAGTGGCGTAGGTTTGGTATTGGTGAATATAAAGTAGATCAACTTGCTAAAGTAATTAAAGAGATTAAAGAAAATCCTAATTCACGTAGACTTATAGTTTGCGCATGGAATCCGTTAGAAGTAGATGAAATGGCACTACCGCCATGTCACTCTTTATTTCAATTTTATGTAAATGATGGTAAATTATCTTGTCAGTTATATCAACGTTCAGCTGATTTATTTTTAGGAGTTCCCTTTAATATTGCTTCCTATTCGTTACTTACGATGATGGTTGCTTCTATTTGTAATCTTGAACTTGGGGATTTTGTACATACTATTGGTGATGCTCATATCTATTCGAACCATGTTGAACAAATTAAAACACAAATTTCAAGAAGTCCTCGAGCTCTTCCTCAAATGAAGATTCTTAGAAAATGTGAAAATATTGAAGATTTTAAATATGAGGATTTTGAATTAGTTAATTATAATCCATATCCTCCAATTAAAGGAAAGGTGGCAGTATAAGATGCTTGCGATAATTGTTGCTGTTGATGAAAACAATCTAATAGGTAATGGAAATAGTCTTCCTTGGTATTATCCTGAAGATTTAAAATATTTTAAGAAAGTAACTAATTATAAAGCTGTTCTTATGGGGTATAATACGTATTTATCGATCATCAATCGAAATGGTAAGATTTTACCAAATCGAATTAATTATGTATTAACCTATGAAGATGAGCTTCCTAGTGGTGGCGTTGTTGTTACTAATCTTGATGAATTAATTGAAGCATACCGTGATAAAGAGTTATTTGTTATTGGTGGTAAAATGGTATATACGGATTTATTACCAAAAGTAGATCGTTTATATATAACAAGAATTCCTGGTTCTCATGAAGGAGATGTTTATTTTCCGGAAGTTAACTATGATGAATTTAAGTTATTAGGAAGTACGAAAGAAAAAGATTTAGTTTTTGAAGTATATGAAAGGATAAAAAAATGATTTTTGTTTTATCACTAATTTGTGCTTCTATCGTTTTCTTTGGTTCTATTATTATTTGTTTTATAAAAGGGACTCCCCTTTATATAACAATGATAGTTCCAGTTGTCTTATTAATTTTAGTTGTCGCTTTGTTTTGTTTAATTGTTATGCTTTTACTACTTACGCTTGGTACTCATTTTGGTAAAACATATAATCCGAAAAGTAAGATTAGATGGCTTTTTATGAGAGATGTTGCTAAATTTTCTTGTTTTTGGTTAGGCGTAAGACCTATTGTCAATGGTTTAGACAAAATTCCTCTAAATGAAACAGTTGTCTTTTATTGTAATCATGAAAGTTATTTAGATATGTTTATTCTGTATGTAATCCTATCTAAATGGCCTCATGCGACGATGTATAAGAAAGTAATTGATACTTACCCTCTAGCAAGGGGAATGGCAAAAGCACTAGGTGGGGTGGCAATAGACAGGGAAGATGATAAACAAGCATTAAGGGTAATCCTTACAATTATTAAAGAAGTTAATGAAGGAGTAAATTTTTTGATTTTTCCTGAAGGAACAAGAGCTAAACAAGAATCTTTAAATCCATATAAAGCTGGTTCTTTTAAGGTTGTTCAAAAAACTAAGACAAAGGCAGTATTACTTGCTTTAGATGGAACATTTAAAAAAATAATGACTTTTCCATTTATTCCTACACCAATATATTTTAATGTTGTTGATGTATTAGATGAAAAAGATTATGAAAATAAAACCACAAATGAAATTGCATCACTAGCTAATGCTATTGTTCAAGAAGATATTAATAAAGCAAGAAGAAAATATAAGTTTTTAAAATATAAAAAGTAATACCATAGGCTAAAATAATAGCTTATGGTATTTTAATTGTAATATAATGAAATCGTTTTCATAAAAAAATGTAAAATAATTTAATTTTAAAAAGTTTTAGTATATAATATTTATATAAGAAAGAAAGGGAATTAAATATGAAGAAAAGGATTTATTTATATCTATTAGTTTTACCAATGCTATTATTAAATAGTTGTGTTAAACCACGTATTGAATTTAAATTTAATTTAAATAAAGACGAAACCCTAAAAGGAACGCCATCAGTGATTGAATTATATGACCCAATTATCAATGGGGTTGAAAATGTTTTATGTGAAAAAGAAGGCTATAATTTTTTAGGTTGGTCTTTAGATGGAAAGACTTTATTAACGGATGCGGATTACGCAGAAGAATATACTATTACACTTAAACCTATATTTGAGAAAACTTCAGATGTTAAAACATATAAAGTAACTTTTAAAGTAAGTGGAATGGATGATATTGTTTTAAAATATAAAACAGGAGAAAAAATAATTGTTCCAAGTATTTCAAAAGAAGGTTATAAATTTATTGGATTTGATCAAGAAGTACCTTCAGTTATGGGAACCAGTGATTTAGAATTTACTGCTATTTTTGAAGAAATTATTAATGAATATACCGTAACTTTTAAAGTGAAGGGAATTGATGATATCGTTTTAAAATATAAAACAGGAGAAAAAATAATTGTTCCAAGTATTTCAAAAGAAGGTTATAAATTTATTGGATTTGATCAAGAAGTACCTTCAGTTATGGGAACAAGTAATTTAGTATTTAATGCAATGTTTAAAGCAAATTATTATGAAATTAACTATAATTATGTTGAAGGAATGTGGCCGACAAGAAGTGCGTCAAGCACAGAAGAACTACTTAATGAACTATTAACTGACTTTTATTATTATTTAGAAAGTAGTGATGATTTAGAAAGTTTTATTAAAGGTAGTGATGGTAAATATGCATCTGGCCTATGGTATAATAGTCGTAGTAAACTTTATATGGCAGAAGTAAAAGATGAAAAAAGTGATGCCACTTGTTTTATTAATGATTCAAGATATTATCATAAATGGATTAATTTCTTTAATGAATTAGATAAAATTGTAACTGAAATTAATGCTGCTCAAAGTTTATGGAATTCTACTTATGTTGGTATTATTAGAATCTATGAAATTTGTGATAGTAACGTAAGATATACTGAAGAACAATTACAAAGAATAAAAGATTCTTTAAAACTTGAAAAAGAACCAGTTACAAGATATAAACCTGGAGAAGAAGTTGAATTATTAGAGTTATCACTAAATGATGGACGTCAGTTTTTAGGATGGTATTTAGGTGAAGAAAAAATCACTAAAATAACTAGTGATATGCGTGGAGATTTAAATTTAGTTGCTAAATGGAGTAATCCTATTTATCCTACATCATTATATATTAATAATCCAGTAAATTCACTAGATAAAAATGCAAGTTATACATTAGATATTAGTATTTTACCAACCAATACTACTCATCCAGAACTTGTCTATGAATCAAGTAATGAAGAAGTTGCAACTATTAAAAATGGTGTAATTAATACGTTAAAATATGGAAGTGTGGTAATAACAATTTATTCTAAATACGCACCATCTGTAAAACAAAAATTTAGCTTAGAAGTATTTCCAGATATATCAAATGACTTACCGGTCATTTATATTTCTTATGATACATCAGAAATATTAGTTGTTAATGTAAATGAAGATGTAGATATTCGTAAAGGAATAAAAGCATATGATAAAACCGATAAAGATTTAACAAATAAAATTACTGTTGATGATTCTGGGGTTGATTATGAAAATGCTGGAGTATATAAGATTAAATATCAAGTAACAGATAAAGATGCTAATACTTGTACTTTAGAACGTACTGTTAAAGTAGTTGAACCTAGTGAACTAATCTTTATTGGTCATGCTGGAAGCTACTTAGGTATTATGAATACAGAAGAAGCTTTTCTAAATGGTATTTTAGTTAAAGGATATAAAGCATTAGAGTGTGATGTAAAACAAACTAAAGATGGTGTTTTTGTTACATGCCATGATAATGACTTTAATGGAGTAGACCTTGCAAGTACTAATTATCAAGATCTTGTTAATGTTGTAAAAACTCAAACAAGAGGTGGTGTAAGTTATAGCTCTAAGATTTGTACATTTGAACGCTATTTAGAAATATGTAAAGAGTACGGAGTAATTGCGGTAGTAGAACTTAAATCATCAAAAGGTATTACTAATTCTGACCAATCAAGAATGGGTGACTTAATGAAAGTAATCTCTGATAAAGGAATGCTTGATAAAGTTATTTTCCTAGGTTCTCAGTATAAATGCTTAGAATGGGTACGTAATAATGGATATGATTATATTCCATGTCAATACTTAGTTAATTCAATTGAAAGTGAAACTATTTTTGAACGTTGCGTTAATTGGAATTTTGATGTTAGTTTTAATATTAGTTATGATAACTCAACCGAATGGATTGAACGTTATCATGATATGGGATTAAAAGTATCAAGTTACACCTTTAATCAATATACAAGTGCTTCCACTCTTCAAGATTGGATTAACAAGGGTGTAGATTATGTAACATGTGATGTTTTAACTGAAAAAGATGTTAAATTACCAACTTATGAAGATGATAATTTACCTGAATATCATGTTGTATTTAAAAATTATGATGGAACTGTTCTAAAAGAATCAGTAATTAAAGAAGGCAAAAAAGCATTCGCACCAAGTGCACCTAGTGTAAATGGTTATAAATTTATTGGTTGGGATACTGATTTTTCTTCTATTAAATCAAATCTTGTTGTAAATGCATTATTTGAAATTGAAGAATATACAATTTCTTATGAAAGTAATTTAGTAGAAGTAACTACATATACTTGGAAGGATAAAGAAGAGTTTTTAAGTGAATTCTATAATGACTGGTTTACTTGGATAAAAAATAACGCAGGTAGTAGAAGTGGTATTACTTTTGATGGAAAAACTTATACGGTTAAAATGAATACAAGTACATATGGAACGGTTACGTTTGATAATGTTCAAGAAATGCGTAATTTAGGGGTTTATTATGTTGAACAAACAATTGGTACGTTAGTATATAAACCAATAACTTCAACAAATAATGAAAACTATGAAATGGAAATTGATGAAAATTACTTTTTAAATACTGAACCATATCGTAGTAAATATAAAGCATTAAATGCATATTTCTTAAATGTAATGAATACAACCTATACATCATATAATAAGAATTATAAACCAACCAGTGCCGGCAAAGTACAAATATTCTTTAGATTCCATCAATGGCAAAAAGGAACTAATATCGCATCATTTAACACACTTCCTGTTAAATATGAAACCAAAATAATAGAAGTTACTAATTTGGTAATGCCTACACTTAATTTAAAATATACAATTAATGATGAACTATCTCTTGAAGTACCAAGTTGTGATGGTTATACATTTGAAGGATGGTATAAAGAAGCTGAATGTATAAATAAGGTCACTAATATTTATAAAGGGACATATGGTGATTTAAAATTATACGCTAAATGGATTAAAAATTAAATAAAAAAAGAGAATTAGGTGAAAATTCATTTAATTCTCTTTTATTTTTTGTGTAAAAATATTGCATAAAAATATAATATAATAATAATTTAAGTGCTAGTATGATTTTAAATTTAAAATTTCAAAATGTTTATGTTTTTTTAAAGAAGTAGCATTATCTTTTGAAGCGAAGATGCAAACAAATAATTTATTAATAACATTTATAGTGAAAATAACTGTAATGTTTAAAAAACAATGTGTTTATATGGACAAAATAATACTTGAAAAACTAAGTTTATTCAGTGTATTAAAATAATTAGATCTGTCATGTTAAATGAAAAATATATGATTTTACCTAATTGGTTTAATGAAAGGAAATAATTATTAGTTTTAGCGATAAAATCGATATAATAGATATGAATATTCCACCTATCGAAAATACTATTGATATGTTAAAATATCAAAGTAAATTATAAAGTAAAGTTGTTGAATTTATAAAAAATACGGTTTTATATTTAGATGATTATAAATATGATGATAATATTCAATTTCTAGACACATCTTTTCAAAAAGACAAAAGTTCATTTTTTAAAGAAGAAATTAACACTATACCAAGTTCGGAATTAGATCAATTAAAATTAGTATCATTCTATAAAGGAAAAGATGTACCAAGTATTATTTTTGATTACATAAAAAAATAGCATCTCTTGTTGGAAATATTATAAATACAATTGAAAATAATCGAATATTAATTATTGATGAAATGGATAGTAGTTTACATTATAAATTAACTAGGTCAATAGTTAATATGTTTAGTAATGAATTAAATGAAAAATCTCATTTATTTGTACTGTACATGATATCAATTTATTAGATTTAAAAAAATTGTTTAGAAAAGAACAAATAGCATTTATTGATAAAGATAAAGATTGTGTTAAAATTTACAGATTATCTTCTTTTTCAGCTGCAGATGGTATAAGGGATACTACTGATATAATTGAAAAATATAAAAAAGGTAATCTTGGTGCGATTCCTCATCCTGATTTATATAGTGTTCTTTGGAGAACTGTTAATGATAAATAAATCTTTAGGTATTTTGTATTACAATTGAAAATAATGAAGAAAAATGCTATAATAAATAACTGAGGCGATATTGTGAATTTATTAGATAATATATTTTCATGGAAAACTAATTTTTTTAAAAATAATATAATATTTCAATTAGTTATTATTCTTATTACAATTGGTATCATCTTTTTAGTAATTAGAAATGTAAAGAACTTTGACCAAAAATCAATAGATATGATTGTTTTTAAATTTGGTATTGTTTTCTTAGTATTAGAAATATATAAACAATTATTTTATAATGTATTTAATGATAGAACTGGATACGATTGGGGTATATTTCCTTTTCAATTATGTTCTACGCCATTATATGTTTGTTTGATAGCACCCTTTACTAAGGGGAAAGTTAAAAATGCATTTTATATTTATCTTTCAACTTATTGTATGTTAGGGGGGGCATCAGTACTTGTTTTCCCAGATTCAGTTATTGTTGAAGAAATAACAATTACTTTTCAATCATTAATTTGGCATTCTAGTATGGTTATTTTGGCATGTTATTTAATTTATGTTAATCAATATGGCAAAAATTTAAAAGAATTAGTACCAGGTATAATTGTATTCTTAATTGTTGTAATTATGGCGATTTGTATGAATTATGTATTTGAAGTTTTTAAACAACATTATGGATTAACTAATTATTTTAATATGTTTTTTATTAGTCCATATTATGAATGCAATATTATTTTTTATTCCATTATTTGGAATGCCACTAATTGGTATGTAAGTGTTGTAACTTATATTTTAGGACTTACTTTAGGTTCTATGATTATATGGGAATTAGCTCATCTAAGATTTAAACAAGAAGAAGTAAAAGGAAGTGAATAAACATGGCATATGTAGTTACAGGTTGTACTGGTCATATTGGAAATAATTTAGTTAGATATTTGATTAGTCAAAATGAAAAAGTAAGAGTATTAGTAAGACGTATTGATAAGTCGATTGAAAATCTTAATGTTGAATATGTTATTGGTGATATTTTTAATCAAGAATTTTTAGAAAAAAACATATTTGAAAATGATATTGTTATTCATCTTGCTGGAATAATTGATATAAAAAATAAACTTGGCAAAGAAACATATGCAATTAATTATTTAGGTACTAAAACAATTACTGATGTATGTATAAATAAAAAAGTTGCTCATTACATATATTGTAGTAGTGTTGACGCAATATATAAAGAAACGGAATCAGAAGTAATTAAAGAACCTACGAAGATGGAGTGTGATAAGTTTAAATGGAATTATCCAAAAACTAAAGCCCTTGCGACGAAGTATGTTCTTGATAAAATGGAAGATAGTAATATTACGATATCGATAGTTTATCCATCGGCGGTATTTGGAATTAATGACTATAAACCTTCATATGTAGGTAAAGTTATATGTGATGCTTTAAAAGGAAAAATGGAATTTGGTGTTAAAGGTGGATATAATTTTATTGATGTTTTAGATGTAGTTAAAGCCATTTATAAAGCATCTTTATTAAAGGAAAATGGTAGTTATATTTTATCTGGTAATAATGTTACTGTTTTTGAAATGTATGAAGCTATTAATAAAGCAATTGGAAAAAAACGAAAAATATGGAAAATACCACTATTTATTGCTAAAATGGCAATTCCTTTCGTTCCTTATTTATCTAATTTTACCTTTTTAACCTTACTTGAAAATCATAATTATGATAATACTGAAGCAGTTAATAAATTAGGACTTGATATAAAACCATTTGAAGAAAGTATAAAAGAAACAGTCGAATGGTTTAAAAATAGATAGGAGAACAATATGAAAAGAAAAAAGTTATTATTAGTTTTTGTTTTATTTATAACAATTAGTTTTACTAGTTGTTTAAAAACAATTATTCCTTCTCAAGAAGATTATGTATTTGATTCACAAATTTATGAATATGATGGTGAAGTTAAATCATTAGAATTAGAAGGACGCATACCTAATGGATTTGATGTAAAGTATACAAATAATGATCACTCTGAAATTGGTAATCATGAAGTTTTAGCTGAAGTTTACAACACAAGTACTGATGAGGTGCTGTTTACTAAAACAGCTACTTTAATGATTTATTTTGATGAATATGAATTTGAAAATACTACTTATAAGTTTGATGGTTATAGTCATAGTATTAATTTTGTTGCTGAGTTACCTAGTTTTGTTGAAGTTATATATGAAAATAATGAACAGTCAGCTCCTGGCAACTATTTAGTTAAAGCTATTTTAAAAAATCATAAAACAGGTACGATTGATGGTGAATTTACAACAAAGCTTGATATCGTTGGAAGTATGTATTTAGAAAGTAAAACCTTTATCGTTGATGGAAATCCTCATTCACTTGAGTTAATTTATTCAGGTGATGAAGAACTTGATATTGTATATGTTGGAAATAATCAAACTGAAGCAGGTAAATATTATGTTACTGCCAAGTTAATTGATGATAAAGGACTAGTTTATGAAGAATTCTATGGAATTATGACTTTAGATAATCCGACAAATGAAGAATTTGAATCATTTATTGATGAAGTATTTGTCTTATTATTTGAAGGTGATCAAATGTCAATTAATAGTTTCTTTAAAGATTATGAGTCATTTGGCCTAACTCATCAAGAAGCAAGTCTTGTATCTTATGATCCAAGTATCATATATGAAGAAAGTATGAAAGAAGTACAAAGTATCATTGATGAATTACATGAATTTGAAAATAGTAATTTAAGTTTTGAACAACTTGATACATATGAAATTGTCGATCGTTACTTAACTAATATAGTAGATGTTACAGCTGATATGAGTTTTATGACTAATTCATATTTAGGATCTTATCTTGGTTATCAATGTGAATTACCTTTATTACTTGCTGAATACAAAATTAGATGTGAACAAGATATAATTGATGTAATTAGTTATTTAGAATCATCAGTTCCTTGTTTTGAGTCTTATTATCAATTTGCATGTGACCAAGCTGAACATGGATATCCGCTAACTAATGATACAATTGATGGCATTTTAACTCAATGTGAAAATTTTGCTAAACTTGGTTCTAATAATTTTTTAATTGAAATATTTAATGAAAAAATTGATGAATTAGATTTTGAAACAAAGTTTGATACTAAAGCATCATATAAAGAAAAAATTAAAAACTTAATTATTTCAGATTTAACAAATGCATATCAATATATTATTGACAATCTACCTTCATTAAAAGATAAAGCAAAGACTAGTGGTAGTCTTGCGACATTTGGTGAAGAAGGTAAAAAATACTATCAAATTATGTTAGAAAGTGTATTAGGTATTAAAGATATATCTATTTCTAAAGTTCTTAATTATGCATTGGAACGTTATAATAAAATGGCTAGTGAATATAATGAAAAATATACTACTGCAATTGATTCTTTTTCAACAAGTGAGAAAAAAGAATTTATATCATATTTCGCTGGTAATAATAAACCATTCTCTAATATTGAACTTGAAGATTTACTTAATGAATTTAGAAATTTATCAACTACTATCGTGCCATCATTAGAAGAAGTACCTAATATTAGTTTAAAATATGTACCTGATGCATTAAAAGATAATTTTAGCCCAGCCGCATACTTTTTATCTCCTCTTGATGAAACTAAAAATGAGTCGGTATATATTAATCCTAGTTATTTAGATGATTATGATTACATCTTTACGACACTTGCCCATGAAGGATATCCTGGACATTTGTATCAAACAGTTTACACCAAGAACTTAAATATAAATAAAATTAGACAAATAATAAGATGTAATGGATATGTTGAAGGTTGGGCAACATATGTTGAAAATAAAGCATATAGTTTTGCTTGTAATTATAATTATACAAGTAAAGCAGCTCAATTATATATTGAGTTACTATCAATAAATAGTCGTGCTAATTTAATTATGCAAGCAATTCTTGATATTTATGCAAATTATGTGTGTAATAATATCACTGAATTTGGACAAGTATTTAATACTTTACTTGGATATTATGATTCCGAAACAGTGAAATTAATCTATCAACAATTAATATCTACACCAACTAATACTTGTATGTATGCAATATCAGGAGAAATTTTATTATCATTACATGAATATGTGGAAAATAGTTTACATGATAGTTTCGATGAAGTAGCGTTTAATAAAGTATTATTAGATTGTGGTTCTGCACCTCTTGATTTAGTAATTGATAATGTTAATGAATATATAAAAGATTTTTACTTTAGTGGTGGTGAAATTGATAGATATAAACCTATTGATTTAGATTTAAAATAAAAGTTACGAGTTTTCTCGTAATTTTTTTATATAAAAAAACTTCTAATAAAAGTTTACCTTTATTAGAAGCTAAAATTATTTTTTTAATAAATCATGGATTTTTGTAACAATAAAATCTAAAGCAACTGTATTATGACCACCTTCAGGGATAATTAAGTCAGCAAAGACTTTTGAAGGCTCAACAAAGGCGTGATGCATTGGTCTAACTGTATTTAGATATTGATTAACAACTGAATCAAGGGATCTTTTACGGTCAACTAAGTCACGTTCTAGTCTTCGGATAAATCTAATATCATCTGGTGTATCAACAAATATTTTAATATCTAGACAGTTTCTAACCTCAGGGATTGCGAAAGTCATAATACCTTCAATAATGATAACATCACCTGGAATTATTTTTTCAGTTTTGCTTGATCTATTTGATACAACAAAATCATAAATTGGTTTATTTATAGTATTACCACTTTGTAATTTTTTTAAATCGGAAACTAGTAAAGCTGTATCATATGAGTCAGGATGGTCAAAGTTTTTGTGTCCTTGTTCATCTAATGGAATATTTGGAAATTCTTTATAATAGTCATCCATTCGTATTAGTGATACAGTTCCATGATTTTTTGTTTCTTCATATATTTTTTGGGCAATTGTAGTTTTACCGGATGCGGTACCCCCAGCAATGCCTATAATTGTTGGTTTCATTTATTGTATACCTCTTCCTTTAAGATACCAATATATGGAAGATTACGATAAACTTGTTCATAATCTAATCCAAACCCTACTAAGAATAATTTAGGAACCGTAAACCCGACATATTTAGGAGTAATGTCAGTTACTTTTCTAGATACTGGTTTATCAAGTAAAGTAACAATTTCAATGCTTTTAGGTTTTCTTTCCCATAATTGTGGAATGATATGGTGAAGAGTAAGACCTGTGTCTACGATATCTTCAACAATGATTACATCACGATTACAAATATCAGTTCCTAAGTCTTTTACAATCTCTACTTTTCCTGAACTTTCAGTACCACCAAAATAACTATTAACATCCATAAAATCATATTCTAGTTCTATTTCCATGTTTTTCATTAATTCAGCAAGAAATGGTACACAACCTCTTAGTAATCCTACAAGGACTGGACATTTTCCTTGATAGTCATTTGTTAAGATTTTTCCAAGTTCTTTACATTTTACAGCGATGTCTTGTTCTGAAACAATTATTTCTTTAATGTCTTTATGCATAGTTACCTCCATAACAAATAAATTATATCATATTATGAAATAAAAGAAAAGTATTATAATAATAAATACGATTTCATTGATTGTCATTCGTTTGATTTTTTAGGGGTAATATGCTATAATATTCAAAGTGGAAGAATACCCAAGTGGTTGAAGGGGCTGGCTTGGAAAGCTAGTAGATCGGTAACACGGTGCGAGGGTTCAAATCCCTTTTCTTCCGCCATTAAAATTTATTTAGAAAGTAGTGAATAACATGTCAGATAATAAAGTATATCAAGAATTAGCAAATTTAATTTTTCCAAATATTACAGAAACAATTGAAGATTTAGAAAAAAGATATCCAACTAGAAATTTACCAGAAGGTGCATTTGTAACAAGATTCGCTCCAAGTCCTACTGGTTTTTTACATACTGGTTCTCTTTTTGCTGCAACAATAAGTTGGAAACTTGCAACTCAAAGTAATGGTGTTTTCTATATTAGATTAGAAGATACAGACCAAAAACGTGAAATTGAAGGCTCTGGAAAAGATTTACTTGATCAACTTGCCAAATTTGATATTATTCCATCTGAAGGTTATTATGGAGATTATCAAAAAGGAGATTATGCTCCATATATTCAAAGTGAAAGAGCTAATATTTATAAAGTTGTTATTAAATATATGATTGAACATAATATGGCATATCCATGTTTTTGTTCAACTGAAGAACTAAATGAATTAAGAAAAGCTCAAGAAGCAAATAAAGAAAATTTTGGTTATTATGGTAAGTATGCTAAATGTAGTAAATTAACACCTAGTGAAGCGATAGAAAGAATAAAAAATGGGGAACCATATGTTATTCGTTTCCGTTCTAAAGGTGATTGTACGAAAAAAATTAGTTTCGTTGATGCAATTCGTGGTGAAATTGAGATTGCTGAAAATGACCAACATATTGTAATACTTAAGAGTGATGATTTACCAACATATCATTTTGCTCATTTAGTGGATGATCACTTTATGCGTACTACTCATGTAACAAGAGGCGAAGAATGGATGCCTAGTGTTCCTGTTCATTTAGAATTATTTGATGCAATGAACTGGCAACGTCCTGTTTATGCACATCTACCTGTTATCATGAAACTTGATAATGGCAATCGTCGTAAATTATCAAAACGTAAAGATCCTGAAGCAGCGGTATCATATTTCCTAGAACTTGGTTATCCTGTAGATGGTTTTATGGAATATCTATATACAATTGCTAATTCTAATTTTGAAGCATGGCGTGATGAAAATAAGGATGTTGATAGAAACAACTTTAAATTAAGTTTTAATAAAATGTCATTAGATGGTGCTTTGTTTGACCTTGCTAAAATTCAAAACTTATGTAAAGAAAAACTTGGCCATATGAATACAAAAA
This sequence comes from uncultured Staphylococcaceae bacterium, assembly GCA_964507405.1. Taxonomy (GTDB): domain Bacteria; phylum Bacillota_I; class Bacilli_A; order ML615J-28; family CAG-313; genus UMGS75. The sequence continues at coordinate 34,922 of CAZDPJ010000013.1, forward strand.
CATTTGTTGATGAATCTTATAAATGGGCAAAAGTATATAGTAAGGAATTAACTGATTTAATTGACCGTGATGTTAATTATTATTCTTCAATTGTAAGCATTGAAAGGGAAAAGGAAAATCCACGTAAAGATTATGAAAAATATTCTGATATTTTCCCATTAATTAAATTCTTCTATAATGATTATTATGAACAAATGTTTGAAGATGCATTTGTATTACCTGAAAATATAAAAGTTGAAACTGCAATTAAAATGTTAAATCTATATAAAGAAAGATTGAATCTTGATTTAGATGAAGAAAATTGGTTTAATAACATGAAAGAAATTGCGGTTGAATGTGGTTTTGCAGCAACACCAAAAGAATGGAAAAAGAATAAAGAAGCATTCCCAGGTCATGTTGGTGATTTAGCCGCATTATTAAGAATGGTTACTACTTTAAGATTTCAATCACCTAATCTTTATTATGTAATGAAAATCCTAGGTTATGATGAAACTATTAATCGTATAAATAAAGTAATATCTAAATTAGAAAGAGAATGTTAATTCTCTTTATGGCCTGGTGGTGAAGTGGTCTAACACATCGCCCTCTCAAGGCGACATTCGCGAGTTCAAACCTCGTCCAGGCTACCATTTAAGTAGATTAATCTTGATACAGTAAATGTATTGAGATTTTTTTGTTTT
>CAZDPJ010000014.1:0-1281 GCA_964507405.1 uncultured Staphylococcaceae bacterium
CATATAAAAGAAAAAATGCGAACTTTTCTTTTCGCATTTAATTATACAATATACAAGTAACAGATTTTTTAACATCGACTGTTTCAGTTTCAACATGAGTTGAGTCATGGCTACATACTCTTGTTGCTTTCATCTTTGTATTACTATCAATTAATTCATATGATACTGATGTATAGTTATGATCTAATTTTTCAAGTTTTACCTTTGTTACAACTTCTGTGCATTCTGCATTACTATAATTCTCATTACAAGAAGGACAGTACCAATATTCAATGTTTCCGTCTTCTGTACAAGATGCAGGAAGTGCTTTATGATATTCTTTATTCTTATGACTAAGTTTTTCTAGTTTTACATTTGTTACAACTTCTGTGCACTCTGCGTTACTATAGAATTTTTTACAATCAGGACAATTCCAGTATTCTACATTACCGTCTTCTGTACAAGTTGCAGGAAGTGCTTTATGATATTCTTTATTCTTATGACTAAGTTTTTCTAGTTTTACACTTGTTACAACTTCTGTACACTCTGCGTTACTATAATTCTTATCACAAGAAGGACAGTACCAGTATTCAACGTTTCCATCTTCTGTACAACTTGCAGGAAGTGCTTTATGATATACTTTATTCTTATGACCTAATTTTTCTAGTTTTACATTAGCAATTACTTCTGTACACTCTGCGTTACTATAATTCTTATCACAATCTGGGCAGTTCCAGTATTCAACGTTTCCGTCTGTAGTACATGTTGCGTCTTTTGCTTTAAAATGAGTTTTATTCTTATGTTCAAATTTTTCAATTACAGTATCTGTTACAACTTTAGTACAATCAATATCGCTAAATAATTTTTCACAAAGAGGACAACTCCAATATTCAATAATACCATCTGTAGTACATGTTGCGTCTTTCTTTTCATGATGAACTTTAGAATAATGATTATGTTTAACAATAACAACATCAGTAAGTTCATTAATACATTCTTCTTCACTATAGTTTTTACCACAATCAGGACAATACCAATGAGCAATATTACCGTCTTCTGTACATGTTGCTGATTTTTCTTTATGGAATTCTACATCAAAGTGACCTAATTTATAAAGAACAACTTTAGATAATTCAACTGTACACTTTTCATCACTATAGTTCTTATTACATACAGTACAATTCCAATATTCAACATTACCATTTTCATTATAAGTAGGGGCTAATGGTTCATGATAAACAACATTAGCATGACCAAGTTTATCAATTTTAACACTTGTTAAAACAATAGTACAAGCACTAT
>CAZDPJ010000014.1:1381-33389 GCA_964507405.1 uncultured Staphylococcaceae bacterium
TAGTACATGTTGCCTCATTCTTTTTATGATGAACCTTATTTATATGATTTAACTTATTATCTGTTTTCACATTAGGTAAAACTTGTTTAACAAAGGCAGTATTATTAAATATAGCAGTTAATGTAGATAATTCATCTTTATCACAAGTTCTTGTTTGTGTTACTTGTTTTGTTACAGTTACAGTTTCAGTTTCAATGTGAGTTGAATCATGGCTACATACTCTTGTTGCTTTCATCTTTGTGTTATTTTCAATAAGTTCATAAGTTACAGTTCCATATGCATGATTTAGTTTTGATATTACAACATTAGTTTCTTCGGTTGTACATGCTTCATTACTAAAGTTCTTATGACATAATGGGCAGTTCCAGTATTCTATGTTTCCGTTTTCTGTACATGTAGCATTGTTCTTTTCATGATGAACCTTACCTGCATGACCAAGTTTATCAATTTTAACACTTGTTAAAACAATAGTACAAGCACTATCACTATAATTCTTACCACAATCAACGCAGCTCCAGTATTCTATATTACCGTCTATAGTACATGTTGCCTCATTCTTTTTATGATGAACCTTATTTATATGATTTAACTTTTCAATTGTTAAATCTTCGATTTCAACATTATTTACATCAAAGTTTTTGTTACAAACAGTACATACATAATGTCCTTTTATTCCATCAGTTAAACAAGTTGCAGGAACAAGATCAATCCATTTACCACCATGAATATGAGGACCTTCTAATTCATTAAGTTCAACAATAATGAAAATCATCGTTAAATCGCCTTCAACATTAATTAAATTTTTAACTATTCCATTACCATTAAATGTAATATCATCAATTGATATTTCATTTAAATCAAATCGGTAGCCATTTTCAAGTTCAAGTCCTATCATTAAATATAGCATTCTATTTGGTTCAAATGGACATAATTCAGGATCAGGTGCAGATATATAGTCAAGATTTAATCCACTAGGATAAGGAGTTAACTTTATATCTTTATTTGACATTTCTTTAACTCCTACTGTACTTGACGTAACAAAAGCTTCATTATAATATTTACCAAGTTCATATCCATGAAGAGTAAGTTCTATTTGAGAAACAACTTTTCTATTAACGAATCCACAAATATTACATTCAAATGAATCTTCATCATACTCATGTAATTCCATTGTATTTATCTTACCACAATCACAAACAGTCATATGATAATAATAATCAAAATCATATATTTGATTAAAACTATGTGTATGGCTAGCATCAAATGTCGCAACTAAATATTTAATTATATATGCTTCTTCATATAAATCATAATATGCTTCTATAACTTTTTCAGTATTAGATACATTAATTAAATCTTGAGTTATATAATATAATTCATAACCAGGTTTAGCTTTGATTGTTAAATTTAAATAATAAACATTTTTAGTTGAGAATACATGACTTGCATCTACTAATTCGTCTTCATTATATAATTTATATTCATAATCTACTTCAGAATTATTCTCATTTAAAGTAAGTTCTAAATCTGATAATTTATTACCACTTTCCAATCCTTCAAATGTGAAGTCTAATCCACCAACGTTTTGAATAGTACTTTCCGTATTAACTAATCTTGGAAGTTTAATTTGTAATAAGTAAATATATAAATCACTACTATAAGAGTATAAAGATAAATATACAACTTCTGCTTCACATCCATTAAAGGAAATACTATTTTCATTAAATTCTTCAATCATATACATGCTAGGGAATCCTAAAGCGATTAATGCATAGTAATCTCTAGTATGCGTAAATCTAGCTGTTGTTTTATCAATTTGATTTAATGTAAAGCCTTCTTCATGACTAAATAATAGTATATTTTTCAAAATATTATAATAACTATCTTCAGTAAATTCTAATTTTAAATCACTTACTTTTCCACCTTCAACATAGCCAGAAATATCAAATTCTAATTCATTCAAATAAATATAACGAGGGAAATCACATACTTTACAATTAGTATCGGTTTCACTTTCATAAACATGTTGATATTCTACATAATCACTACATTCATCACAGTATCCTTTATGATACATTATATCTTTATTATTAAATGATTTAAAGGTATGAGTACATTCTGTTTCACGTAAAGTTACTTTAAATATAGCTTCAACACCAAATCCAATTTCAAGTAATTTAATAGATTGAGGATTTCCATATCCTTCTAAGTAAATACTATTGGTTGTATAATTTCTAAACATATAGCCTTTTGGAGCATATAATTCTAAATGTAAGTAGTAAACTGATTTATCATCATATACTTTAGTAGTTGTTTCATTTGATTCATAAGTACTACCTCTAAATCTAATTGAATAATTAATAGTTGGATTAATTAAATTAGATGTAGAAGGAGTAATAGTTAAATTATTAATTGTATTACCAAGTTCAATTCCCGATACACTATAACTTAAGTTAGGTGAATCATTTACAGTCTTTTCTCCTCCAAGTATAGGTAGGATAAATAATACTTGCATATAAGAATATTCACTATCTATAAAGAAATCAATTACTTCTCCACCACCTGTAACATAAATATCAGAATGAGTTATATTACTTGCGTCAAAACCTTCATTTACATCAAGGAATAAATAAACTCCATATTTTTGATTAGCTTGGAAATATGCATTTTCAGGATCAGTAACATATGAATATTTACCATAAAAATCCCAGTTATCCGCAATCATATAAGGTAAACTCAATCCAAAACTAGCAGGAATTGATACACCTTCAACACTAGAAGGAATCGATAAAGTAAAGTCTTTAACACATCCATCAACTTCATAACCAGAATATTCAATAATGATTCGTTTATAATCGCATACGTTACAAGTCGCATCTAAATCGTTATCAAATGTATGAGGAACTTTATAAGTTACAATATTACTTAATAAGTTATGTTCTTCATCATAATAGTTATTACAAACTGAACAATAATAATGAGCTATTGAACCATTTGTTGTACAATTTGCTTCAACTGCTTCTTTCCATTCATAAGTACTTGCATTAACATCATGTCCTGTTTTTGATGCGGTTAAAACATTTTTCTTAGATTGCGTAGTAAATCCAGTTTTTGTAAAAGTAGCACTATAAGTACTTAATTCATTTAAGATACAAGTCTTTTGTTGAGTTATTGTTACAACGACATTTACTGTTTCTGTTTCTGCTGTTCCATCAATAGTACAAGTATGAGTTCCTGTTACTGTTTTATTATCAGCAGACCAAACATAAGTTGCTTCACTAAAGCTATGTCCCTTCGCAGGAATAACAAGATCCTCAATTACGTTATTATTTTCATCACAATTTTTACCACAAATTGTACAAATAAAGTGTCCTTTAACACCTGTATTAACACAAGTTGCATCGATTTCTTCAATCCAATCACCACCATGGATATGAGGTGCTTCTTGAACTGGCAATTCAAATAGCGTAAGAACTGAGTTCACCATACTAGAATCAAATTTAGCAACCTTTAATGCTGGGCCAACGCCTTCTAATATAAAGTTATTAGGGTCTAAGTTATCAAAATCAAATACATAATCTTTTTCACAATTAATACTTAGCATTAAATAATACTTTGTATTAGCCATGACTGTATCAACAGGATCAAATACAATTGATAAAAGTTCAAATGATTTAGCACTTTCATATGGTGATAAAATCGCCGCACTAGGAAGGAATTCACTAATTCCACGTGTATAGCTTATTACTTTTAAGTTAGTTGCATCCATTCCATATTTGTAATCTAATAATGAAATATTAACTGTCGTAATTACTTTCTTTTGCATATAATTACATACATTACATCTTGTTGAATTATTATCAAATTGGTGTAATTCTTTTTCAGATGTTGCACCACACTTACAAATCTTGTAATGATGAGTTTGATCACCAACAAAAACATCGTTAAATTCATGGATATGTGTATCATCATTTAATGAAATATAATATGCAAGAATCAACCATTCATGTTCTAAATCATAATTATAGAAAACAAGTTCTTCTGTATTTGTTACGCTAATATTAGTTTCACTTAGATAATATAATTCATATCCAGCGTTTGCTTGTACTGTAAGTAATAATATATAAGAGTTGTCACTAGAGAATACATGACTTGTACCTAAAGCTTTGCCATTTGAAGAAATATCATAATCAAATACAACACCAGTACAAGTTTCATCTAAAGTAACTGTTATATCATCAATCGTATTTCCTTTTTCAAAACCACTAAATTCAAAATCTAATTCACTAACATTAGTAACAGTAGTACTTCCTTTTTCTAATTGAGGAAGTTTAATTTGTAAAATAAAGTATTGACCATCTGTTTCAAGTCCATCAATTGTCAAAGCAATAACTTCAATGTCATGATTTTTCGCAGTAATTTTATCAGTCGTAAGCGTAGAACAATCAAAATTTATTGGAATTACTACTTCCATCTTTAAATAGTAATCTCTTGTATAAGTAAATTTATGTGAAATAGAGAAATTAGCAATTGCTTGACTATTTTCTTCTTTTTCATGAGTAATTTTAATAATATTAATACCAATCGTTTGATTAGTCGAACTACTTACCTTAACATCAAAATCAGAAATTAATCCTCCATCAACATAACCAGAAATATCCAGTTCTATTTTATCAAGTCTTTCATATCTAAAAGCATCACAAATTCTACATCTTGTATCAGTATCAGAATCATATTCATGATTTTCTTCTACCCAGTCTTGACATGACGTACAGTATCCGGCATGAATATCAACATCAGTATATAAATAATTATAAAGAGTAGTATGTTCACATTCTGTTTCACGGAAATCAATTCGATATTCAACATATAACACGGAACCACTTTCTGTAACTTCAAAATAATCGGGATTACCAAAATTTTCTAATTCAAATTTATCTTTTGTAAAGTTTCTAAAAGTATATCCACTAGGCGCAAACATAACTAAATCAACATAAATTATTGCTTCTTTATCATATACATAAGTTGTTTCATTACTACTTAAGAATATATTTCCAGCTCTATATACTTCAAAATTAAATTCAGGTTTAACAGTAATCGTAGGATCTAATGTAAATGATAAATTATTAATTCTATTATCAAGTTCAATTCCAAAACTACTATATTTTAGATTTGGAACATCTAATAAAGTATTATTACCACCAAGAAGTGGAAGCGTAAATGCAATTTCAATACAATTTGCGTATGATGTATCTATGAAAATTACATCACCACCAACACCAGCAATCGAAATATCAGTCATTTTAATTTTAGATTTATCAACACTATCTTCAACATAAAGGTCTAAATTTACTAAATATTCTTGTTTTGATAAGAAATAAGAATTATCAGCACTAGATATAAAGTAATAACGTTCATCAAAATTCCATGTATCATAAATCCAATAACCATTATTATAAGCAAAATCTTCTTTTAAAGATATACCACTAATACCTGATATTACGCTAGGTGTAAAGTCTAAAACTTTTTCATCAAGGGCATAACCAGTATAATCAATAACAATTCTCTTATAATCACAATTATTACAAGATACATCAAGCTTATTATCATATGTATGAGGAGTAAGTGGCAAAGAAATATTAGTTATTAAATTGTGGTCTTCATCAAAGAAATTTTCACATAATGAACATTCATAGTGACCAATTTTACCTTGTACAGCGCAAGTTGATGCCGTTTCTTCTTTCCAAACATAAGTTTCATCATCTACACTATGTCCAAGTTTACTTGCTGTTACAACATCTTTTTTAACAATATCAATAAAACCAGCTTTCGTAAATTTACCAGTAAAATCGCTTAATTCATTATTTAAACAAGATTTTTGTTGTTTAACAGTTACTATAACATTTACAGTTTCCGTTTCAACATAACCATCAGTTTTACAAGTATGAGAGGCAGTAACTGTCTTATTATCCTTTGACCAAACATAAGTTGTTAAACCGAATGTATGACCTTTTTCTTTAGTTACTACATCAGTTAATACTTTAGTAGAAAATGCGGAATTATTAAATGATGCTGTAAATGAAGATAATTCATCCACTGTACATGACCAGGCTTGTGTAACTTGAGATGAAGTTACTTGAGCAGTTTCTGTTTCTGTATCTGTACAGTTAGTATTTGTACAAGTTCTTGTTGCTTTCATCTTAGTATTATTTTCAATTAATTCATAAGTAACAGCACTATATTTATGTCCTGTATGGTCTTTTGTCTTAACATCATCTAATACTTTAGTTCCAAAAGCAGGATTACTAAAGATAGCTGTAAATCTACAAATTTCATCTTCTGTACAACTTAGTGCTTGAATTACAATCTTAGTTACCTCTTTAGTTTCAGTTTCAATATGACTATTATCATGAGCACATTCTCTAGTTGCTTTCATCTTAGTATTATTATCAATTAATTCAAGTACAACTGAACCATATGCATGTTCAAGTTTTTGAACAGTTATAATATTATCTAATACTTTTGTTCCAAAAGCTTCATTACTAAATACAGCTGTGAATTTACAAATTTCATCTTCTGTACAACTTAGTGCTTGTTTTATATCTTTAGTTACTTCTTTTGTTTCTGTTTCGAAATGATCTTCATCATGACTACATACTCTAGTTGCTTTCATCTTAGTATTACTTTCAATTAATTCATAAGTAACAGCACCATATGCATGTCCTAATTTATCACCAGTTTTAACATTATAAATATCTTGTCTATTAAAATCCCAGTTATCAAATTCAGCATGATAATCAGTATATTCATCTGTTTCACATGTTGCATATTTAGTGCTAATAACAGTAGCAACAGCAATTTCAAATTCCGTTTCACTACATCCCGAATTCTTACAACTATGAGATGCTTTCATCTTCGTATTATTTTCTAAAAGTTCTAATGTGACATCACCAAAATTATGACCAGTCTTATCACCAGTTTTAATACCAACAATCGTTTTAGTACCAAATGCGGTATTAGTAAATTTACCAGTATATGATGAAAGTTCATCTAATGTACATGATTTATTTTGTACAATACTACTAGTTGTTGATACAGTTTCAGTTTGAGTATCTGTACATCCAGTATTCGTACAAGTTCTAGTTGCTTTCATCTTTGTATTACTTTCAAGGAGTTCATATGTTACATCAGTATATGCATGACCTAATTTATCTTTTGATTTAAATCCTTTTATAGTTTGGGTTCCAAAAAAGTTCTTACAAGTAGCAACACAATCTACAATTTCATCTGTTTCACAAGTTTGACTTTGTATTTTTGTAACCGTACATTTAGCTTCTTCTTGTGGTGGTTGAATGCTACATCCTTCACAATATCCACGAACATACATAATTACGGAATCAGTATTTTCATAATATCTACAAAATTTCTCTGTTACAATCCAAACATGCTCTAATGGATCTCCAGTTATAACATTTTCCATTGTATATGTTCCAAAGGCTTCATTTTTAAAAGTAGCTGTAACATTACCATATTCGTAATCTTGACATATTAAATCACGAGGCGTAGTAACTACTTTTGTAACATCTACTGTTTCAGTTTCTACATGACTAGAATCATGTTTACATACACGTGTTGCTTTCATTTGTGTGTAATTATTTACAAGTTCATATGTAGGTTCAGCCCAATCATGCCCAAGTTTTACTATCGTAGACAAATTAATTGACACATGATTTTCATCAAAATTATATCCACAATTTTTGCATTCATAATGAGCTACTGTACCATTAGCTTCACATGTAGCAGGAACTTCTTTAATCCAATCAGTAAAGTCATGAACACAAGCCTTAACATTTAATTTAATTTCAGAAATTTGCATTAAATGTTCAGTTATATCAGTTGGAACGCTTAAATCTTTATTTGCTTCTTGATTTTTATAAATAACTATTCTAAAATATTTATATGGTTTATCCAATCCTGCTAAGCATGTAAAATTATACGGTGAATAATTTGTTGCCCCCATAGTTTTATCTTCAGTTTTCAAATCTACCCAATACCACTTTCCTTCTTTGGTTGTTGGGTTATAATTATTTGAACCATAAATAATCCATGAATAAGGATTACGCCAAGGATATTTAGCGGTATCATTCGCGGTATAAAAAGTATAAGACTCAAGTACACATTCTTGACTAGCTTCAATTGTAATATACGGGTTCTGATAATTAAAATCGGCAAGTAAATCGAATGCACTTGGATTTACTTCTAGACAATACTTAGTTCCCGTTTTTTCGTCAAATGCTTTATCATAACTTTCATCAGGATTTCCTGTTTTCTCTAAGCCCTCTATTACTTTAAATGTAATTTTTAATTTAGGTATAATATAGTCAGTTCCTTCACCAATTACATTTGTTGCTTCTGGGTCAGAATAGTTTTTACCACAATAACTTGTACAGTGATAATTAGTATAAGAAATACCATCTTGTTCATATGAAACATCGCGCTTTTCATAGTATTCTAGATTATGACCTTTTGCTTTTACAAGCGTATCATTTTTTACCGCATTACATTTAGTACACTTAGTAATAATATGAGTATCTTCTGTACATTTTGGTGCTTCAGTTGTTGTCACATAGTTATGTGAACATTCTTCCCACTTAAATTTGTATTCAGCAAGTTTTAAATAGTCTTCACTACTTCCAAAATTATCAATAAATTCAACTTTATAGTACTGATAACCTCTTGTATTATCAAATAAATATGGCTTTTCGTCCAAACTATTACGTAAATTAGGATCACTAAAAGATTCTAGTTCAACCCATCCATTATTAGGATTATTAGTATCATAATAATCGCTTCCAGATATTTTCCATTTATAAAGAGTTGTTGGGTCATTATAGCCATCTAAAAAAGTTGTAACTATCGTATTTCCCCTCATTATAACAGCATCACTGAATTTAACGATAAAATAAGGATTTAGAGAAATTTTTGTTTTAAATTCTGTCCAGTATTCTCTATATACTTTATTATAATCATCATATGATCTCTCATACAATCCATCAAATAAAACTGAATAACCTTCATATTTATCATTTCTTAGATAAATTTCATCTTTTCTTAAATCATCAGTTCCATCTAATACTGCGAAATCTTTATTACCATATAAGTAAATACCACCAACACAAACTTTAGTTTCACCATCAAATGGATAGAAAATAAATTTATAATATTCATAAGCTTTATCATTATTTTTAACAGTATAATTCTTTTTACAATTAGCTGAATCACCACCATTACCATTAGTAGATAGTTTTTCAAGTCCAGAATCAGTAATATCATCAATAAGAGTCCAATCAGTACAAGTTTTAGTAGTTTCATCGTATGAGTTAGAACCATACAATTTCCACTTTTTTGGACTATGATACTCATCATTTCTACGGTGATTTCCATATATAGTATATGCATTTAAATAAATAGGTCCATTTTCTGCTCTAACAACAATCCATCCATCAGAATCACTTGAACTTGCTTCAAAATTCCAACAATTATAAGAATTACCTCTCGTACCAGTTTTTCCAAATTGAATTATTTGATAAAGATAATTACGGTATTTGTTATTATCAGTTGTCTCAAGATGTTGAAAATCATCTAAAATTTTTAGTTTTATTTGTTCATTAGTACTATCTATGATAGTAGAACCACTTGTCTCTTCGGCTTTTATATTTCCTTCATTATTATTCTCAATTTCACTATTAAAGGATAAACCTATAACTAACATAAGTAAAAAGATAAAAAAGGATTTCAATATTTTCTTAAAAGTATTCATTTAATAATTCCTCCTTGATTTTATTAAAATGATTATATTTTCTAATATATAATATGAGTGCTTTTTTATTTTGATTGATATTTTTCATAAAATAATCTAATTGTTTTTTTAAGTAACCAAATTTGGTCTTTTAAATATATTTCATCTTCATATAAAGCAAAATGAACACAAGCACGAACAAATGTAAATATCATTGGTCTTAAAATATCAGCTGGAATTCCAATTTGAAGTTCTAGTTTTTTTGCGTATTCCGCATATCTTTTATTAACACCTTCAAAGAATTTCTTACCATATTCACGATATTTTGGACAAGTATAAACTTGATACATTAATCGATATTTCTTTCCATGCGTCTTTGCTGTCCAGTATGGAATTTCATCAACATATTTTTCTAAGACATCAGGATTAGCAGGAGCTTTCTTCATAAAATCATCTTCTACTTTACTCATACAGTGTTCAGTAGATTGGATAATTAAATCATCAAGTGTATCAAAATAATTATAAATTAATCCTGATGCCATATTGCAATATTTACTTAAACCTTTTAATCCAACATTGTTTAATCCATATTCCGCATAACATTCATAGCATTTTTCCATAATTTCTATTTTGCGTTTTTCGTGTTGTTCTTCATTAAATACTTTCATGTTGTCTCCTCTTTCATTAAAAATATTAAATTTATTAATTGATTGATTAATCAATCAATATTATTATACCATATAAAAATATATAAAACAAACGTTTAAATCTTTTATTTAAATTATTTTTTTATACTAGACAAATAATGGGATTTAATTAAAAAAGCATAAAAAAAGATATACCAAATTTATGATATATCTTTATATTATTGATAAAAATTACATCTTTTCAGGCGCACTTACACCTATTAAATTTAAGGCATCAATAAGCACAGTTTTAATAGCTGAAATGATTGTTAGCTTTTCAAGAGTTAACGCATCATCATCAGTAATAATTTTTTCATCATTATAATAACTATGTAATAAATATGCAAGTTCATTAATAAAATGAGTCATTTTATGAACTAATCTTTTTGTCGCAACTTCTTCAATTATACTTGGATATTGTAATAGTAATAAGCATATGTCTTTAGTTTTGTTTAAATCAATATGTTTAAATTCAGTTACCGGAGTAAATGTTTTTCCACTAGATTCAAAGTTTTTTAAGACACTACAAATTCTAGCATGGGCATATTGAGCATAAAAGACTGGATTATCATTTGATTTTTGTTTCATTAAATCAAGATCTAAGTCCATATGAGTACTAAGTGATTTTGCGACATAGAAATATCTTAAAGCATCGCTTCCAACCTCATCAACTAAATCACTTAAAGTAATTGCCTTACCACTTCTTTTACTCATTTTTACTTCAACGCCATTTTCCATTACTCTAACCATTTGAAGAATTTCAATATCAATTAAATTTGCATTACCGCCAACCATAGAAACTGCAGCTTTAAGTCTTTCAATATAACCATGATGGTCAGCTCCTAAAACATCAATTAAATGTGTATAGCCACGTGATAATTTATTAGCATGATATGCAATATCAGGAAGTAAATAAGTATAACTTCCATCCGTCTTCACAATTACACGGTCTTTTTCATCATTATAGTTGGTTGTTTTAAGCCATACCGCGCCATCTAAAACATAAGTATTACCATCATTTGTTAATTTATCAAGTACCTTTTGTACAGCGCCTTCTTTATAAAGGCTTTTTTCACTAAACCATGTATCAAATTCTACATTAAAGTCTTTTAAATCATTTTTTAAATTATTTAATAATTTATTAGTACCATATTCTTTAAAGAAATCCATATCAAAATTATCTAGGAATTTATCACCATATTCATCTTTAATACAAGAAGCTACGGTAATAATTTCTTTACCATGATAATAGTCATCTTTCATTTCAGCAGCACGACCAAATAATTCTTTATATCTTTCATATACACTTAATGCCATATTAGTGATTTGATTTCCCGCGTCATTTACATAGTGTTCTCTATTTACTCTATAGCCTGCCTTTTTCATGATTCTTGCAAGTGAATCACCATAAGCAGCACCACGGCCATGACCAACATGAAGGTAACCAGTTGGGTTTGCTGAAACATACTCTAAATCAATGTTTTCACCATTACCAATTGTTAAAGAACCGTATTGTTCTTTTTCATTATTAATCTTAAAAATAATATTATGTAAATAATTTAAATCTAAAAATAAATTAATAAAACCAGGTCCCGCTATTTCCATTTTCGATAAATGCATTGCCTTTAAATTGCAATTATTAACTATTTCATCCGCAACAACAATCGGAGCCTTTTTAGCAACTCTTGCTAATTTCATTGCGACATTTGTCGCATAATCGCCATGACCTTTATCTTTAGGAAGTTCAAGGAATATATCATCAACAGATTTAATAATATTTCCATCAACATATCCTAGTTTTACAACCACATTATATATTTCATTTTTGATATCGAAAAGTAATTTATCTAACATTTTATTCACCATTCCTAACCAACATATTATATCACATTTTAATAATAAAAGATACTAAATTACTTAAATGTTAAAAAGCATCTAATAAAAGATGCTTAATTTATATAAATATATTCATTAATCATTTGATTTAATTTATCAGCAGATAAATTGCCAAGACTTGATTTTTCAACAAAAACAAAATTAACATCATACATAATCGCATCACACATTCCATAATTTACCTGTAGAGTAATATAAATTTTATCATCATAAATTTTAAAATCATGATATGTAGTATACGAAACCATTGTTGAATAAAAATTATATTTAAAAAATAACACATAATTATTAAATATATTGTTATCTATATAATAGTAATATGGTTGATTGGTGAAATGGCAGTATATTGATTTAAATGTATCTAAATCATCGATAAAAAATCCATTTTTTATTTTCTCATATTCATCATAATTCGAATCATCAAAGTAATGTTCGATTATTATTGTATGATATCTCATTTGATAATAATCAAGTACACTATTATTATGTAACTTTGATATATATTTTATTTCACTATCATTTAATATCCTATTTTCATATGCATATTCTAAATCATATAAATTATCTTTATAATAAACAACTAAGTTATGGCTAGAATAATTATAAAAATTATAATTTCCTATTTTTTTAATTAAAACATTTGCTTCTATATCTTTATTAGATACAAAATATAGAATGTAACAATTATTATTTTTCATGTAATATTTATGAATATAGGCATAATCACCATCTAATATATCAGTATATCCAGTTATATTATAATAATATTTCTTTAATACTTCTTCTTGTAAATTGTAATCCATATAATAATTACTAATATATTTTTTTACAAAGCCATCATAAATAAATGAAATATTCATATCTTTATTTTGAATTTTTAAAATAAAAGATTTTACTTTTTCATTATTAAATATTTCTTCATTATATGAATTCGTTAAAAACTCATTATTCACATAAACAGAGACCCCATTTAACATTTCACTTTTTAAATAAATAGTTATTAATTCACCAGGATACACTAAGTCAGTTGGATATTTAAATAAATAATCATAATTATCAAATGATAAAGAATGTTCTTGAAAAAGAGAATAAGTTGTTTTTAATGAAAGAGGATCTCTAAAATACACTCTAGATATTTTTTCTACAACATCTTTATCTATTTCAAACATAAAGTAATATGTATTAATAATCGATGATTCTTGTTTAGATAAATTAAATAAAGTATCTAAATACATAATATTCGATTTTCTATCAATAAATACTCCAGTTTCCAAGAAAATAAAACTTGGATCATATGTATAATAATAAATAGGCATAATTATTAAGCTTTTTGTAAGATAAAAATTAGCTGTTAAATAGGCAATACTTCAATACTTGCACTTTTAATTTCTTTTGATAAATCATCATTTGTATAAGTTTGGTTATCAAGTATTTTATAAATAGATTTTAATTCATCATTACTAAATGAAACAACATTATTATTAACATACGAATCTGTATATATTGCTTCACTAAATTTAAAGTTACCTTTTGTTTCATTATTTCTTAATGTACAACTACTAATTAGAAATAAAAAACAAATAAAAATTAAACCATTTATTTTATTTTTCATATAATCTCCTTATATTCCAAGTTCATTATTTAATTCGTTATATAAAGCATCATCTTTGATAAAACCATCAACTGAAACTTCATCTTTAACTAACTCTAGTGATTTAATAATAGATAAACTAATTATAACATTAATATTTTTATAATAATCAGCTAATACTTTAGCATCATTAATATCTAATTTCATAGCAGTTACTAATTCATCCTTTGATTTTAACCTATTAGTTCCCATTAATAAAACGAATTCCCACATATCATTAGTTTTCCAAGCATAGAGTTCTAACCCTTTAAAATAAACTTTCGTATTATTTTTTTCAATAAACTCATCATACTTTGTTTCATCATTACATATTTTTACGATTTTTAGATTATTACTAAGGAATAAAAATGAAGTATCCCCTACATATTTATAGATATTATTACTAACCTTAATAATACTTGCGGAATCTAAGCATAAATCACTACTTTTACTAGGTAATGGTTTTATAACATATCCATACATTAATTGATCTAAATTATCATTATTTTTTTCATATAACATAATATGAATATCATTATCTTTAGTAATAAAAAATGAAATTAGTTGATAAGTATTCATATAATATAAATGATATACTTTAGTATAATTACTATAAATTATATTATTATTATAATTAAATAAATTATCATAGCTAATATAATTACTGTTAAACTCTTGAACTTTAAAAGAATAGTGATAATCAATTGAATCACCATCAAGACGATCAAGTACCATTCCTTCAACAAACTCATTATAACTATCTAAATTAATATTACTATTAAATGGTAAATATAAAGACCTTTCAACATAAAAATCATTATTAAATAATATTATTAAGTCAGATGGAATAAAAAATTTAATATCATTAAACTCACCTAATGAATCAGAAGTTTTAAAATCTAATGCCTTTTTTAATTTATTGAAAGATAATATATGTTGAAATTCAGAATTAATAGAAGCAACCTCTTTAATTTCATCATCAACAGGAATATTTTCATTTTTTTTATTGCTTTTACTATCACATGAAACGATAAAAAAACAAGATATAATTATAATTAAAAACTTAAATATTTTCTTCATTTTAATTCTCCTTTTTAATAATTTATAACAATTAACCTTTTATTTACTATTTGTAAGCAGTATAATCGATAATTATCATTTTCTTTCTTTAAATAAAAATAATCACATGTATCTAAATAATTTAAAGCATTTAATGGAATTGTACTAATTTCTTCATTAGTTAATTTTAATTTAAACTTATTACTTATTTTAGTAAAATCATTTTCAAGAACAAAGTAATACATACTATCTGGATAATTATCATTATAAAGAACCCAACTTGTTAAATCATTATATTCAAATAATTTAACATTTGAAAAAGTCATATTTAAGTCTTGTTCACAAGTTTTTAAGTATTTATCTTCATCACTTAGTGTTTTTAAGTTATTTGATAAAGACAAAAAGAAAATATTTCTATGATGAGTAAGAAAAGTAAAATAATAAAAATAATAATTCTTTTATTATTTCTTTTTACCATTTTCTTACCCATTAATTCATCAACTGTAACACCAAGCATAATAGAAAGTTTAGGATACATACTGATATCAGGAAGACTTAAATTATTTTCCCATCTACTTACTGCTTGTTTAGAAACAAAAAGCATCTTTGCAAGATCAGATTGAGTTAAATTGTTAATCTTACGATATTTTTTAATTAATTCTGAAATTTTTCTTGTTTCATTATTACTCACAATTTACCTCCACCTTTCACAAATATTATATTATAAGTTATTAAATAATGCAAGAATTTCTTAGTCAATAGTTAATTGACTCTTTTTTATTATAACATTTTTTATTTTATTTTTCTATTAAAATAAAAAGTGAATCTACTAAATAAGTAAATCCACTTCAATTTTATAATGATGATTCGTATTTATTAATACTTTCACACATTTTATCTTTTAACTCTAAACTTGGCATTTTACCATTTGCAAGTTCATATGCGTAAATAATCGCACCAAGAACAGGAGGTTCCTTCATAATAATATATTTACACTTTCTATTAGTTAATTTTTCAACTATTTCCATGAACTTTTTATGCATTTTATCACTTGTAGTTTTAGCCCAAACTGAGCCTGCTTGAACAACATAGATAGTATCTTTGAATGATAATTCATTAATTACCCCAGCAATTGACCTTGCCATATTATATCCAGCAGTTTCTAAAATATCAATTGCGACTAAGTCATTTTCATTTGCTCTATTACAAAGGGCTTTGATTAAAAAGGTTGAATCTATTTTCTTTAATAGCACCGCATCAGCAAGTTCATATTTAGATGTAATTCCATACATTTTAAATACATCATTAACTAAGGCTGTATCTCTACCACATCTAAAGCAGTTATTAAAACAAGCTTGTATTGTTCTTCTGGCAAGAAAAGAACCACCTGCTTCATCTCCTGCTAAATATCCAATACCACCGACTTGAAAATATTTACCATTTTCATCAATACCAACATTAACAGTACCTGTTCCATTAATAGAACAAACACCAACCCCAGTTGGAGATGCGGCTTTAATACCTAAGAAACCATCATTTAAAACGATATAATTCTTTAATCCAATTTTTTCAACAACTTCTTCTAATGCTTTTTTTTGATATGGTACATCAACACCAGCTAATCCAAAGCAACTAGAGACAATATCTTCTAATTTAATATGATTACGATTTACTAATTCTAAGATGTTTTTATTCATTTCACGGTATGCGCCATCAAAGCCCATTCCTTTTGCTTCATGACTACAGGTTCCACTTCTAAGTCCATCAATAAAATTACCATCGATATCATACAATAAATAATCTGTTTTAGTGTTACCACCATCAACACCTAATAAATACTTCATCTTTATTTATTTTCCTTGTTAAATTGTGGTAAATATTCTTTATGAGCTTCAAATAATTCATCAAAACATGCTTCAGCAGTTTTTAAATCACCAACAAGTGGATTCATAACAAGAGCACGTAATGCTTCATTACGATCACCATTAATAGCAGCTTTTACCGCATGTTTTTCATAAGCTTTAACTTGTTTAATATATTCTTTAATATGGTCATTATCAATATGAGCAGAAATTGGAGTTGCACCATTCTTACCGATGTATGCTCTTATTTCAACCGCATCATTATCATCTAAGAAATCAAGAGCACCTTTATTTAAGATATTAACGACTTGAATATCATTACGGTCATTATAGATAGAATCAACAAGTGAAATTGCAACTTCACTATAACGTGCACCACCACGTTTAGATAGTTGTTCTGGTTTAGTATGTAAAGCACTATTTTGATATATTTCAAGTAATTGTTCTTCAAGTTCCATACATACTTCCCCTCTTGTTTTAGGTGAAGCTTTTAATTTTTCAAGTTTACTATCTTTAAAATAATAATATTCTAAATAACAAGTTGGAATAGCCCCGATTGCGGCTATTTCTTCAGGAGTAAAACCACTTGCAGGAATGTTTTTCATTGCTTCTGTATTTACACCTTGAGAGATAGCATCTTGTAAATAATCTTTACCATTATCAACAATTTTAGTAACATAAGCAAAATGGTTTAAACCAATATATTCAACATCAGCATTAGGTAAATTTAATTTCTTTTTAATACTATCAATTGTATTAATTGGAACATTACATAGGCCCATCATTTTAATGTTTGTATAATTTAATAATGCTTCTGCTATCATACCAGATGGATTAGAGAAATTAATTAACCATGCATCAGGACAATATTGTTCCATTAATTTAACAATATTTAACATTGCGGGGATTGTTCTTAAACCTTTAAACATACCACCAATACCACAAGTTTCTTGTCCAATTAAATTATATTTAAGTGGAATTTTTTCATCTTTAACACGAGCAGGAAGTTTACCAACTCTAATTTGTGCAAGAACAAACTCAGCTCCTTTTAATGCTTCTTCATAACTCATAGTTAGCACTACTTTACAAGGAAGATTAGCAGCTTCAATCATTCTTGTACATAATCCACCAACAATATTTAATTTTCTTTCATCAATATCCATTAAATATAATTCAGTAACAGGTAGACTATCTTTTTTATTAATTAACCCTTCAATTAACTCAGGAGTATAAGTACTTCCTGAACCAATAATACAAATTTTCATATTAACGCATCTCCTTTTTTAGTTCTTCAACTTTATTTAATTTTTCCCAAGGTAAATCTAAATCATTTCTACCAAAATGGCCATATGAGGCAACACTAGAATAAATAGGTCTTCTTAAATCTAATTGTTCAATAATACCTTTAGGTGTTAAATCAAAATGTTTTCTAATAATATCTATTAATTCATTATCATTATATTTTGATGAATTAAATGTATCAACACAAATCGAAATTGGCTCAGCCATACCGATTCCATATGATACTTGAATTTGAAGCTTTTCAGCAAACCCAGCAGCAACCATGTTTTTCGCAATCCATCTTAATGCATAACTTGCACTTCGATCAACTTTAGTTGGGTCTTTTCCACTAAATGCACCACCACCATGAGGAGCATAACCACCATATGTATCAACGATGATTTTTCTTCCCGTAACACCAGAATCTCCTTTTGGTCCACCAATAACAAATCTACCAGTTGGATTTACATAGAATTTAGTATTTTCATCAATTAAATTACTAGGAACAATTACATCAATAACTTCTTTTTTAATTATTTCTTTTAAATGTTCAATCGTAACATCTTCATCATGTTGAGTTGATACTAAAATAGTATCAATTCTTAATACATTACCAGCTTCATCATATTCTACTGATACTTGGGTTTTACCATCAGGTCTTAATTCTTTTTGATACTTCGTCTTTCTAACTTCCGTTAAACGTCTAGCAAGTTTATGTGCAAGTGTAATTGGAAGAGGCATATACTCTTCAGTTTCTTTACATGCATAACCAAACATGATACCTTGGTCACCAGCTCCTTCACAATCACCAACACCAAGTGCAATATCAGGACTTTGTTCATCTAAAGCAACTAATACCGCTAAGTTTTCAGCATCAAATCCGAATTTACCACGATTATAACCAATTCTATCAACAGTTGATCTTACGATTTTTTGAACATCAACATAACCTGTTGTTGTTACTTCTCCCATAACCATAACAAGCCCAGTTGTTACACATACTTCACAAGCAACTTTCGATTTAGGGTCTTGTCTTAATAAATCATCTAAGATAGCATCAGCAATTTGGTCACAGATTTTATCAGGATGACCTTCTGTTACTGACTCTGATGTAAAAATTCTACGATATTTATTTTCCATTTTATTCCTTCCTTTCATACCATTTAGGGTAATTTATATATTCTAATTTTTCTTTTGTAACAGGATCATTAAATTCAATTTTATAAGCATGTAATAAAATATTTTGTTTTATACTTGATCCATATAATGTATCACCAACAAGGGGATGATTAATACTTGATAGTTGTGCCCTTATTTGATGATGTCGACCTGTTTTTAAATCAATTTCTAAATAAGTGTATTTTTTTTCTAGATTATATCCTAAAACATGATAACTAAGTATTGCTTCTTTTCCAAGATTAAAATCAACATATGCTTTTAATTGATTTTCATCAAATGATAGCTTTGATTGAAGTATACCATCTTCTAAAACAATTCCTTCAACAATGGTAATATAATGTTTTTTAAACTCATGATTTCTAATTTGTTCACAGATTCTACTAGCACCTTTCGATGTTTTACCAAAAACCATTAATCCTGATGTCATTCTATCTAACCTGTGAATAAGTCCCAGATAGGCATTTCCTTGTTTATTATATTTTTTTACTAAATATTCTTTTATTAAATCAACCATATTTTCATCATGTGTAATATCACCCTGAGATAAAACCCCACTTGGTTTAACGGCAACAATAAAATGATTAGTTTCTGCTATTATTTCAAGTTCTTGATAATTCATAATCTCACCACTTGTTATACTATTACATTATATTATAACATTTTTTATTTATTTTAGGTCATAAATTACTTAAAAACTTTATTTTAAAAAAATAAAGGATACATTCTTTAATTCTTCATATTTTATTTTCTTTTTTCTTTAACTTATGAATATTTCCTATCAAAACAGTTGAAAAGTTTAACAAAATATGGTATACTAATTAAAGATGAAAGGATGAGTGTACTTATGCCTACAAAACCTAAGAAAATGGTTGAAGTAATCAACCCAGATGGTACTGTTTCCTTAGTGGAAGAAAAACCATTAAGAAAATTATCAAAAATTGAACGTAAAAAATTAAGAGTAATCACTAAATTAATTGATGGTGAAATCAACGGCACTCAAGCAGCAAAGAAATTAGGTATTACTACTCGTCAAGTAAGAAACCTAAAACGTCAAGTACTTGAAGAAGGTCGTGAAGGAGTTGTACATAAAAATAAGAATTATAAGCCTTATAATACTTATGATACTGAAATTAGCACTTTTGTATGTAAACTATACCGTAAAGAATTTAGAGGAACTAACTTTAGTGAATTTGCGCGTATTGTTCAAGCTCAATATGGTGTTCAAGCAAGTCGTAGTACCATATATAATTTCTTAAGACGTGGACGTATTCGTTCCCCTCAAAGAAAAACTAAAAAGAAAAAAGTGGTAGTAGAAAATGCAACTACACCTACTACAGATGCAACTAAAAAAACTAGTAAATAAGAGCCTTAATTAGGTTCTTTTTTTTTGATTATGATATAATATTATTTGAAAGAGGTACTAACATTATGTACAAAAATAAATTAGAAATTAAATGTGGAAACGTTATAATTGGTGGATCCAACCATATTGTGATTCAGTCAATGACTAATACCAAAACCAAAGATATTAAAGCAACTATTAACCAAATTAAATCCCTTGAAAAAGAAGGATGTGAAATAGTTCGAGTTGCAATCACTGATATAGAAGATGCCAAAGCAATAAAAGAAATTAAAAAGGATATTTCCATTCCTATTGTTGCGGACATCCATTTTGATTATAAACTTGCCCTTGAAGCAATAAATGCAGGTGCAGATAAAATTAGAATTAATCCTGGCAATATAAAAGACGAAGAAAAAATTAAGGAAATAGTTCTACTTGCTAAAGAAAAACAAATACCAATTAGAATTGGAATAAATAGTGGTTCGATTGAACCAGAATTATTAACTAAATATCATGGTCCAACTATTGATGCTATGCTTGAAAGCATGGATAAATCTATAAAATTATTAGAAAGTTTTGACTTTCATGATATTGTTTTAAGTATTAAAGCAACTAATATTTTTGATACAATTAAAGTAAATGAAGAGTTATATAAAAGATATAACTATCCTATTCATATAGGATTAACTGAATCTGGTACCGTTAAAGCTGGAACTATTAGGTCTAGTTATGTCCTTGGTACTTTATTAAATCAAGGTATTGGAAATACGATTAGAGTATCTCTTCACGGAAATCCCGTAAATGAAATAGGGGTTGCAAAAGAAATTCTTTCAATGTTTAACTTGTATCAATCACCTACTCTAATTGTATGCCCAACCTGTGGAAGATGCGAATATAATATGACCCAGATTGTAAATGAAATTGAAGAATTTATTAAAAACATCAAAAAACAAGTAAAAATTGCAATAATGGGATGCGTGGTAAATGGACCAGGTGAAGCAAGAGAAGCAGACTTAGGTATTGCGGGGGGAAAAGGATGTGCAGTACTATTTAAAAAAGGAGAAATTATTAAAAAGATTGATGAAAACAAAATTGTTGAAGTCTTAAAACAAGAAATCCTTAAACTTATAGGTGAAGAAAATGAAAACTGAATTTTTTGGAATGGAAAAAGTATCACTTGTTGATGCTGAAGGATATATTGTTTGTACTCTTTTTTCAAATAATTGTAATTTCAGATGTCCTTTTTGTCATAATGCTCCCCTAATATTAAATAATCTTACTACTCCCCTTGACTTTAATGAAATAATGAATTACCTATCATTAAGAAAAAATGTTCTAGATGGTGTATGTATTAGTGGTGGTGAACCTACATTAATGACTGACTTAAAAGAAAAAATTAAAAAAATTAAAGAATTAGGTTTATTTGTAAAGCTTGATACCAATGGAAGTAACCCTGAAATGTTAGAAAGTTTAATAAAAGAAAATCTAATTGACTATGTTGCTATGGATATCAAAAATAACTTAGATGATTATCCGAAAACCATTGGTTTAGAAAATAATTGCAAAAAATTAATCGAAAATGTAGTTAAGAGTATGAATATCTTAAAATCAAGTTCAATTAAATATGAATTTAGAACTACGTTAGTCAAAGAATTTCATGATGAAAAAGCAATTAAAAAATTAGGTCTTTTATTAGACGGGGCACCAATATTATATTTACAACACTTTATATCAAGAGAATCTTGTCTTAATCCATCATTACATGAAGTGCCAAAAAAAAAGGCTCTGGAATACCAGAACCTTCTAAAAACAAATGTTAAGATCGTTAAATTAAGAGGTTATTGATTTAAATAGTTAATTGCTTCGATTGCTGCAACGGCTCCATCTGAGATTGCGGTTGTAACTTGTCTTACTTTCTTAACTCGACAGTCACCAGCAATAAATAAGCCTAATGTTTTTGTTAACACATTATCATTTGTAATAACATATCCAACCTTGTCGATATCGGCAAGGTTTTTTATGATATCATTATCAGGTTGTTGACCAATAGCAATAAAACAACCATCTACTTTTAATTTAAATTCATCATGTGTTAATAAATTTTCAAATACAAGTTCTTCTATTTTATCATGTCCAACAATATTTTTCAAGGATATACAATTGATAACATCGATATTTCTTTTATTATTTAACCTATCAACTAAAACCTCATCACCAAAAAACTTATCAAATAATGTACATACATATACTTTTTCACAAATAGTACTTAATTCTAATGAATATTGTAGGGCTGAGTTGCCATCACCAATAACCGCAACAACGTCATCCCTAAAAAAGGCGCCATCACAAGTTGCACAATAAGATAAACCTTTACTTAACCAACTTGCTTCGTTTGGAATCCCAATTTTTTTATGTTTGGAACCCGTCGCAACAATTACACTATATGCATAATAAGTATTATAATCAGTCGTAATATTAAAGATATTACCTTCTTTATTTATTTTTTCTACTTTTTCAAGTTCAAAATCAACACCCATATCCATGATTTGATCAAACATTCGATTGGCAAGTTCTTCACCTGAAATACTTGTAATTGATGGATAATTCTCGATTTTTGGTGCTTGTGCCATTTGTCCACCAATTGATTCTTTTTCTAAAATAAGAACATCTTTATTATTTCTTTTAGCATAAAGAGCGGCAGACATTCCTGCAGGACCTGCACCTACAATTATAATATCATATATTTTATTTTCCATATTCTTCCACAAATCGTTTAATTAAACTAACATTGTCATATATTTCATATTCATCATTATGAGGAACAAGCATTGTTGGTGCTTTATGAATATTATAAGCAGTCGCCATTTCT
The DNA here is from genome assembly GCA_964507405.1 of uncultured Staphylococcaceae bacterium. Classification (GTDB taxonomy): domain Bacteria; phylum Bacillota_I; class Bacilli_A; order ML615J-28; family CAG-313; genus UMGS75. The sequence goes on from CAZDPJ010000014.1 coordinate 24,985, forward strand.
TTATTTTCTTCAGCATCAATTGAAACATATTTAATATTAGCTTTATCTAATAACATTTTAGCCATTTTACAATTAGGACAAGTCTTTGTTGTAAATAATAATATTTCATTATTTGGTTCTGTTTTTTGTTTTTCTTCACATTTTTCATTTTTAACTACTTCATGAGTTAAATGAGATGATGCAATATCATATGTTTTACGATTTTTAAATTCTTCACTCTTACCATCATTCCAGTTTTGAACAGGACGATAATAACCAGTTATTCTACTATATACTTCTGTTTTTCTACCACATTCAGGACACTTATATACTTCACCTACAATATAACCATGATTTTGACATACAGAGTAAGTTGGAGATAATGTATAATATGGTAGGCGATAATTTTCAGCAATCTTTCTAACAAGTTTAGCACTTGCTTCCCATGAAGGTAATTTTTGACCTAGGAATACATGGAAAACAGTACCTGATGTATATAGGGTTTGAAGTTCATCTTGAATATCAAGTGCAGCAAATACATCTTCAGTATAACCAACTGGTAAATGGGAACTATTAGTATAATAAGGAGTATTACCTTTTTCTGTTGCTGTAATGATATTAGGGAAATGTTTACGGTCATGTTTAGCAAGACGATATGCTGTAGATTCAGCAGGAGTTGCTTCTAGATTATATAAATCACCATATTCTTCTTGATAATCAGAAAGTTTTTCTCTCATAAAGTTCAAAGTCTTTTTAGTAAATTCTTGAGCTTCTTTATGAGTTAAATCACATGCAATCCATTTCGCATTAAGACATGCTTCATTCATACCAACAAGTCCAATTGTAGAGAAATGATTATCAAATGAACCTAAATATCTCTTTGTATATGGATATAAGCCTTCATTTAATAACTTCGTAATAACATTACGTTTAATTTTTAATGATCTTGCGGCGATATCCATCATCTTTGATAATCTTTCAAAGAATTCATCTTCATTCTTTGATAAATAAGCAATTCTAGGCATATTGATTGTAACAACACCAACTGAACCAGTACTTTCACCACTACCAAAGAATCCACCAGACTTCTTTCTTAATTCACGTAAATCAAGACGAAGACGACAACACATACTTCTTACATCACTTGGTTCCATATCACTATTAATATAGTTAGAGAAATATGGAGTACCATATTTTGCGGTCATTTCAAATAATAAACGATTGTTTTCTGTAGGTGACCAATCAAAGTCACGGGTAATTGAATATGTAGGAATTGGATATTGGAATCCACGTCCATTTGCGTCTCCTTCAATCATAATTTCAATAAAGGCCTTATTTACCATAGCCATTTCTTTAACACAATCTTTATATTTAAAGTCTTGTTCAACACCACCAACAATAGCATTAAGTTCTGCTAAATCATTAGGAACCGTCCAGTCTAATGTAATATTAGTAAATGGAGCTTGTGTACCCCATCTACTAGGTGTATTAACACCATAAATAAATGATTGAATACATTGTTTTACTTCTTTATAACTTAAATTATCTTTCTTAACAAATGGTGCAAGATACGTATCAAATGATGAGAAAGCTTGAGCTCCAGCCCATTCATTTTGCATTATACCTAAAAAGTTAGTCATTTGATTACATAAAGTTGAAAGATGAGATGCAGGTGAAGATGTAATCTTACCAGGTACACCACCTAATCCTTCAGTAATTAATTGTTTTAATGACCATCCAGCACAATATCCAGTAAGCATTGATAAATCATGAATATGGATATCAGCATTACGATGAGCATCACCAATTTCATTATCATAAATTTCAGATAACCAATAATTTGCTGTTATAGCACCTGAATTAGAAAGGATTAAACCACCAACTGAATATGTAACAGTCGAGTTTTCTTTTACACGCCAGTCATTAATTTTTAAATAATTATTTACTACATCTTTATAGTCTAGAATAGTAGACTTAATATTTCTCATTTTTTCATGTTGTTTACGATATAAAATATAAGCTTTTGCCACATCAGCATAACTAGCCTCAATTAAAACAACTTCCACACTATCTTGTATATCTTCAACAGAAATTATATTTTTAACTACTTTTGAATTAAAGTCAGCCGTAACTCTTAATGAAAGTAGTTCAATAATATCTTGATTATAGTTTTTATTAACAGCATCAAATGCTTTAGCTAAAGCACTTTCTATTTTATGGATGTCAAACTCAACAATTTTTCCATCTCTTTTTTTAACATTTAACATACGTCTAATCCTCCTATAAAAAACAATACGAGAAAATTATTCATTTTTCTCGTTTTTTTGTACAAAAATTATATCATAAAATAAAAAATTATCAAATAATTTTACCCTTTTTTTTATAAAACATTTAAATAAAATAAAAAGGTAAGAATTTTCATTTATTCTTACCCAAATTTTATAATTATTTCATTAAAAATATTTTTATAAACTCCATTGATCCATTAGGAGTTCCATCATTTGTACCAAAAAAAATAGAAAAAGAAATTGTATAGAATATAATACCAATTACAAAACCAATGATTGAGAATACTAAACCTTTATTTGCTTTACTTCTATATTCTTCATCTTTAGTTTTCTTTCCTAATATAGCAAAAACAATACCAGGTTCACAAACTGAAAGGGCAACACTTGAAAATACAAATGTGAAGGAACAAATAAAGCCAATTAAACCTAAAATAAAACTTACTTTAGCAAATGCTTTCCAGCACTTAGGTTCAGTTTGAACAGGTTCAGCATTATAATCTACCGTACCAGTAGAATATACAGTTTCATTTACTTCTTCTACATGTTCAACATTTTCGACCACATCTTCTAATGGTGAACCACATTCACCACAAAATCTAGTTCCATCTGGACTTACTTTACCACAATGTTTACAAAAAACCATTTTTAATTCCTCCTTAAACTTATTAATAAAAAGAAAATCCTAAGCCTTTATCTGCTTTTTCTCTATAATATATTTTTCTTGTTTTTTTACCTAATATTGAAAACACAAGTCCATAAATACCACCTATAAAACCACAGAGTCCAAAAATTCCAAAGAAGGAAACAATAAAGCTAACTAAGCCTACAATAAAACCTACATTTGTGAAAACACTCCAGCATTTTAATTCAGAATATACAACTTTGTTTTCAACATGATAATTATGTTCATTATTTTCTAGTAAAGAACAACCACATTCAGCACAAAACTTAGCATCATCAGGGTTTACTTTACCACAATTTTTACAATATAGCATTTTTAATAATTAAAATAAACAAATAGCACTATATGCACTAGCTTCTAAAGCAGCAAGTATTGCAGAAAACACAATAGAGCCAACAAAACCAAGTGCAGTACCAATAATTGAGAATACTAAGCCTTTATTTGCTTTACCTTTATATTCTTCTTTTTTAGTTCTTTTACCTAAGATAGAGAATACTAAACCAGTTGCAGCAACTTCAAGACCAATAAAACCTAAAACAATTGTGCATGATAAGATAAATCCAATAAGACCAAAAATGAAACCTAATTTTGCGAAAACACTCCAACATTTAGCTTCACTAGAAAGTTCATCATCATATGCTTCTTTAAGTGAGTTAATTAATTTTTCCTCATTTTCTTCTTGCACTACAGTATTTTGTACAACTTGATTAGTAACAGGTGCTACAGGTTCAAAAGTTTCATGTACAACAGGTTCAGTGTTATTTTCAGTAACTTCAGTATTTTCAACTATCTCTTCTAATGGAGCTCCGCATCCACCACAGAATTTAGTACCATCTGCATTTACTTTACCACATTTTTTACAAAAAATCATTTTAATATTACCTCCTAATATTATATAATATATTTTACCATATTATTAAAATATATTCTTTCTTTTTACTTTATTTATTTAAAATTTCCTCTTTTAAGTTTGAATTAAACTCTCCCTTTTTAATCATTTCAATTTCTTCTTTATAAGGGGGAAGACTTTCTTTTTTATTTATTGGAATATAAGGGGTTTCAAGAATTTTAGGAATTGATTCAAACCTTTTATCATTAACAAATTTTAATAATGTGCTAAAACCGATTTTGCCAAATCCAATGTTTTCATGACGATCTTTATGCGTTCCACATTCATTTTTAGAATCATTTAGATGTATAACTTTTAAATATTCTAAGCCAATTACTTTATCAAATTCATTAATTACTTCTTCATAATTATTAACAATATCATATCCAGCATCACTAATGTGACAAGTATCAAGACATACACCAATTCTTGCTTTATTATGGACTTTATCAATAATTGCTTTTATTTCTTCAAAAGTTTTACCACATTCAGTTCCTTTTCCAGCCATTGTTTCAAGTAAAATAACTGTATTATAATTTATAGTATCAGCAAATATACAATTAATACCACTTGCAATTCGATTGATCCCATATTCACTTCCCATACCAACATGAGCACCAGGATGTAAGACCATATATTTAGAACCAATTAATGATGTAAGCATTAACTCATTAGATAAAAATTCAATTGCGAATGACCATTTTTGATTATCACTTTGTGCAAGATTTACAATGTAAGGAGCATGAACAATAATATCATCTAAAGAAATATTATTTTCTTTACATAATTTATGAGCTTCTAAAACATGCATTTCTTCAAATGGTTTTCTAAAAGTATTTTGAGGAGCTCCTAAATATACCATTAATGCATTAGCGTCATAACTTAATGCTTCTAAAATACTACCTTCTAACATTTTAAGTCCATTATTACTTACATGACTACCAATTTTCATTTTTCTTTTCTTCCTTTGCTTTTTTACGATAAATGTTTTGAATTCTTTCTCTTTTAGCTTTTCTAATTTCTTTTTCTATTTTTTCTTTTCTTTTTTTACGATAACCAGGTTTTACTTTCTTTGGCATTGGTGTTTTTTGGTGTATTTCTTCTTCTATTTTTTTTACAGCAGATATTTTTCTTACTCTTTTTCTAAAAATAGTTTCAACTAATTCACCATTTTTAATTTGCATAAAGGTTGGTTTTAACCCTTTAGATTGAAGTTTTTTCACATAGTCATCGTCATCATAAGCATAAAGACTATAAGCAATACCAGTAGAATCATATCTAGCCGTTCTTCCTGTTCGGTGAATATAGAATTCAATATCTTTTGGTAAATCAAAATTAATTATATGACTAACTCCTAAAATATCAATACCTCTTGATGCAATATCACTTGCAACAATATATTTAAATTCTAAATCATTAATCCGTTTTAACATTTGTTTTCGACTTCGATCATCTAAGTCACCATGTAACTTACCTACTTTATATCCTGCTTTCGCAAGTTCAAGGGATAATTCATCAACCCCTTCTTTAGTATTAACAAAGATAATTGCAAGATATGGATTGATTACTTTTAATAAATCAAATAAGACTATTTTTTTATCTTTAGCTTTACATTGTAACATTATATGGGAAATATTTGAAGCAGTTAAATTCTTTTCTTCTAAAGTTATTGGTTCTACTTTTTCTAAATATTTACTTAAAAATTGTCGTAATCCTTTGGATATAGTAGCACTAAAAATTAAGAATTGGGGTTTTCCTTGAACTTTACCAATTAATTTATCTACTTCTATAAGTTCTTTTTCTTCAAAAATCATATCAGCTTCGTCAATAACAACTGTTTTCGCATTATGTATTTTTAATACATTTGCATTTACAACTAAGTCATTAAGTCTACCAATTGTTCCAATAACTATTTGAGGTTGCATTTTCTCAAACTTTTTAATTTCACTATCCCTACTACTTCCCCCAACTACCTTCGCAACACCAACTTCATATGGAAACTTTGAAGTTAGAGTTGTAACAACATTATAAAGTTGCATTGCTAGTTCTCTAGTAGGTGAAATAATAACTACTTGTACTTCTTTTAAATCTTTATCAAGATTTTCTAGAATAGGCACTAAGAAAGCATGCGTTTTACCACTTCCGGTAGCACTTTGGACCATTAAAGCCTCACCCTTAATAGCTCTTGGAATTACTAATTTTTGAATTGGTGTAGGTGATGTAAAATTAATACTTTGTAAAGCACTAAATAATTCATCTTTTAAATGATAATCTTTAAAACTACTCATGATAACACCTCACAAACCTTTCCAATTAATTTATTATTTTCATATTTTTCTATTTCTACTTTAACAATCATATTTTCTTTTATTTCTTTTGAAACTGGTAAATATACTTCTAAATAATTACTACTATGAGAAATGAAATAACCATTTTTTTGTTGTTCAGTTATAACATAACAGATAGAATTAACAAATGATTTTTCATAATTATTTTGCATTGTTTTAGCAATACTTAATAATTGATGAGCTCTATCATTAATTACTTTAGGATCAAGATGACCTTCCATTAAATCTGCTTTTGTATTTTTTCTTCTAGAATATGGAAATATATGCATCATTGAAAAATTCATTTCTTCAATAAATTTACAAGTATCATTAAATTCATCAGCTGTTTCTCCAACAAACCCCGCAAGTAAATCAGTAGTTATCGCAATTGAAGGAAACATTGTTCTAATTTTATTTACAAGGTTTCTGTAATCACTAGTTAAATATTTTCGATTCATTCTCTTTAATACACAATCACATCCCCCTTGTAAAGGTATATGAAGATGATTAGCAATTCTTTCCTCATATTTTTTCATTACATTAAGTAATTCATCAGTTACTTCCATTAATTCAATTGAAGACAAACGAAGACGATATAGACTTGTTTCTACCATTATTTTTTCAATTAACTGTGCTAAATTAATATTACCTAAATCTTGTCCATATGTTCCTGTATTAATCCCCGCAATAATTACTTCTTTTGTTCCATTTTTTACTAAATTATTAATTTCAGTAATTACATCTAAAGCAGCTCGACTTCTGATTTTACCACGAGCATAAGGTATTGCGCAATAGCTACAAAAGTTCTCACATCCATCTTGAATTTTAACGAATCCTCTCGTATGTGTTTTTACAACATTTACTTTCATTTCTTCATATTCAGTTAACTCTAAAACATTTTGAATATAATTATTATATACTTTATCGATATCATTTTTAGTATTTAAATAAGAATCAATAATATCAAATATTTTTAAACGATTAGAAGTACCAACAATCGCATCAGCAATTCCACTTGCTTCTTCAGGATGAAGTTGAACATAACAACCCATCGCAATAACTAAACTAGTTGGATTTTCTCTTTTTATTTTTCTAATCATTTGTCTACTTTTTTGATCAGATGTAGAAGTAACGGTACAAGTATTAATAACAATAACCTCAGGAGTTTCATTTTTTAATGCAAGCTCCCAACCTCGATTAATAAATTCATTTAATAACGCTTCAGTCTCATAACTATTTACTTTACATCCTAAACTAACAACTCTAAATTTCATGATTATTTCCTCGCTTATAATCAATAATACTCATTATATAACTAGGTGCAACTTCTGTTCTTAATACTCTTTTTCCCAAATTTACAAATAAAAAATTATTATTTTTTAATTCTTTTATTTCATTATCATCAATGCCGCCTTCTGGTCCTACTAAAACCAAAATTCGTTTTTCTTCATTTATCACATCACCTAAATAAAGAGGATTTGCATAGTCCACATGACAAACAATACGTAAATCATATTCATTACTTTTTTTAATAAATTCTTTAAAAGTAACAGGTTCTAAAACATTTAAAACTTTGGTTCTATGTGCTTGTTCAGCTGCTTCTTTAGCAATTTTATTTAATCTAATTTGTTTTTTATCAAGTTTTTCTTCTTTTATTTTAACATTAGAACGCAACATTACTACTGGTAAATAAAATGAAGCACCAAGTTCAGTTATATGGTCAATAACTTCTTCCATTTTCTCTTTTCGAATTAATCCTTGAGCGATAGTTACCTCACATGATAATTCCTTATTCTCGTCTATTTCTTCTATGATTGAAAGTTCAACCTCATTTAAAGTAATGTCAGTAATACTTGAAAAATAAGTATGATTTTCATAACAAGCATAAACCATATCACCAGGTTTCATTCTCATTACATTTTTAATATGATGATAATCATCACCATATATTTTAATTATATTATTCTTAATATCTACCATTGTAGATGACTTATCTAAAAAATATCTTTGCATAAGAACCTCTTTCCTATATATTATACCAAAAATCCCTTTTTTTTGCAAAGTTATTGAATATTCTTAATAACATAAAAAAGCACGTGATATAAATACCACATGCTTTAATTTTATAGATTAGTTTTTATTGTATAAACTTTGAACCATAGAACCAAGTGTAATAGTTTCAGTCTTATCCCGAGTTTGCCAGTAGGTATCAAAATATATTTAAATTATATTAACATAGA
>CAZDPJ010000015.1:0-31043 GCA_964507405.1 uncultured Staphylococcaceae bacterium
TACTGGGTTAATTTCCAGTTTTTTATTTGTTGCATTTGATATTACAATTCACCGAGCACTTAGCTTGTCCTTTTTTAAAGGCAAAAATATAATAAAAATATTCATTTTATGGTATGATAATATAAGGTGAAACTAAATGAAAAATGTTGATAAGAATACAATTGTATATAAAATATTAGATAAAGCCAAAATTCCGTATTTATTTCATTCATATAATAGTGAACAAGGAATTAGTGGAATGGACGTAGCTAATGCTTTAGGAGAAAATCCAAATAAAGTATTCAAGACTTTAGTTACAGTTGGTAAGAGTGGTAATCATTATGTTTTTTTAGTACCAGTTATTGGTGAACTTGATTTAAAGAAAGCATCAAAAATTGTTGGTGAAAAAAGTATTGAAATGATTAAATCTAAAGAGTTATTACCTCTAACAGGTTATGTACATGGTGGTTGTTCACCAATTGGAATGAAAAAGTTTTTTAAAACTTTTATTGATGAATTAGCTAAAAATTATGATACAATTATTTTTAGTGGTGGTAAAATTGGATATCAAGTAGAAATGAGTCTAGATAATTTAAGTAAAGTAATAAATTTTAGTCTTTGTGATTTAAAGGTGAATCATGAATGAAGTATGGAAAGTAAGAATATTAACTTTTTTTAGATATTTTGGGGATTCTCTTTTTTATCCTTTCTTTTCTTTATTTTTACAACATCTAGGATTACTTGAAAGTAAAATAGGATTTATATTATCGATTAGTCCTTTAATTGGCATTCTTACTAATCCTATATATACTAAAATATGTAAAAACTATAATTCAACTAGGTTTGTTCTTGGTGTAATTTCGATAGTAGAAGCGATAATGATTGGAATATTACCATTGTTTAGTAACTTCTATTTAATTAGTATTATTACTTTAATTATGGCTATATTTGGAACATGTCATTATGGATTAATGGATTCATTATTAACTATTATTTCTTCAAATAAAAAGGTTAATTATTCTAGTATTAGATTATTTGGTTCTAGCGCATATATTATTGGTACATCTATTGGTGGTATCATCATTAACATATTTAGTTTTAATTATTGTTTTATTTTATCTTGTATTTTATTTATTATTTCGGGAATATTATATCATTTATTAAAACCAATTAATCATGAATCTAAAGTTGTTGAAAAAGTTCAAATTAAAGATTTATTTAAAAATAAAGAATTTGTATTATTCTTACTTTTATATACCTTTTTAATGGGAACAACTAATGCTGGGGATTATTTCTTTTCAGTTTATTTAAATACGAGGGGTATAACTTCTAGTGAATATGGAATGATATATTCGTATTATGTAATAGTAGAAGTAGTCTTGTTATTTATTTTTACAAAAAAGGCAGATAAAATTAATAATAATAAATTATTAATCTTAGCATCATTTCTTCTTGGTTGTAGAATGTTAATAAATGGAATGTATGCATCACTTCCAGTTGTTATTGTTTCATCTGGTTTAAGAGGCGTAACTTATGCTATTTTACTTCATGTTTCTTTTCAAACTGTATTAAAAATAGTAAAAGAACAATATGCAACAACAGGGATTATGCTAATTACACTTGGTCAATCTATATTTGTTTTAATATTTAACAATGTAAATGGTAATTTAATTGAAAAAACAAATACTTATAAATATTATTATCTATTAATGTTCATTTTTAGTATAATTGCTTTAGTTTTAGCATTTATTAGATATTATCAAGTAGATATAAAAAATAAAAAATTATTAAAATGAGGTATTTATGGACAAAGAATTTAGAGATTTAATGACAAATAATATAAATGATGCTGAGGTATTATTGTTAGGACTTCCATATGATAAAGGTTGTTCATGTGGTAAAGGAGCATGTAAGGCACCTGATGTAATTAGAGAATTATCAAAATATCTTCCTCCATTTACAATGGATGGGAAAAAAATTGATTTAAAACTATTTGATTTAGGTAATGTTTTAAGTGATGATGATTTTTATCAAAATGTAAAAACTAAAGCAGATGAAGTATTTAGTTTTAATAAGTTTAGCTTATTTTTAGGTGGAGATCATTCCGTTACTATTCCTTTACAACAATCTTTTTATGATTATGTAACAAACAATAATAAAATACCTGTTATTATTCATATTGATGCTCATCCAGATATTTGTGATTTCTATGATGGTAGTAACTATTCACATGCTTGTACAAATAGAAGAGCAATTGATACTGGGTATAAGATGGAAAATATAACATTAATTGGTATTCGTGGATATGAAGAATATGAAGTAGAATATTTGAATAACCACCAAGAATTAAAAGTATATAATGCTAGTTTTATTAATCAACATGGTTTTAGTGAAATTTTAGAAGACTTGAAATTAAGATTTGGTAGTGATTCCTATGCCATATATTTATCATATGATATTGATGCGAATGACCCAAGTTTCGCACCAGGTACTGGTACTCCCGAGGCATTTGGTTTAAATAGTAATTCTTTAATGTTATTTATTAAAGAAATGTTTAATAATCTACCAATTATGGCAATGGATATAGTTGAAGTATCACCATTACTTGATTGTAATGATATTACTTCATGGCTTGCCTTAAAAACATTATATGAAATATTTGAAATTTTAAAGAAGAAGGTAACAAAATAATGAAACATACTACGCTTGACTGTTATGGTGCGAATGAACACCAATTAAATGATATGAATGTTGTAAATCAACTTTTAACAGATGTTAGCTATATCTTAGATGTTGATCCAATATGCCCTCCAAGTATTATTCCATATTACTATGGAAGAGTTGCTGAAGATATTGGTATTAGTGCCTATGTCTTATTAGAAGGTGGTCATATCACAATACATACATTTCCATTAAGAGAATGTTATTTTATTGATTGTTTTACAACTAAAGATTTTGATGAACAAAAGTTATATGACTTTTTAGCAAGAAGACTTCCATTTGATGAGGCTAATTCATTCTTTAATACATCTAATCGTGAAAAAGGAACCTTTAATGTTTTGCCATATGACCCAGTAGCTGATTTTGGACCTCATTTAATGGCTGAAATTGAAGTAAGTAAAGAAATTAAAATGGAAGAAATGTTTGACTTTTTAGAAAAGACAGTATATGATATCAATATGGACCCAATTACTAGACCTTATGTAATTAAAAGTACCGCAACTAATCCTGCCTTTTTATCAGGAATTACTGTTATTGCTCAAAGCCATATTGCCCTACATTATGAATATAGTAAAAAACGAATCTTAGCTGATATTTTTTCATGTATGGCTTTTGATTATACACAAATTGAGGCAGTACTTTCTAAGCTTGGAACAATTGTATCAAATGAATTAATGGCAAGAGGTAGCAAACATATTTATAAAATTAAGACAAATACTTTAAATGAAAGAATTCAAGCATCAACAAAATGGCAAAAAGTTGTAGGTCGTAAGTAAGTTATGATGAACAAAAGAACTAATATCGAAGTAAATATTAATGAAGCCAAAAATTATTTAAATGCAAGTAATCCTGAAAAAGTAATTGAAATTATTGAACCAACTATTAGTATTGCTCAAAATCAGTACTATGCCACTGGACTTAACAATGACCGTGATAGTTTGTTTTTATGTTATTCTCTTTTCGCAATAGCTCATGAAATGCTTTATAATTTAAATAATCAAAGTACAGATTTAAATCTTGCGATTGTTTATTTTAATAATGCGATTAGATTAAAAGAAGAACTTAAAAAAGCAACAAATATGGAATTAAGACAAGTATATGATTTATATAGTCGAATTGCTTTATTAAATAGAGATAGTTTACAAAAAGATATTAATGATTTAATTTTAGTTAATACGAAAAGAGCATATAAATTATATAAGAAAACTAAAAACATTGAAGATTTAATGAATTATCTAAATATGCTTGAATATAGTGCTGACTATCATTTCTATAATCGTCATTACTTTAGAGGAATAAGTTATTATAAAAAACTTATAAAACTTTTTAAAGAAGCAAATATGGTTAAACATAATGAAGAAAGTAGAAATGAAGTATATAGAATATATAAAAAAGTTATTAAAAAATTAGATAATAAGAAATTTATTAAATTAAAAGATAAACTTATTTATGAATTAAAACAAATAGGAGGAAGTTATGAATAAAATATTAAATTTACTTTCCGAAGTAGTAAGCACACCTGAAATTCCTGAACCACCTTCATTTTGGTGGCCAGCAATGATAACTTTAATTGCAATCTTATTTATTCCTTGGGTTATTCTTTTTATTTACTGTATTACGGTAAAATATCGTGTTAGAGTATTTAGTGATGGTAATTTAGTTAGTACTTACATGTTTAAAGCAAAAACTCCTTTATCGGAAATTAAATTACCAGAAAAAGAAGGTTATTATGTTGAAGGCTTATATCGAGATGAAGAGTTTATGTTACCTTTAGAGTTCGATGTAATGCCGAAAAAGAATTTAAAACTTTATATTAAATGGGAAAAAAAAGAATAGATGTTTAATTATTTTAATTAAATATCTTTTTATTATAAAAATGGTGAATTAAATGAATGTTAATAATTGGATTAAAGAAAGTAATTATTCAAGAAAAATGGTTTTAGAAAATACAACCAATTCATCTAAATATAGATGGCTTTTAAAAAAAGTATATAAAAAAGATAAATTATGGAATAATTTAAACCTTGATAATGTTTTATTAAAAGGTGTTGGTAAACTTAGTTATGATGCATCAAATAAGGCTATCTTATTAGAAGTAAATGATGATGTTGAAAATTTAGAAGTACGTCCAAATACAAGTATCGTTATTAATTTAGATAGTCATAATTTTAATGAATATAATCGGCTTCATTTATTAATGAAACCAGTAGCTACGGGCTTTGTTAATTTCTATGTTCATTTTGCATTTGGAAATGAGACAAGTAAAGTAGTACATACTTGTAGTGTAATCCCTAATGTTTGGAACGATGTTTTATTTGAAGTAGGAGATGTCTTAAGAGATAATGTCTTATCACTTTCAATTACTCCCTTCTTATTTGGAACACCACCTGAGGCAGTACCTAATGTTTCTTTTTTAGTTAAAGATGTCTATATAGAAAAAGTTGATCTTGATGATATCAAAGGATGGTCTTTAAAAGATAGAATTGCTTATTCTCATGTTGGTTATTTTAAAGATTATGAAAAAATAGCGATTATTGAAAATGAGAAAGAAACGACATTTAAACTTAAAGATGAAAATAATAAAGAAGTATATACTGGTTTAACTAAAATGGTTAGTACTAATTTAGGAAATTTTCAAATAATTGATTTTTCTTCTTTTCACACTCAAGGATCATACTATATTGAAGTATTAGATACTAAAAGTAATTTATTCTTAATTAATGACAATCCTTATCTTTTATCAATATGGAAAAGTCTTCAATTTTTAAGAACATTAAGATGTGGTGTAGCAGTTGAAAACGTCCATAGTGCTTGTCACTTAAATTGTAGGTGTGTAAGTAATGACGGCCGGAGTGTTCCATGTTTTGGGGGTTGGCATGATGCGGGGGACGTATCACAATTTGAGATTTGTACAGCTGAAATGGCGGATGCGATTCTTAATCTTGGAAATGTAATTACTGATACTTATTTAAAAGAAAGATTAAAAGAAGAAGCTAAGGTTGGAATTGATTGGTTACTTCAGACAACATTTGAAGATGGTAATCGAGCACTCGCCATAACATATAAAATGTGGCGTAAGAATATATTATATAATACAAATAAAGGAGTTTTTAATAATGTTTGTGAAAATGGTCCTTTTGAAAACTTTTTAGCATGTTCTGCTTTACTAAATGCATATAAATCATATGATGATGAAATATATAAAGCTTGGTGCTTAAGAATTGCCTTAATTGATTTTTCAGAAGGTGTAAAAGGATATGAAAATAAAATATATACTAAAAGATGGGGACCAAATATTGATGCTACTGTCTGTGGTATCGGGGCAGTATGTGCTTCAAGATTATACGAAATAACATCTGATGAATCTTATAAAAATATTGCAATTAAATATGGTAAAATAATTATGGCTTGTCAAGAAACAACTTATCATAATTCTTCCGTTCGTGGATATTTTTATGAAGATCCAAATCACACATATCTTTTAACTTTTGAACATCGAGGTCATGAACAAAGTCCAATTGAGGGAATTGTTAGTCTTTGTAATACTTTTAAAGATAGTAGCGATTATGATTTATGGGTAAATACTTTAAAACTTTATAAAGAATATATTACTAATACAATGAAGTATACGACTCCATACAATTTAATATGTGGTCATGTATATGACATAAATAAGCTTAATTTAGAACGTTTTACAATCCCTGCTAATATTACGAAAGATGATGCTTTAAAAATTTTACAATCTCAAATTAAAAAAGGAATTAAATTAAGTGATACCATATATTTACGTATTTTTCCGATTGCTATTCAAAGAAGAGGATTTCATGCGACATTATTAAGTAAAACCAAAGCCGTATCTCTTATTGCTAGTTTCTTTAATGATTCAGAATTAAAACAAATAGTTGTTAATCAATTAGAATGGATATTAGGAAAAAATCCATTTTCATCATCAACAATGTATGGAGAAGGGTATAACTATCATCCTTTATATGTTGCTTATTCACTTCAACTTATTGGTGCTCTTCCAGTTGGTATTATGACTAAGGGTGATGATGATGAACCCTACTGGCCTACAGTAAATAACGCAGTATATAAAGAAGTTTGGGGTCATACAACAGGAAAATATTTAGCAGTTATAGCTGATATATTAAAAGAATGATTATATAGTGTCTATTAACAAAATAAGGAATCTTTATTGATTCCTTATTTAAATTATATTTCCAATTTCTTTTCCACATCTAAGAGCAGAAGGTAAGCCTCCCGTTAGTTTTTGCCAGTACGATGTAATTAAGATATTCTTTAAATGTTTTAATTTTGGAGAAATAATTTGAAGGTGGGTATCTTTATTAAAAATATATCCCATATAACTTCCATTATGTGAGTTATAGTAATTATTATAAGTTAATGGGGTCCAGGTATCTAATATTTTTATATTACCTTTTAATTGTGGATATATTCTCTCAATTTCTTCTTGAATATTTTTTGCGAGTATTTGTTTATGATTTAAATAAGTTAAATGATCATTGTTATTTAAGTTATTCCAAAATTCATAGTCTCTATTTGTCTGAGGAATAAATACTTGAAAGACGGTTTTTTCTTTATCTTTATATAAATAATTATAATTTTTTAGCATTAAACGAGTAATAATTCTTTCTCCTACTTTTATTGGTTTTATTTCATGTACTACTGTCTCTTCAAAGCCTATATTTTTGTAATTACTTAAAAAAGCAATATGATAACTAGACATAGTTAATGATTTTTCTTTTTTTTCTAATGTTTTACTAAATTTACTATTTAACATATTTTTATCAAGTAAATTATGATATAAGTAATATGGATCAGCTGTATAAATTAAATAATCACCTGTAATTATTTGTTCATTATTTATTATGATACTATTAAATTTGTTGTTACTTATATTAATCTTTGTGATTTCACTATTATATTTAATAGTTCCTCCTAGGTTTAAATATTTATTTAAAATATTTTCAGAAAATTCTTTTGAACCATTTCCATATACTTTACCATTACCACTTGTAAAGGTTGCGTAAGAACAAAATAAAAAAAGAGGTGAGTATTCACATGGAATATAATCAGTAAATAACTTTCTTAAAAGGGGATGTTTAAATTTACTTGCATATTCTTCTAATGTCATTTTATGATATTTAAAGTAACATTCACTATATCCTTTTACTTTATTATATAAATTACTAAAAAAATTGCCTTTTTTCATGCTTTTTTCTAATTTTAATATAATGTTATAAAAATTATTGATTTCATCCGTATCCTCATTAGATAAAGCTAACATTTCATTTTTTGTTTTTTCTAAGTCTTTATATAAAGTAATTGAATATGGATCTAGTATTGATTTATAAAAGTAATCACTTTGATATAGATTACTTGCTTCATTAATTGCACCTATGCTTTTCCATAATTTAAAATCTTTTGTATGTTGATTGGTTCCGGTTAGCCAGTGCATACAGTTATCAATATAATAGCCTTCTTTCATCCATCCTGTGCAGCAACCTCCTGCCCAGGAGTTTTTCTCATATATAATTGTTTCATATCCTTTTTTTAATGCGGTAATTCCTGCTGTTAATCCAGTAATTCCAGCTCCTATAATAATCATCTTTTTCATTTTATCACCAAATATATTATGTGTACAAATATAAAATAAATACTTTAATTTGCAAAAAAAGGTAAAATAAGTTATAATATATTATATCAATAAAGGAGAAATTATTATGAAATCAAAGGTTTTATTTTCAAAAAATATTACTTCAGCTGAAGTATTACGTCTTTATAAATTATTAGGAAAAGAGTTAAATGGTAATATTGCAATTAAAGTTCATTCTGGTGAAATTGGCAATCAAAATTATTTAAAACCAGAATTTTGGAAAGATATTGTACTATATACAAATGGTACAGTTGTTGAGTGTAACACCGCATATGATGGTGGTAGAAATACAACAGAAAAACATTTAAAAACATTAGAAGAACATGAATGGACTAAATATTTTAAAACGGAATTATTAGATGAAACGCAACCTGATAAAGTTTTAAGAATTCCAAATGGAAAAAGAATTAAAGAAAATTATGTTGGAAATAAAATTAGTAATTATAATGCAATGCTTGTTTTATCCCATTTTAAAGGCCATCCAATGGGTGGATATGGAGGTGCACTAAAACAATTATCAATTGGTGTAGCTTCTAGTTATGGTAAAGCCTATATCCACGGATGTGGAAATCCTAAAAATTTATGGACTGCAGACCATGACCAATTTTTAGAGTCAATGGCAGATGCGGCTGGGTCAGTTGTTGATTATTTTAAAGGTAATATTGTATATGTTAATGTAATGAAGAATATGTCGGTTGATTGTGATTGTTGTAGTGTTGCTGAAGACCCATGTCTTGATGATATTGGTATTTTAGTTTCGTTAGACCCTGTTGCTATTGACCAAGCATGCGTTGATTTGGTATATCAATCAACTGATGAAGGTAAAAATCATTTGATTGAACGTATTGAATCTCGTAATGGCACTTACACGATTAAGTGTGCTGAAGAACTTGGAATTGGCTCAAGAGATTATGAATTAATAGACGTTACAGAATAAATATGTTAAATGAGAACAAATTATATAATCAATTAAATCATATAATTTCAACAATTGTTGAAATGAGTATGATTAGTCAAAACATTGTTATAGCAATTGATGGGATGTGCGCAAGTGGTAAAACTACGATTTCTAAAATCTTAGAAAAAGAATTTGGATGTCGAGTAATACATATGGATGATTTCTTTTTACCTCCTCATTTAAGGACTAAAGAACGTCTTTTAGAAGTTGGTGGAAACGTCGATTATGACCGCTTTATTTTAGATGTAATTAATAATTTACATCAAGGTATTACATATTCTCCATTTAACTGTAAAACATTAAGTTTTGATAAAGAAATAAATCTTCCCTTAACTAATATAACTTTAATCGAAGGAAGTTATGCCCTTCATCCTAAGTTTGGTAAATACTATGATTTAGCCATTTTTATTGAAGTATCTAGTGTGAATCAAATAGATCGTATTATTAACCGAAATGGCATTGATGAATTACCTAATTTTCAAAACAAATGGATAAAGTTTGAAAATCAATACTTTAATACATTTAAAATTAAAGATAATGCAAACTTTATAATTAATACGAGTGATAGTTATGAATAATAATTATACATTAATTACTGGTGCTAGTTCTGGTATTGGTTATGAGTTATCATTAAAGTTTGGTGAAAATCACCATAATTTAGTGATTTGTGCGCGTAATAGAGAAAAATTAGAAGATTTAGGTAATTTACTTCAAACTAAATATAAGATTAAAGTTTTAGTAGTTGTTGCGGATTTAACTGTTGATGCTGATATAAATCGTCTTTTTAATACTCTTGAAGAAAATAATATTTTTATTGATATTTTATGTAATAATGCTGGCTTTGGAGATTATGGTGATTTCCTTGATAGTGATATTGTAAAAATCGATAAAATGATAGAATTAAATATTAAAAGTCTTATAAAATTATCATATCATTTTGGTAATTTAATGAAAATAAACAAAAATGGTAGAATAATAAATATCGCATCAATTGGTAGTTTTGTTCCTGGACCTAAAATGGCTGTCTATTACGCAACTAAAGCATTTGTATTATCATTTAGTGAATCTTTAAGTTTAGAACTTAAAAATGATAATATTAAGGTTTGTGCTATATGCCCAGGACCAACTAAAACTAATTTTTTCAATAATGTTACAACTAAAGAATTAGATTTATTAAAATCAATTAAAGCAAATGATGCTAAAGATTTAGCATCAAGAGCTTACAAGAATTGTATGAAAAATAAAATTGTTTATATTCCATTTACAAAGAATAAACTTGCTATATTTGGAAGTCGATTGATTTCAAGAAAGAACTTAAGAAAAATAGCGTATAAAATTCAATGTAACAGGGTAAAATAAAACTACCAAATTTTTATAATTGGTAGTTTTTTCTTTGTTATTTAAGTTTTATTAAATTTATTAGTAAATGCTACTTATAGTCTGTTGATAAAAAGTAAAAGATGTTATAAACTAGAGTAAACTCTAAAAAAGGAGCATACTATGAGTGAACAAACAAATATAAATACATACAATCGTTCCTTAAACGAATTGTTTGGATTAAAGTTAAGACAAATTAGAATCGAAAAGCATATGTCTCAAGAGGAATTCGCTTGGACTATTGGCGTTCATCGTACATATTTAGGTCAAATAGAAAGAGCTGAAAAGAATATTACCCTTAAGAATATTGAAAAGATATGTGTTGCCTTAGGTATGGATCCAAGAGAACTATTTGATTTTAAAGATTTACAATAATTCTAATTTACTAGTGATTATTCTCACTAGTTTTTTTAATTGATAATGCAATATCGGGATAATTGGTAATTATATAATCAACATTAGCATTAATTAATTTTTTCATTAATTTAGGAGAATTAACTGTCCAAACACTTACTTTAATTCCTAATTTTTTCATTCTTTTAAGATAACTAAACATAAGAAGACCTTTATATGGTGATATAATATCACAGTTTGTCTTCTTAATATGCTTTTTAGGAAAAATATCAAATATTCTTGAAAAAATACCATATTTTAAATGTTTTTCACCAAGAATTAAGGCGGTGGTAATTTCTTTGTTTATTTCTTTTACTTTAATGATGATATCTTTATTAAAAGACCTTATCATAAACATATCTAGAGTTGTTTTATTTAACATTAGATCGATTACTTTATTTTCAAATCCTGGTTCTTTGATTTCGATATCTAAAAAGATTTTGCCACCAAATTCATTTACAACATCTTCAAATTTTGGCATTATATAGTTTTGTTTTTGAGTATATTCGGTTAAACACTCATATGTATTTTCACAAATTACTAAATTATCAACATTTGGATTATGATTAACTATAATAATATTATCTTTTGTTTTTCTTAAGTCTAATTCAATTCCATTAGCATTTAATTCATATGCTTTTTTAAAAGCCTCCATGGTATTTTCATGCGCTAAATTGCATGCACCACGATGGGCAAATATTAAAGTTTTACTTTCTTTTTTCTTTTTCATATTTTTTCACCAATAATATTATACAAAAAAAACTTAAATTAGCAAATGAAAAGAAATAAATGATGAAATTTGATATAATATTAATAGTTTATATAAGAGGAGAATATTTATGAAATTAAATACTAAAAATACTATTTATGTAGGATTTGCTTTTCTATTAATATGTATGTTTTGGCAAGTATATGATAATTTAATTGCTAAAATATTAATTGATAGTTTTGGTTTAAATCAAACATGGTCAGGATTTGTGATGGCTCTTGATAATATCTTTGCTGTTATTTTACTTCCTGTATTTGGTTCTTTATCAGATAAAACGAAAACAAAATATGGTAAACGTACACCTTATATTTTTATTGGTACAATTATTGCTTCATTATTAATCGTTGGGGTTTCTTTATTTGATAATATGCAAAAAGTTAAAATTAGAGAAGCTGAAATCCCCGCAATTGAAACAGTTGAAGTTAAAGATATTGAGTTACAGTTAGTTTCTTATTATACAGAATTTGATGATATTGTTACTAAAAAAGTTAGTGATTTTAATGATGATGATAAATTATATAAATATCGTACAAATCTTTATGAAACTAAAGAATTAGCTGTTGCGGCGAGAAATCCTGATGTAGTCGAAGTTCGAAACAATAATTTAGGTTATCTCATTTGTTTCTTAGTTATTTTATGCATTACCCTTGTCGCAATGAGTACTTTTAGGACTCCTGCTGTATCACTAATGCCAGATGTTACGCCGAAACCACTTCGTAGTAAAGCTAATGCTATTATTAATTTAATGGGAAGTGCTGGTGGAATTATTGCACTTGGTTTTATGACTTTCCTTGCGAAAGATTATCAAAGTTATGTCTTAACTTTTGTTGTGCTTGCGGTATTAATGCTTATCTTCCTTGGACTATTTATTTGGAAAGTTAATGAAACAAAGCTTTTAAAAGAAATGCAAGAACAAGAATTAGAATATGGAATTGAAACCGAAGAAGAAATTGTTGAAGTTAGTGATGAAAAAATGCCTAAAGATGTTAAAAAATCTTTCATTTTAATTCTATTATCCATTATTCTATGGTATATGGCATATAATGCGGCAACATCAAAGTTCTCAGTTTACGCAACTAATGTCTTAGATACTGGATTTACTATTCCATTACTTGTTGCTCAAGCTGCGGCAATAATAAGTTATATTCCAATTGGTAATATTTCCGGTAAACTTGGTAGAAAAAAGACTGTCTTAATTGGGGTTGTTATCTTATTCCTTGCTTTCTTTACCGCAATCTTTGTTACTGAAAAATGTGCATGGATTATTTGGATTTCAATGGCCCTTGCTGGTATTGGATGGGCTACCATTAATGTTAACTCATATCCAATGGTTGTTGAAATGAGTAAAGGCGCAAACATTGGTAAATATACTGGTATTTATTATACCGCAAGTATGGCTGCCCAAATTGCAACTCCTCTATTATCTGGTATCTTAATGGATGCGTTTAATACATTACATGTGTTGTTCCCTTATTGTGCGATTCTTTGTGCTCTTGCTTTTGTTACAATGTTTTTTGTTAAACATGGTGATTGTAAACCAGCTCCTAAAAATAAATTAGAAGCATTTGAGACCATGGATGACTAAGACGGCTCTAATTGTTTTAGGACATCGTCTAAAAGATGATGGGTCGATTTCGGATATTCTAAGAAAAAGACTAGACTTAACAAAACAAGGAGTTAAAATATTTTTACCAGATATCATTATTACATCTGGTGGGGTTGCTAATAAGAAGGCATTGATTAGTGAAGCTTTTAAAATGAAAGAAATACTAGTTAGTGAAGGTCTTGATGAAAAAAATGATTATTACTGAAGATAAATCAAAGTCTACTTTTGATAATGCTTTATATTCCGTTAAGATTTGTAAAGATAATAATATTAATAGAATTATTGTTGTTACATCTATTTATCATTATAATCATTCTTTAAGTTCAATCTTTTCTTCTTGTTTAAAAGATTATAAAACAGAATTAATATTTTATACAAATAACTACTAAAATGGGTTGTTTTAAACAACTCATTTTTCTTTCGTTTGTATTTTATTTTCAAAAATACGACAAATGTGGTATAATTAATATAATGTATATTAATGGGGAGGTCAAGATGAATATAAAAATTAGAATGCCAGGTACCCTTGTTATTTTACTTGGTACGTTATTATGGTTATTATCATACTTTGTTTATGATGAAGTATGGTATACATGTATGATAATTATAGGGGTAATTTTATTAATTAGGGGAATATTGTTAATTAAGATTGCGACTACTTTAAATGAATTACAACTTAAAATTAGTAATGTTAAATTAATAAAAGGGATTGTTTTAGTTATAATCGGAATTTGTTTAATTATTCCTTGGACAAATTCATTAGTTGTTATGATTACAAGTTTTATAACTGGTTTTATTTTATTAGTGATTCTTATTTCTAATTTAATTGAATCTGCTAATAAATTAGAAAGATTAAGAAAAGATTTATATTTATATATAATTACCCTTTTAATCATTGCCTTCGGTATAAATGGATTTGGTAGAATTATTGCTTTAATAATTTCTAGTCTAATTATTTGTTATGGAATTGTTTTATTTATATTAGAATGCATTAGTTATAAACGTGGCAATGATAATCGTCGGAAAATAACTAATGATGAAATATTAGGTACTGATTATCATGTTGAAGATACAGAAAAGTAAATTTAAATTTATTTATGTAGAAATAACAAATAATTGTAATCTTAATTGTTATTTTTGTCCAAGTAGCAAGCAAAATAATAGTTTATTTATTAGTCCTAAACAATTTGAACATGTGATTAAACAAGTACAAAAGTATACAAATACTATTTATTTACACATACTAGGAGAACCATTATTACATAAGGATTTGCCTTTACTACTTTCAATATGTGAAAAGTATAACTTAGATGTAAGACTTACAACTAATGGGACTTTAGTTTGTAATTATGATTTTTCTTGTCTTAAATTAAAGAAAATTAATATTTCTTTACAGTCTTTAATTAATTTTGATGAAGATTATTTAGAAACATATTTTAATAATATAAAAATAATGCTAAATCAAGTTCAAGAAAAGTTAGAATGTGGTAAGTTAGGTATTGATTTTAGAATTTGGAATGATAAAAACAATGATGAAGTTAAAAAATTAAATTCACAAATAAAAACATACTTAAACGAAGTCCTAGAAATCAACAAATATAAAAATGTTAGATTAAGTGAAGAAGAAGAATTTAGTTGGCCTGATGAATTAGATCCTAAACATAAGTTTAATAAATGTTTAGGTGGAAAGACGCATATTGGTATATTAGTTAATGGTGATGTTGTAATGTGTTGTCTTGATTATAAAGGTAAGACAAAATTAGGTAATATTTATGAAGAATCGTTAGATAATATTATAGATGGAGATATTTATAAATGTGCTATGTTAAATAATACAAAAGGAAATACAATCTTTCCTATATGTGAGTCATGCCAATATCGAAATAGATTTAAGTGAAAGTGAGGTGATACTTGATGAAAATAAAAGTTGAAGAAAATAGTAATGTAAGCGAAGTTGAAGTCTTGATTACTTGTAAAGAAGTAGATGATGAAGTCAATAGAATTGTTAAGACTTTAGAAACAATTGCTTTTACAATTATTGGTAAAGCAAATGGTGAAAAGTATGTTATTAATATTGAAGATGTTTATTATTTTGAAGCTGTAGATAATCATGTTTTTGCTTATTGTGAAAAAGAAATATATGAAGTTAGTTACAAAATACAAGAATTAATGGAGTTACTATCTCGTACTTATTTTATTCAAGTATCACGAACTGTTATTGTAAATATTAAGAAAATTAAAAAAGTAAATAGTTTAGTTAATGGTAGGATCTTAGCCGTATTAAATAATTCTGAAAAAATGATTATAACAAGAGTATATGCTCAAAAGTTTAAACAAAAATTAAAAGAATAGGAGGAAATAGAGTATGAAAAATAAAAGAATGTTAAAATTACGTAATGCTTTAATTAAAATTCTTATCCATTTTACTACAATTTTCTCCATGTTAACGGTTGCCTTTATTGGAATTAGTTCTTTAATTGGTGGTGTCGATTTCGGAAATATTATTATTTGGTTAATGATTTTCATTATTTCTTTAATTGAAGCAATTGTACTATTTTTTATCTTTAAAATTGATAAAATGACTTTATTTATTCAAATCACTGTTGTTTATTTTACTTTTACACTATTTTTATATCTTCTAGGATATTTACTTAGAATCTTTAATACATATGATATAAAGTTTGTTTTAATTACTTTTGGAATGGTTTTTGTGGGATATATCTTTATTTCTTTAATTATTTTATTTAAAAATAAAAGAGAAAATGATCGTTTAAATAAGGAATTAAAGAAATTTAAGGAGCGTGATAATTAATGAAAAAAGTATTACGTTTATTAATGATTATTTTATGTTTAGTAAGTTTAACTTATATTAATTTAAGTGTTAAGGCTGATAATGTTGTTGTTGATGAATTTACTAATATTGAATTTACGAGTCAACCACTAATTTCTCAATCAAATAAGTCTAAATGTATTATTACTTGGAATACAGCTAATGAAATAAAGTATTTAAAAGTAATAGTTCAATTACAAAATAGTAAAGGTCAAGTTCCATATGAAAGTGGCCGTGAAAATAGTGCAGGAACATTTAAATCAATAAAGGTTAGTGATAATATTTTTGACAATATTTTAGAAATAGAAGTTGATAATAATCAATTAGGTAACATTAAGATTAAATTTAATTATAGTTATGAACCAATTTTACCAGGTACCTCAACATTATCATTTACCGCGGTATTTGTTACCGGTAAATGGATTGATAAGCAGCCTACTCATCATGGATTACTTGCGGGGGTGTTCATTACAGTGGTTGTTGGAATTGCTACTTATGTAATAATTGAAAATAATCGTCGTGAAGTCACAAATTATGATGACTTAGATGATACAGGAGAAATGCTTGATGAATAGTATTTATGGAGCATATTTAGAAGATTTCAATTTAATTAAAGTAATAATTCCCAAAAATAATTATTTTGATAAAATTTCTTTAACTGGAAATAATTCTTGTATAGATTTAAAAATTCTTAAAGAAGAATATTTTGCTTTAGAAAGACATTTATTTTTAGAATTTAATGAAGAAATTTTATTGTATAAAGATTATTTTGTTCATATTGGTGAATATCATTTTCACTTAAATCTTGGTAAAATTACAAGAACTAAAAAGTTTGAAGATAAATTTTATTATGATGGGAGCTTAGGATGTCAGTATCATTCTTTATATTCGGAATTTAGATTATGGACTCCAGTCTCAAAAGAAGTTATTTTATGTCTTAATGATGAAAAACTTAACATGGAATATAGTGATTATGGAGTATGGTATTTAAAGGTAAATAAAAAATTAGATAAAGCTAAATATTATTATTTAGTTAGAATTAATGAAACATTTGAAAAAGTATTAGACCCTTATGGAATAAGTAGTAATGTAAATAATGAAGTAAATTATGTAATTGATTTTAATAAAACTTATAAATTAAAATATGATTATGTTATAAATAATAATCCCATTATTTATGAGGCTAATATTCGTGATTTAAATGGTAATTGTGATAATAACGATAGTCTATATCTTAAAACAATTAATCACCTTGATTATATAAAGAATTTAGGAATTAGTCATATTCAGTTAATGCCAACCTTTTGTTTTGGTGGGGTTAATGAATTAATCAAAGATAACAAAAATAGCGATTTTAGTTATAACTGGGGCTATAACCCAATTCAGTATTTCATTCCATCAGGATGGTTTTCATCTAATCCATCTGATCCATATGCCAGAATTAATGAATTTAAAATGTTAATTGATGAAATGCATAAGGAAAACCTTGGGATTGTACTTGATGTTGTTTTTAATCATATTTATGATATTCATTCTTTTTCTTATGGAATACTTGTTCCTGGTTATGTTTATCGAACTGATGGACAAGGCTTTTTAATGAATAGTTCATATTGTGGCTGTGATTTAAGGACTGAAGCGAAAATGGTACGAAAATTTATTCTAGATAACATTTTGTTTTATCAAGAAATGTACAAAATTGATGGTTTTAGGTTTGATTTAATGGGTCTACTTGATAATAAGACAATGCTGGATATATTAAATAGTACTAAGAAAATAAATGATAATACCATTCTTTATGGTGAAGGGTGGTATATGAGTACAACTCTTAAAATGGAAGATAATGCCAATTTATCAAGTGCTAAATTATTATATCCAATCAAATTCTTTAATGATTATTTTAGAAATATGATTGGAGGTAGTAATAACGGCACAAAAGGCTTTATATTAGGTGATGATCTTAGTTTAAATGAATTTAATAATTTAATTAATAATGGTTCATGTATTAATTATCCATTTAAAGATTATTCACAAAGTATTAATTATTTAGAATGTCATGATAATCTAACCCTAAAAGATAAAGTGAATTATTTAACGAATGATTTTGAAAAAGTCAAAAATAGTTGCAAATTAGGCTTAGGTCTGGTCATAATTAGTAAGGGTGTTCCTTTTATTCATAGTGGTCAAGAATTGATGCGTTCAAAAAAAGGAATTGATAATTCCTATAATTTAAATGATGATATTAATCATTTCCCATGGGAAAATGTAAATTCGACATATGATTTAAGTTTATTTTTAAAAAATATTATTGATTTAAAAAAACAAGGGATTTTTGATAATGTTGATTCATTATTTAAAAAGAAAGATTATTATGAGATTAGATATAATCATAATAAATATCAAGTCATTATAAAAAATAATTATGTCGATACACTTATTTATTTTTGTCCAAATACTGTATTAATTTTTGATAATGGTGATATTAGAATTTCTAATTGTGAAAGCCTAAATATTAACGTTCCCGGTATTTGGGTATTAGAGAAAAAATAAAAACTAGTTCAAACGAACTAGTTTCTTTTGTTATTCACGTTCATTAATTACATCAATTATCTTTTGTGACATTATTTTATATAATGGAATACAAGTAGAAATTAAAGTAATTAAAATAATGAAGGCTAATAAATATACAGGAGTACGATAAGTTAAAGTATACATATAAAGTGATATAACATTAAGACTATCGGTAATTCCTGAATTGTAAAAACTTATTAAGAACCTTGAAAATAGAATAGCAAATCCATAAGCAACAATTGTAACAAAGAATGACTGGATTATGAAGATAAATGAAACTTTGACTCCACTTAAACCAATGGACCTTAGAATTCCGATTTCTTTTTTTGAATCAACTATCTCAATTGTTATGATTGTCCACATTATACCAATTGTAAAGGCAACAAAGACAACTAAACCTGCTTTTGATAAAATATCAATAAATGGGTCAACGGTATATGAATCAATTTCTGTATGATATTCCCAGACATTTATTACATATCCTAATTTGTAGGCTTTATTAAATAATGTATAAGCTTCAGACCCAGTATTTGGAAGTTGAACCATAATACGTTCAGTTTCTTGAGTATAAGATATTAAAGTATTATATGTTTCTTCGGTAATAAGAGCTTGATTGGTAGAATTAATAATACCGACTATTTTAAAGGTTTTACTGTAACTACTATTATTGTGAGATGGAGTTAAAGCAATTGTTAACGAAGAATTCTTAATAATGTTTTCCCAGTCTGAATATGATATAAAGTTAATATCGATATTAAATAATTCTTGTAACCAAGATGATGGAATAGCTATTTCATTTTTATTTGTAGGTTTTTTACCAAATTCATAAGAACCATATGGTCTTGTTGATTTAGTATAAATATTTAAATTATTATGTCTAAATGTTAATGTTGTTGGAACATATGAATTTATTAACGAATTATTACTAACACTTAATAACCAATTAGCACGATTTGAATCGTTAGTTGTAAATGTTAAATTACCAGTAGTATCAACTTTTTCGACTTCAAAGTATTTGTGGGGAATAATAATCGCATTCATCATTTTAAAATCATTATAGAATGAATAATTTTGTTTATCTGTATAGTCGATATCAACATTTTGGAAACCAGTTAATGAATACCAGTTACTATAGTTAGTTTTAACGATGCCAACAATTTTATAATTATCATTAATTGACAGATTAATAAACTTGTTTAAATAGTCATATACACTACCATCTTCAAAGAATGTATTGAAATAGTTAAAGGCCGAAACTAAATAGTCAGTTATAAGAATTTCTTTTTCATCTTCATTAGGAAGTCTACCTGCTATCAACTCATATGTATTAGACTTATCATATTCAATTAATGTTTCAACATATCCAGTATAGAAGGATGTACTAAAATCAATGTCTTTTTTAGCATAATTATACATTATGTTTTCGTATTTATGAACTATTAATTCTGGAATTTCTTTTTTGATATTTTGATATGAATTTAGATTTAATTCATCAGAATTATATTTATCATAAAAACTTTTATCTTTGTTATTCGTAATGGGATTAGATTTTTTGATATTAGTATAGTTATAACCATTTTCAATCATTGTATAAACATTTTGTCTTAGTTTATCACCATTTAATTCAATGGTAAAAGATAAAAATGTAAGACTAATACAACAAATAATAATAATAATTAAAAATCTAAATTTTTTCTTCCATATATTTTTAAATGCAAGTTTTAAACATACAAGAAGAGGAATATGTGCGGTTTTAAATTTTATTTTTTCGTTATTCATTTTCCTCACCATCCTTTTCTTTATATTCAAAACTAGTATTTCCATCAGGAGAAATTCGTATTAACATATCATTATATAATAATGCGGATTCTTCATCATGAGTTACAATAATGATTAAACGATTTTTTGATAACTTTTTAAATAATTCAAATATTGTAGTTGATGTTTCGCTATCAAGGTTTCCTGTTGGTTCATCAGCAATAATTAGTTTAGGTTCTTTAATTACTGCTCTTGCAATAGCAATACGTTGTTTTTGACCTCCAGATAATTGACTTACTTTACGTTTTTCTAAACCATTTAATTCAACTTCTTCAAGTACTTTCGCCAATAATTCTTTGCGTTTTTTCTTGTTTATATTTTGTATTTCAAGAGGTAATGTAATATTTTCTTTTAATGTTAAATCTTTTAAAATATTATATTCTTGAAAGACAAATCCTAAATAACTATTTAAATATGCGGTTTTTTCTTTTTTTGATAATGTTGCAAGGTTATTTCCTTCAATTAGAATTTCTCCATCATCTGGACTATCAAGACCACCAAGTAAATTAAGCAAGGTACTTTTACCAGAACCAGAAGGACCTAAAATGAATACTAACCCTTTTTCCGGGAAGGTAATGGAAAAATCTCTAACCGCATGTATTTTTTCGCTACCAGATTGATAATATTTATTGACATTTTTTAATTGTATCATATTGTCCCTCCTACGATGCCTTGATAATATCGACAGGTTTTTTCCTACTTAATTGAAGAAGTGGGAATATAACCGCAATAATTGGAGTTATAAAGGCAATTCCTAATATGGCAAGTACGCCAAGTGGTGAGAAATTAATTACGGTAAATTTAATTAATACTTCACTATTAAATGAATAATCTAATATTTTTAAGAAAATGGTTGTTCCAAGTAGTGAAATAACTGAAGTAATAACACTAATAAATAAGACTTGGAATAAATAAATTAAAGCTATTTTCCATCCATTCATACCTAAAGACATATAAATGCCGATATCTTTAGTACTATTTTTAATATTAATAATAATAAAGTTAAAGATAAGTAGAATACTAAATAAACAGAAGACAAAGAATAATCCTAAGAATAAGATTAGATTGCTATCAATAAAATTATTAACTACAAGTAATTTCTTAAATGAGGTATTATTGATAATAATATCATTTTTTAACATATCTTGATATATTTTAGCATTTACATCAGGATTATCAGTAATTTCAAATATTGGGAAACCACCATTGTTATCAGAATTTGAAAAACTACTAATTAAATATTTAACATATAAATTACTTTCCATGTTCGTTGTATCAAGCGTAGGCATACATAAAACACATTCATCACTATCTATGATACCTGTTACATAGAAGTTCATTGGTGAAGGTATTCTTGAATATCCACATACATAGAATGAAACTAACTGACCTTGTTCATTACATAAAATATAGTTTTCATCATCAGTACTTTCAATAAAACTAATGTTTTCATAACTTAAGTTTAAAACTTTTTCTAGGAATCCTCTAGATATCGCAACTTGCATGGCATGTTGAGGCTTAGGTACTTTAGGTTTAGCACCCCAAGTTTGAACGGTGCCATCATTTCCAATTAAATCTTTGCCATTAGAATCTTTCTTAGTTGCTATTTTTGTTTCATCACTAAATGATGTATATTTAACCGAACTGTAAGTTCCGGTTTTATTAAACGCATTATAAATTACATCATCATAGGCATATTTTAAATTATATTGAATGATTTTATTAAAATTAGATGTAGTCGCAAATAATGAATTATAAAATGGAAGATTATCTAAAAAGGCTCCATAATATTTGGAATCTTCTAAATCATTGTTTAATAGTGATTGATAATCAGTAACTATAATATTCCAAATATATAAATCATTATTAAAAGCATCGCTTTTTAATTGCTTACCAATTAAGTCTTTATATGATGATATTCCAGGTCCATAATAATTATAATTAATTAAACAGTCAGCAACATAATCGGTAATATAAACTCCATAATCATAATAATCAAAAATATTTTTACTTGTCCAAATTGACATTACTTCTTGGTCGCTATAGTATTTATTTAATTCACTTAGTTTATTATTTGATAAACAGAATAAGCGATCGGTTGATGTTTGATATTTAGGATCAACAATATAATTACTTGGATTTGTCGGTATACTTAGTTTTGTTGTTTTATACATTTTTATATCATCATTAGTAATGTATTTTTCCATTATTTCATCTACTTCAAAACTATAAAAACCAGATGAATTAGTAAACCCGAAGTTTGTGTATTTCTGATCAATTGTAATATATTTACTATTATATTCTTTTTGGTATTTTGCATACTCTAAAGATGAATTGGTTACATATAAATTAACTGTGCTTCCAGCAAATATTAAACTAAATGCGAAAAGAAGAATAATGAGAATAAATCTTAAGGTATTTTGTTTAAATGCTTTAAGAGCTAAGTTAAAACTTGTTTTAGTACTTGGTGAAACTTGTTCAGTAATATAACTTACATTTTCATATGTTAAATTTGTATCTGATAAAGTTTCGTCATTAATTATTGAGCCATCTTTAATTGTTATAATTCTTTCTCCATATGTTGAAGCAATTTCTCTATCATGGGTAACGATAAGAACTAATCGATCTTTTGATAGGTTGGTAAGAATGTCCATAATTATATCTCGGTTCTTACTATCTAAGTTACCAGTTGGTTCATCAGCGATAATTACTTTAGGATTTTTAACTAAGGCTCTCGCAATAGCAACCCTTTGTCTTTCACCACCTGATATTTGGTTCATTTTTCGATGTTCTTTACCTTTAAGACCAACTTTTTCTATAATATCCATTATTTCTTCATGATGTTCTTTTACTTTTTTATGATGTAGTTCTAATGATAATGCGACATTATCATAAATACTAAGGGATTTGATAACATTAAATTCTTGAAAGATAAAACCAATATAAGTGTTTCGATATGTATTATAGTTTTTTGCTTTAAAGTTTTTAGTGTTTAATCCATCAATTATAAGTTCACCACTATCATATCCATCAAGCCCGCCAATTACATTTAGGAGGGTACTCTTACCACTACCACTTTTTCCGACGATGAAGACTAAACCTTTGTCAGGTAAAGTTAAATCAATGTCACGTAAGGCGTGATAATTACCTTGACCGGATTTATAATATTTATTAAGCTTTTTTATTTCAATCATTACTATTTCCTCCTAATATAATATTTCATCGTAAATAGTAGGAATAAAGTAGGAAACTGTGATTTGAAAGTCATCTGCACAATTAGATATCGTAATTGTTTGAGCAGTTGATGCAATCATAAGCATTCCACATTTATTTTCATTTGTTTTAGCCATACATGTATAATTATTTAAATAAGAATTAAATACCATTTTACCGAGTTCAATAGGAGTTTGTAAATTCTTTATCAATATTTGTTCTGTATAAATAGATGCTTTTACAGAATCTTTAATTACTTTATCATCACTAGAAATATTCCATACACTTCTTGCAAATTGGTGATATGTATCAGTTGTATCGGTATAATAGAAAGTAGAATCATATAGTAATTCCCATATGCTACGGTTTCGATCGCTATTTTCAAAAACTAAGCATCCATTAAGCATAATTGGATTATGTGGGAAAAAGTCTTGAGGCTTTTTCTTAGCATATCCATCAATTGCATATGTATAGTTTTTATTGCCAGATGTATCAATAATTTCAAACCATTTATATACTTGTGTTTTATCTTGTTCATATCGTTCATAATTAGCGATAAAGGCAATGCCATTACTAAAAGAAGAAGCATAGTCGACGGCAATCATTTCATTGTTACTTTGTAAATATGTTAAGGTATTATTTTCAAATTTAATATAATGATATTTAATTAGATCGGTTGCTGATTTTGTACTTACTTTTCCAAATGAATTACTAAAATCATCAGCACTATTAAAAATAAAATCATTAGTCATTAATTTACCTTCTTCATTAATGTAACTATATTTAAGATTATCATTAATTATTTTTCCCACAGCCGCATAACCTTCACTAAAAGAACTTGCTGAAGAAAAGGCAGGAGTAATTGTAATTTCAAATTTATTATCAGAATTACATTTTAAATAGCCAAATAATCCATCTTTTTCGATGATTAAATAATTATTCTTAAATGAAGATACACTTGTTATGCCATCTTGAAATTCATAAATTACTTCACCTTTATTGTTAATAATTGCTGCTTTGTTATCTAATTTTACAACGGCTTTGTTTTCTGACATAGGATATACTTCATCATATTTAATTTTAGTGGCTACTTCACCGGTATTTTTGATATAACCCCACTTGCCTTTTTTAGATACCATCAGATAATCACCATAAATATTTTTAACATCATCATATTCTTCAAGACTAAATTCAGTTGTATCTTGATTAATAATATAATAAATATTATCTTTACATCCCAGGGCAATTGGTTTATCTAAATATACATCGCTTCTACAACTAGATAGAAAGCATGTCATTAGAAATAAAAGTATAAATATACTTAAATATTTTGTATCTTTTTTAAGTCTTTTAATCATTTGTGTCACTCTCCTAATTATTTATTATATCAAAAAATGCATAAAAATACAAATAATCAGTATTTATTTATGTAAGCATTTTCATTAAAATGAAAAAAATTTAATTATACTTATTATTAATCGTTAAATATTTTACAAAAATAAAAAAATATGATACAATATTTATAGGGAGGAGAGTTATCTAAATGAAATTAATGTTAATTATTATTGCGAATGAAGACGCAAACTCTGTATCCAAAGTTCTTTTAAATGAAAAGTACTTTGTTACTAAACTTGCCTCAACAGGTGGTTTACTTCGAAATGGAAGTACTACATTACTAGTAGGTACTGAAGATGAAAGAATTGATCGTGTATTAGAAATAGTTGGTGAGATTGCTAAATCTCGTAAAAAGAAAGTACCAGCCATCCAACCAGATGAATTTGGAATGTTCTCTTCGTTACCATTTGAAGTAGAAGTTGGGGGAGCAACAATATTTGTTTTAAATATTGATCAATTTTATAAATTATAGAATTTTATGCATTAGGAAACTAATGCATTTTCTTAACGATTATTTCCTTGTACAGCCTAAAAACTAAAAACGTTTTCAAAAAAATATGTATTTTACAAGTATGAAATAAAAAAATATGATATAATAATTTTGATAAAAATTTGGTTTATATCTAGCGTATTATTGATTGGATAAACTAGGTATACCACTAGGAGGATAAAATGAAAGAATATAGTGCAAAACAAATTAGAAATGTTGCTTTACTTGGTCATTTAGGATGTGGTAAAACAAGTCTTGCTGAATCTGTATTACTACTTGGTAAAGCTATTTCTAAAAAAGGTGAGGTTGAAAGAAAAACAACTGTTTCTGACTATTTACCAGAAGAACAAAATCGTCAAACGTCTCTTTCAACATCATTAATTCCGGTTGAATGGAATGGATACAAAATTAACTTTTTAGATACACCTGGATCTGAAGAGTTTGTAGGAGAAATAGAACAAGACTTATCAGTTGTTGATGGTGCGATTGTTATCATTGATGCACAAAAAGGTATAGAAGTTGGTACAGAAAGAGTATGGGATGAAGTAAGAGAACGTAATATCCCTACATTAATCTTTGTAAACAAAATGAACAAAGAAAATGTTAAATTTGCTCAAGTTATGGATAAAGTTGTTGAAGGATTTGGAAATAATGCGGTTGCAATTTGTTATCCAATGGGTACAGAAAATAATTTCCAAGGTTTCTTTAATGCTTTAACTAAGAAAGCATATAATAAAGGTACTGAAAGTGAAGTGCCTCAAGAATACGTAAGTAAATGTGATGATTTACATTATGCAATTAATGAAAAAATTGCTGAAACTGATGAACAATTAATGGATAAATTCTTTAATGAAGAACCATTTACTCAAGAAGAAGAAGCAAAAGGCTTAAAAACAGCTGTTTCTAATTGTGATTTATTCCCAATTTTAGTTGGTAGTGCAAATGATGATACTGGTGTTGAAGTATTGTTAAATATGATTTGTGATTATTTACCAAGTCCTGTTGAAAAAGGTCCTAAACAAGCTAAAGATGGTAAAAAACGTGAAGGAACTGATTCAGAACCTTTCTCTGCTTATGTATTTAAAACAGTTGTTGACCAATTCTTAGGTACTTTAAATTATATTAAGATTAATAGTGGTACTACAAATGGCTTAGTTGATTTATCGATTGCTAATAATGATACACTTACTAAAGCTGGTCAATTTATGACTTTAATGGGTAAGAATCAAATATTAGTACCTACTTTCCATGCTGGCGATATAGCTGTTGTTACAAAAATGACTGATTTATTTACTGGAGCTACTATTTGTGATAAAAAGGATGTTATTTGTTATGAACCTGCTCCAATTCCTACTCCAGTTATTTATGTTGCAATTCAAGCAAAAACAAAGCAAGATGAAGATAAAATGTCTGCTTCATTACAAAAATTAAATGCTGAAGACCCTTCATTTGAAATTAAACGTAATCCTGAAACTGCTCAATTATTAATTGGTGGTCAAGGTATGACACATATTGGTTATATTTTAGAAAAAATGAAGAATATGTTTAAAGTTGAAGTAACTACTGCTGACCCTAAGATTGTTTATCGTGAAACAATTCGTAAAGTTGGTGAAGCTCAAGGTAAACATAAGAAACAATCTGGTGGTGCTGGTCAATATGGTGATGTATGGATTCGCTTTGAACCATTAGAAGGAAAAGATTTTGAATTTGCATCAGAAGTTGTTGGTGGAGCTGTTCCTAAAAACTATTTTCCTGCTGTTGAAAAAGGTTTAATTGAAACTTTAGAACATGGACCACTTGCTGGATTCCCTGTTATTGGTGTTAGAGCTGTATTATATTTTGGTTCTTATCATCCAGTTGATTCTAATGAAATTTCATTTAAGATTGCAGCAAGCTTAGCATTTAAGGAAGCATGTAAAGTTATTAGACCTACTATTCTTGAACCAATTATGGAAGTTGTTGTAACTGTTAAAGATGAATATGTTGGTGATATTATGGGTGATATCCCTCAACGTCGTGGTAATGTTATGGGTATGCATCCAGTTGGACGTGGTAAAACAGCAATTACAGCTGAAATTCCTGAAGCAGAAATTATAAGTTATGCGATTGACTTAAAAGCAATGACTCAAGGTAGCGGCCATTTCACTCGTAAATTTATTAGATATGCTGATGTACCTGAAAATTTAGTTAAGAAAATTATTGAGGAATATAAACCTAAACAAGCATAAAATTTATAGGCTAGCATTGTCTAGCCTATTTTATATGGTGAATATATGATTGAAATTGGAAATATTTATTATTTTTTATATATGATAATCAGTATTATTTTAATAGTAATTTCTTTACTATTTATAAATAAATTTAATTCTAAAGTTCAAAAAAGAATTATATTTTGTATTCTTTTATCGGGATTTATTGTAAATATAATTAAGATATTTACAGAAAAGTATTTTAATGATTTACCTTCATCTCTTAGAAAAATTACCTTTGAAAATATTTGTGCTGTTTCAACAATAATTTTTCCCTTTGTTTTTTTATCGAAAAATCAAAAATGGAAGGACTATCTTTATTGTTTTGGAATCTTTGGTGGTGCTGGATGTATATTATTTCCAAATCCTGTAATTGGAGAAAAAGCATTTGCTTTTGATACGTTTAGATGTTATTATTGTCATTTAGTATTAATATTAGGGGCACTGTTGATGGTTAAGTGTGGTTTTCATAAATTAAATTATCATAAATTATGGAAGGTACCATTTACCTTTTTCACTGTTTTATGTATTATTTTATTAAATGAAATATTATTAATGTCTATTGGATTTGTTGAACCAGATATTAATTTATTCTTTGATAGGTCATATCGAAATTCATCATTTATATTTGGTCCAACTCCTGCTTTTGATAAAATTAAACCAATAATTGATACTTTTGTTCCAAGGATATTTAGAATTGTCCAGTTTGGACCATTAAAAGGAGAAGAAATTTATTTGCCAATTATATGGATGTTACTTCCAGCAACGTTAATAATTTATTTATTAGGGTTTATTATTTATATTCCTTTTGAGTATGAACATAAAAAAATGATTTGATTAAATTAAAATTTAAAATTATTAAGGAGGATTAGGTTATGATATTATCGGCTGCGAAAGTTTTTGGTACTGAACATATTATTTATGTTACTTTCATTGTTTTAATAATTGTAGGATTATTAATATTTTTGCCTAAATTAAATTTAACTGATCAAAAGAAAAACATCTTATTTAGAGGATTAGGAACATTATTATTTATTTGTATTTTAATTAATAGAATTTCTGTAACTTATTATGATGTTGTACTTAATAAAAGAGAAGGATACTCTTGGCTTAATTTAATTCCTAATACTTATTGTGGATTTTGTTCATTAGTGTTATCAATTACTTTTATGTTTGGTAAAAAAGATAATTTTATTCTTCATTCCATTGGGTATTTAGGAATGTGTGAGGTTTTATTACAATTTTTTATCCTGATTTTCTTGATTCTCAGGCTTTCTTTGATATTCGTTCAATTACGGGATTACTTCATCATACACTAATGTTTATGTTAATGCTTTTTGCGATTGTATTAGGATATATGAGGCCAACTATAAAAAAGGGATATTATTTTATATTAGGTCTTATCGTAATAATTATAATTGGTTTATTTGAACTTTATATCTTAGAATTTAAAAAGGGGATGCAACTTAATGAGCCTTTAATAAAATCACTACCTATCTTAACATCATGGTATGTTGTTGATGTTGCATTAGTTTTGTGTCACTTTATTTATCTTGTTTTATATGAAATACTTCATAATAAAAAAACTTTAAAAACTGTATTTAAATAAAAAAGGGTACACAGATTAATGTGTACCTTTTACTTCGTTAATAGATAATTTTTATATAAACTTAAGGCAAGTGCTGTCTTAATATCGGTTGAATAATTACTATTTAAAAATGAATCAATCTTGTTTATTGGTAAATAAGATAATTCAATAAATTCATCATCATCGGCTTTTAGCTTACTTTCATATAAATCCTCACATAAATATAGGTGAATAAGTTCATCTGAGTATCCTGGAGATAGGAAATATTTACCTAATAATTTTACTGATTTTGATGAATAATTACATTCTTCTTGAAGTTCTCTTAAGGCAGAATCAACGGGCTTTTCATTTTCTTCTAAAAGTCCTGCCGGAATTTCATATATGAAGTCATGAATTCCAGTTCGATATTGCTTTATGAGGATAATTTGATCATTGTATATAGCAAGCATTGCGACAGCTTGTTGATGATTTACAAGTTCTCTAGTTACTTTTACTCCATTTGGAAGAAGTAAAGATTCTGTTTTTACTGTTATTATTTTACCTTGATAAATTGTTTTTTCATCACTTACTTTATACATTATTTAAATAATCCTTTGTAATAGTTAAAAATTATATCTGATTCTTTTGTATCCATTCTTTCAGGATGCCACTGTATACCAATTATTGGTAGTGTTTTATGTTGAACAGCTTCAATTACATCATGATTTTTAAATAAAACAACAAAGTCATCAGGTAAATTTTTGGTTGCTTGATGATGAAAAGTATTAGTTTTAAATGTATCAGGAAGTAATGTTGCAAGACCAAAATTATTTAC
This sequence comes from uncultured Staphylococcaceae bacterium, assembly GCA_964507405.1. Lineage (GTDB taxonomy): Bacteria > Bacillota_I > Bacilli_A > ML615J-28 > CAG-313 > UMGS75. The sequence goes on from CAZDPJ010000015.1 coordinate 30,446, forward strand.
TTTAGTTACTTCATGTAGTTTATCACATACGGGATGAATTAGATTGGCTTTTTCAATATCCTGGTATAATTTATAGCCGAATACCGCTGACAATGCTTGATGGCCTCGGCATATTCCAAGTACTGGTTTGGCTTTATTTACAGCGTAAGTAATAACTTTAATGTCTAAAGCATCAATTTCATCATCAATATCTTTGGATAAATCATTTTCATTTGTTTCGTTATATAATGTGGGATTGTAGTCATCACCACCAATTACTAAAAATCCATCACAAAGTGGTAGTACTAAATCTAAATTAGAACCAGGTGTAAGGATAATCGGTACCATATTTAAACTAGTTAATCGGTCAATATAATTACGATTAACTCTTATAAAGTTATTTGTTTCGTTTTTATTGATTCTTGGAGTTACTCCAATGATAAGCTGTTTCATGTAATTTCTCCTTCATTTATTAAATAATATATTAGTTAGTAATATTTTATCATATTTATGAATAAAATACAAAAAATAATACTTGTTTCATTTTACAAATATAAAAAAATATGATATAACCCGACTTTTGCAGTTGTTGTGCTATAAAATTTAATATTATGCTATT
>CAZDPJ010000016.1:0-29477 GCA_964507405.1 uncultured Staphylococcaceae bacterium
GGATTTAGAAACATATGATCAAGTAGAAATTCCTGCTGAAAGATTAAAATGGGAATCTAAATTCTTAATTGAAGGTATGAGTGTTGAAATCGTATTCTATGGAACAGAAATACTAGGCGTTAACCTACCAGAAAAAATGGTAATGGAAGTTACTGAAAGTACTCCTGCTGTTGCTGGTAATACCGCAACTAATGCTTTAAAAGAAGTTACAGTTGAAACTGGTTTAGTTGTAAAAGTACCTATGTTCATCAACCAAGGAGATAAAATTATTGTTACTACTTGGGATGGTAAATATTCATCAAGAGCTTAAAAAAAACACCATTTGGTGTTTTTTTATTTATTGTTATTTTGATTATCTTTGATACCAACAGTAGCATCAACTGGTACTGAAAAACAAATAGCATGACTCTTTGTTCCAACACCCATTTTAGATGAAATTTCTTTCATGATATTGTTTCTAATTTCTGTACTAACAACTATCATAACAATATCTTTTTCTGGTTGAATGGTAATACCTAAAAAATGTTGAATATCTTTACCTGCAGAACCACGTCCTTTAATGATTGTACCACCACCAGCACCTTGAGATTTTGCAATTTCCATTACATCACTTGCATAACCGTTATTACAAATAACAAATATCATATCTTTCATAATCTATTTACCATTTTTACCTTTCTCTAAAATTGCTTGGATTGCTCTTGTACTATCTACACTTTTAATTGGTATTGAACAGCTAATTCCATGACCAGGTGATGCGAAATCTAATTCTTGATTTAAAGCATCAAACATAAATGGAACCATTTCTTCATCAGCAATACTTAATATGACATCTTTTTCAATTTTACCAAAGCCTAAATAGTCAAATATTTCAACAGGAGCAGTACCATATCCTAAAATTGTATGATGATATGTACAGCCTAATTTTTCTAGTAATTTAATTACTTTTTTGCCTTTTTTTCTATCAACTATTGTAATTAATAATTTCAAACCTGATGGAGTATTATTCATAAGACACCTCACTTACTTCTTCTACGTCAAATTCAACAACATCTTCATAAGATAATTCTTTACTTGATGTAGCCTTAGATAATTTAATCTTGTAAATTAAACCAACAATTTGAACAACAATTAATGGAGTCATTGCGACAAGGGCAACAATACCAAAACCATTACTTAAGATTTTATTTGCTTCATCAGCATATATAGTATGACATGCACCAGTAGCAAGAGGTAGTAAGAACGTTGCGGTCATTGGACCTGAAGCAACACCACCCGAGTCAAAAGCAATTGATGTAAATATTTTAGGTACTACTAGTGACAATAAAATAGCAATACCATATCCAGGAATTAAAATCCACCAAATAGAATAATCAAATAAAACTCTTGTCATTGCAAGTCCAATTGAAATAGCAACACCAATAGCTAAACTAAATAACATAACACGTTTAGAAATGGCACCACCAGTAACTTCTTCAACTTGATTATTTAATACATGGACAGCAGGTTCCGCCATAACAACAAAGAAGCCCATTAACATTCCAAGTGGTATTAAAACCCAGTTAAATGATTTATTTGCAATCGTTTGTCCTAAAACATTACCTACAGGCATAAAGCCCATATTAGCACCAGTTAAAAAGATTACTAATCCAACATATGTATATGCAAGACCAATAAATATTTTGATAATACCTTTTTTACGATCTTTTTGTAAGAAAAATTCAAATATAATAACAAATAGTAAAATTGGAGATAAAGCAATTGCAATTTCTTTTAACATTGATACAACTATACTTCCAAAGTTTGAAGCAAATGAATCAAAACTATTTATTACAACACTAGTTGTACTATTATCAACCGTAATATTTGTAAATAATCCTAATATTGTAACCGCAATAATTGGTCCAATTGAACATAAAGCAACATAACCAAAACTATCGTTTTCATTTTCTTTATCGCCATTAATACTTGCAACTCCAAGTCCAATTGCCATAATAAATGGTACTGTCATTGGTCCAGTAGTAACTCCACCCGAGTCAAAAGCAAGTGGAACAAAATCAGCAGGTGCGAAAGAAGCAATAATAAATAAAACTAAATAAGAGACTATTAATACAACTCTAATATCTACTCTAAGTACTACTCTTAAAAGGGCTATCATTAAAAAGATACCAACACCTAAAGCAACCATCAAAATTAAAACCATACTTGATAAGCCTTCCATTTGTACTTGTTTGGATAAAACTAGTAAATCAGGTTCAGCAATTGTAACAAGTGCACCGATTATAAAGGGAACTAATAATAAAACCCATATTTTACGTTTTTTTGTTATATATTTACCTACTCCAACCCCAACACTCATCATCGATAAATCAGCACCTAAAGTAAATAGAGCCATTCCAATAACAAGCATTACTGAGCCAATTATAAAGCCTAAAAAAACATATCCATTAAATAAGAATTCTTTTGTAACAAAAAAGACTCCAAAATTTAGGATAATTATTAATAAGGCAATAGGTAAAACGGACATTAATGATTCTTTTATTTTTTCTAATAATAATTTTGCCATTATATTCCCCCTTTTTTAATTATTATTAATTATACTAAAATAATTTACATTTGTCAATATGATTAACTTAAAAAAACTAAGAGTTCCAACACTCTTAGTTTATTTGTTTATCCTCTATTTATTAAAAACCTCATCAATAGCATTTAATAAATCACCAGTTGTATCTTGTGATAAATCCCAAAACATTATTCCACCAAGCGAATTATCTAAAACATAATTTGCTTTATAAGCTACGCTACGTGGACTATCATAAGTAACAAAAATATCATCATGAATAATGTAAGAAGCATATGCTGATTCATCCCAAAGTTCAATCCAACCATTTTTAACAATATTTTCTTTTATCTTCGTATAAGATATTGAACCACTTGCAAGGCTTGTTGAAAGGTGTGAACCAATTATTTTTGAAGATGAACTATCAAAGGTTGCATATCTACCATAAAAAGCAGCACCAATAATAACTTTACTTGATGGAACATATTGTAAAACATATTTAATACTATTATCAGCGCTAGTTGAAGTTCCATATAAATTAGTTAAATGAGAAGCTTCATTTCCCATCGCAAAGTCATATGTCATTACATTGAAATAATCAACATATTCAGATAACTTTTTTAAATCATAAAACTTATTACTAGAAGTTATTGCTAAAGTAAGAAGTAAATCCTTGCGATATGCTTTCATACTTTTAGAAAGCTCTTCACAAAAATAAGTTAAGTTACTTCTATCAGCAGGGTCTGATTTTATCCCCGCAACACTACTTGTTGGATATTCCCAGTCAATATCTATTCCATCTAAATTGTATTTAATAATTACTTGCATAATTGAATTAACTAATGCTGTTCGTGAAGTTTTATTCATTAAAGCTTCACTAAAACCACCAGCTCCCCAGCCACCTATCGCAAGGCTAATTCTTACACCTTGATTATGATACGCTAAGACTTTTTTAAATTTAGCCTCATCTGGAATAACAATATTTGTATTAGATATTGTTCCAAAACTATAATTAATAACATCTATTTTTTCTAAGTCTTCACTATTTACATCTGTACTACTTGTTGGATAAAAATAAGCAATAACTAACTTCTTATTATTAATATCTTTTAACTTAATTGCTTTTACAGTTATATTTTTCATATATTTTAAAGTTGTCCCTCCAAATACTAAGGATACAGTAATTGTTACTTTCTTATCGCTATTACCACGATTAACAACACCACTTCTTGAAATTATATTTTGATTGGAACTCATCCAGTAAACCCGTGCTGATGAAGAAGGTAATGAATCTGGAAATTCAAGATTACTAGTTACATCATCAGGTAAATACTTGTTACTAATTAATTCCGTAAGTTCTTTATAACTAGGTTCATTACTAGGTATTACATCTTCATACTTATGAAGTTTACAATTTATACAGCAGTCATTAGAATCATAATTATGTTCAAGTTTTTCTAAAGTTATTTGATTTTCATAACCACATAGCATACATTTTTCAATAATTACTCCATTACTTTCACAAGTAGGATTAATACTATTTTCAATCACCATTTGATGAGGTCCAAACGAATCTAAAGTATCACCACAAATAGAACAAGCTTGTTTAGAAATACATGTTCCATCTGTGTATGAATGTTGATGATTATCACATGATAAAAGAAATAACAAAGTAAAAGATAAGAATATTAAATAACTATATTTTTTCATTATTTCTAACTACCTCTTCTAAATACTTTTTACTTTCTAAACGTGATTTAAAAGTAATAACTTTAACATTAGGATGACTTTCTAAAATAGATAATATTTTTGGTTTATATACCTTAGGAAATTTCCACACCCAATTAAGAAACTTAAAATCAAGTTTTTCAGCACACCCATTTGCCATATCATCTCGTTTTTTATTTTTCCTTTGTAATTCACGTTTAATTACACTATTTACACATAACATCCTCTTATAATCTAAGAATATTACAAGATCAGCCCTCGTTAATCTTAAATCTAAAGTATCACCATAAGTACCATCAATAATCCACTTATCTAAAGCAATAATTGATGACAACTTTTGATGCCACATTTCTTTATCCGGAACCGTCCAATTAGGTAGCCAATATTCCTTATCTAAGTGAATAACAGGTAGCGAAGTTAGATTTCCAATTTTTTTAGAAAAAGTTGACTTTCCACTTCCAGGAGAACCAATTATCAAAATTCTTTGGTATGGTATCATTTTATCCTCTAAGTGTAATATGGAATTGATATTCTAATGATTTAATAATTTTATTTACTTTTTGATTAATAACCTCATCAGTTAAAGTGTCATCAGATTCAAGCATTACTTTTAAAGCAACACTCTTCTTTCCTTCTTCGATTCGATCACCACTATATACATCAAATACTTCAACCATTTTAATCATTTTCTTATCAACTCGATAAATTGCCTCAACTATATCACCAATTGGTTGATTATTATCCATAATAAATGCTAAGTCACGGACAACAGCTGGTACCTTAGATATTGGTTTCATCATTGTTATTTCATTTTGAACTTCAAAAATTTCATCTAAACATATTTCAAATACATAAGTATTTTCTAAATCTTGCATCTTCGCATATTTTGGATGTAGAGCTCCAACATAACCAATTATTTTATTATTATAAATAATTTCAGCAGAACGTCCTGGATGAAGTTCATCACATTTAATTGATAAAGGTTTATAAGAAACATTTAAATTTAAACGATTGAATAAAAGTTCTAAAATTCCTTTAACATAATAGAAATCAACTTTATTACTTGTTGATGACCATAAATTAGTTGACTGTACACCTTGTAATGCCCCAGCAACACTCCATCCTTCTGTTGTTTTTTCGTCTTCATAAGAATAGTGCTTACCAATTTCATAGATAGCAAGATTTTCAAGTTTACGAGCATTATTATATTTAACAACATCAATTAAACTACTTACTAGGTTTCTTCTTAAAACTTTTCTTTCTTCACTCATTGGATGAAGTAATGAAATAGGTGCATCTGTATCAGTATATAACACTTTAAATTCATTAGCCTTCGTTTCACTAACTAAAGAATATGTAACAGTCTCATTTAATCCCGCGCCTCTTAATGTGGAAGAAATTAGTCTTCTAATTTTTTGTTCTTTCGTATATTCAGCACAATTATTCATTGAAGGAATTGTTTCTTCTAATTTATCATAGCCATAAATTCTCGCAAGTTCTTCAATTAAATCTTGTTTAATCGTAATATCTAGTCTACGATTAGGAACATATACAGTAATTTCATCACCATGAATTTCCGTAGTAAATGATAAACCTTTAAATATTTTATCCATTTCTTCAATTGAAATTTCAACACCTAAATAATCATATACATACTTTTTAGTTAAAGTAATTACTTTATCAGTTACATGTTCAGTACCTTTATGAACATATCCTTTTAATACCTTTCCATCAGCGTATTTTTCAAGTAAATAACACGCATAATTTACAGCTTCTAAACTTTGATTTAAATCAACACCACGTTCAAATCTTATACTTGATTCACTTCTAAGACCTAATCTACTAGAAGTTCTTCTTATACTAAGAGGTCTAAATACTGCTGATTCTAATACTAAATTAGTTGTTTTATCAGTTACTTCAGTGTTTTCACCACCCATAACACCTGCTAAACAAACAATACGAGATGGTTCATTATCACCTAATTTATTATCAGTAATAACTATATCACTACGATTTAAGATACGTTTATTACCATCAAGAGTAACTGTTTCTTCATTTTGATTTGCACGTCTTACAATAATTTTATTGCCAAGTTCATCTTTATCAAAAGCATGTAAAGGTTGACCAAATAATTGTAAAACATAATTTGTGATATCAACAACATTATTGATTGGTCTAATACCAGAAGCAATCAGTCTTGCTTTAATAAAAGATGGAGATTCTTTTATTTTTACATCTTCAACCACTCTAGCATAATAACTATAACAAATTGAAGTTTGAAGTTCAACATCAATTTGACTAGATGCCTCTTTATCTATTTCATGTAATTCGTATTCTAAAGGCTTTAAACCTAGTCCATACATTGCGTTAACGTCTTTCGCAACACCAAGCATTGAAAGTAAATCCATTCGATTAGGTGTTACTCCAAGTTCAATAACATGGTCTTCTAAATTTAAATATGTTAATGCATCTTCACCAACTATCGCATCATCATCTAAAACATAAATACCTTTAGAAAATTCTTCCGGAATATATTTAGATTCAAGTCCTAATTCTTGTAAAGAACAAAGCATACCATTAGACTGAGCACCTCTAATAACTGATACTTTAATTTCTCCACCTGGAAGTTTAACTCCTGGTAATGCGACTATTACTTTTTGGCCTTTTCTTACATTAGGAGCACCACATACTATTTGAGAAACATTACTACCTAAATTTACTTGACATACTGATAAATGATCAGAATTTTCATGTTTACAAAGGTCGACTACTTCACCAATAACTAAACCACTAGCAGGTAATAACTTACTATATTCTTCAATTTCAATTGAGTATAATGACATTTCTTCAACTAATTTATCACAAGAAACATCTAAATTAACTAATTCTTTTAACCAATTATATGATACTCTCATTTTACTCTTCTCCTTTAAATTGTTTTAGGAATCTTACATCATTTGTATAAAATTGTCTAATATCATCAATACCATGGCGTAACATCGTTATTCTTTCAATACCAACACCAAAAGCAAAGCCACGATATACATCAGGATCATAACCACAATCACGAAGAACATTAGGATGAACCATACCAGCACCTAATACTTCAATCCAACCATTTCCCTTACATAAACTACAACCTTTTCCACCACATTTAAAGCAACTTACATCTACTTCAACACTAGGTTCAGTAAATGGAAAATACGAAGGTCTAAATCTTATTTTACGTTCGCTACCAAACATCTTTTTAGCAATTAAATTTAAAGTACCTTTTAAATCTGACATTGTGATATGTTTATCAACAACAAGTCCTTCAAATTGCATGAATTGATGAGAATGAGTAGCATCATCATCATCACGTCTAAATACTTTACCAGGACAAACAATTTTAACTGGTTTACCATTTGCTTTAAGAAGCGTTCTTGCTTGAACAGGAGATGTTTGTGTTCTTAATAAAACATTATCACTTATATAGAAACTATCTTGCATATCACGAGCAGGATGACCTTTAGGCACATTTAATAATTCAAAATTAAAAACATCAAGTTCTACTTCAGGTCCTTCAGCAATATCATATCCCATACCAAGGAATAATTCTTGAAGTTCTTCTGATGTCTTACTTAAAGGATGAGTTGTACCTAAATTAATCGTCTTTCCTGGTAATGTAATATCAATTTTTTCACTTGCAAGTTTTCTTTCAATTTCTCTTGTTTCAATGGCTTGTCTTGCTTTATTGATTGCATCTTCAATTTCAGCTTTAACTTTATTCGCAAGACTACCAAATTCTTTTTTCTCTTCAATTGTTAAAGAAGACATTTTCTTCATTATATCGCCAAGAGGGCTTTTCTTACCCATATAATATGAACGTAATTCATTTAATTCTTGATTTTCCGAAGCATTATTTATTGTTTTCTTCGCTTCTTCTAAAATGTTTAATAATAAGTTTTTCATTTCTAAATTTCCTCCAAAAAAAAGCCCTTTATTACTAAAGGACGATTATTAACCGTGGTACCACCTTAATTCGAAAGTAAACTACTTTCCTCAAAAACTCCTTAACGCGGAAAATAACGGACTTGATTAGAGTCTCTCCTAAGGTGAACTTCATAATTATTCTATAAATTAGTTTTCAGTCACGACTAATTCTCCCTAAATAGAAAGATTATTATGAATCTTCTTAATCAACGATTTTTATATTTTGATAAAGATATTATAGCATATATTAAAAATAAAAACTATTTATTTGCAAAAAAAAGAAAAAACCTAGTTTCCTAGGCTTTCTCACTTATAGAGTAGGTGGAACTGTATTATTAGGTTCATTAACATGAACTTCACTACATGTATAGTTAGGAATATATTCGTTTTGTAAAATATGATGATGTACTACTTCTGTATGATATGTATGAATATATGGTTGTTTAGTAATATGATATTGATCAATTACTTGTTTAGAACATGTTACAATTGGTGGACATTCTTTATAAATGGTTGGACATTTAGGACGAGGGCATCCTCCTTCTTTATTTTCATCTGTACTATTTTCACAACAATTAGGCATATTATTCATATTGTTTTGACCATTAAATACATTAGGATTAAAAAATCTTGGCATCTTTTCACCTCCTTTAACTTCATAATATTAAATAAATTTCTTTTTGTCTGGGTTATTTACATACAAAATATGACATTTTTTTAAATATGCGTATGGTATAATTAAAAAAAGGAGGGGATAAAAATGTATTTAACACCAGTAGTAGTAGAACAAACATCAAAAGGAGAAAGAAGTTATGATATTTATTCAAGATTATTAGAAGATAGAATTATTTTAATTAATGGTGAAATTAATGATGCCTTAAGTGCAAGTGTTATTTCCCAAATGCTTTACTTAACAAGCAAAGATAAAAAGAAAGATATATACTTATATATTAATTCACCGGGTGGCGTCGTTACATCAGGTCTTGCTATTTACGATACTATTAACTACTTACCAAATGATATCGTAACAATTGGTATGGGAATGTGTGCTAGTATGGGAGCTTTCTTATTATCATCAGGAACTAAAGGTAAACGTTATGCGCTACCTAATACTAAAATAATGATTCATCAGCCCTTAGGTGGTGCGAAGGGTCAAGCAACTGATATTATGATTGTTGCTGAAGAAATATTAAAGACAAAACAAAAACTAAATGAAATTTTATCAAAAAATACTAATCAAGCACTTTCAAAAATTATAAAAGATGTCGAAAGAGATTATTATATGAATGCTGAAGAAGCAAAAGAATATGGATTAATTGATTTAGTAATTAGTAAAGCAAAAAAACTATAAATCAAATGACTTATAGTTTATACCATGTGGGATAAGAAATAAATTCCTTTACTTCTTTTGTAATCGGATGAACAAATTTTACTTCACAACTATGTAAATGTAAAATATCATCATCACTATTATCATATAATAAATCACCAACAATAGGATGATTTAAAGAAGAAAAGTGCAATCTTAGTTGATGTGTTTTACCTGTACAAAGGGTTGCATCAACTAAAGTATTACTATCTTCATAACGAATTACTTTATAAATAGTTTTGCTATTTATAAAGTCTTTTGTTATTCTTCTTTTAATTATACTATTAGGATCTTTTTCGATTCCAAGTTCAATTATTCCATCAAGTGGTTCTAGTTTCCCCTTTAATAATGCTAAATAATGTTTTTCTATTTTTGTATTTTGCATTAAGGTTAACATATAACTATTTTTAGCAAGCATAATAATTCCCGATGTCGGTGCATCAAGTCGACTAATAAAATGAATATTAGCACTTATTCCTTTTCGCTTATAATATGACATTACAAAATTAGCTAGTGAATTATTGTAATGTTTTCTTGTTGGAATTGTAGCTAGATTATTAGGTTTATTAATAACTAGTAAATAAGAATCTTCATATATTATTTCTAAATCACCTTTGATAGATATAATATTTTCACCACTAGTAGATGATGGAAAAACAATTTCTAAATTATCTCCTTTTTCCATTAAATAATTACCAAGCACTGTTTGATCATTTACAAGTATTTGTCCATTCTTTGTTTTTAAACTAGAAATAACATTACTAGGTATTCCTATTTTAATTAAATAATCTTTTACACTTATTGATTCTTCAACTTTATATCTAAAAATCATACTACCATCTTTTCATTGTATTCATTATGATTTCTTCTTCTAATGGATCAACATTTTTAATTGTATTATTTTTACTATCATATTCATTGATTAATTTATGAATCATCGACATCTCTTCATCTAGTTTACTTCCCGTAAGACTAGCTAAATATAATCTTTCTTTTAAATCATCAGGAATTTGTTTATTATATTTATATTTTAATGAATGCTCAATACTTGCCCAGAAATGCATAGCATGTGTTCTGATTTGGAACTCTAATTTTACTTTTACTTGCCCTTTAATCGTTTCAACAAAATAATCAGCTAAAATATGAAGTGAACGATAACCACTAGGTTTAGTGTTTTTTATGTAATCTCTAATTTCGATAACTTTAATATCTTTACGAGATTTAATTAAATCACATATAGCATATACATCTTCAATATATTTACAAGTAATTCGAACCCCACCAATATCGTACAATTGTTCATCAATATATTCAAAAGGTACATTCATTCTTTTAGCTTTATCTAAAATACTATCAACGGACTTTACACGTCCTGATACAATTTCAATTGGACTGTACTCACCTTCTAATTGATATTGTTTTTTAATTCCCTCAAATTTTAAAATAAATCCCTCTACAGCAAGTTCATATGGTTGTAAAAATTTCTTCCAATCAAAGTTCTTTGTATTTTTAATCATCCTAAGTCCCCCTTATTACTCTTTTTAAATTATACTCATTTTCTTTATTTTTTGCAAATATTATACAAAAAAAAGAAAAATAATCCAAATAATTATAAATGTTTTATCTTTACAAGCAATAATGTTGCTTTTTTAATATTTTTAGATATAATACTATTAGAAAAAATTTTAAAGGTGACTATTATGAAAGAATCCGATGTAGAATTTAAAACACTATTAACTAAAACTGAATATGAAAAACTATGTAAAAAATTTGTAAATTGTCCAAGTAATCTACAAATCAACTATTATTTCGATACACCTCGTTTCACTCTAAAGGCTTCTGACATCGGTCTTAGAATAAGAAAAAGAGATAAATACGAAATAAACTTAAAAAGAAAAAAAGGATATCAATTACAAGAAATTGACGAAGAAGTATCAGAAGAAACATTTAAACAATTCTTAAAAGATGGTATTATTCCATCTGAAGCTATTTCTAATGAACTAGTTGAGATAATCAAAGGTCAAACTGTAATCAATTATATGTCTTTATCAACTTATAGAATTACCTTTCCATATAAAAATGGTACCATTAATATTGATAAATGTGATTACGTTGATACTACTGATTATGAACTTCTTTTCCAAGGTTCTAGTTATGACGATAGTAAACGTACATTTATTGAATTTGTCAAAGAAAATGGGATTGTTTATAAAAAGAGTCAAGCTAAAATAAAAAGAGCATATGATGCTTTAAAGAGAAAAATATAAAACACAAGGAGTTAATTCCTTGTGTCTTTTTTTTGCATAATAAATTGCTTAAATAATTATTTTCCATAATTACTTAAGCCTTCATTACTTAGATTCTTTTCCAAAAGTAGAGAATGCTTCACTATTTCTTAATTCCTTTGGTAAGAAAATAGTAATATCTTCATTATTATAACCTACTTGAAGTTCACTTTCATTAATGATGATTGGTCTTTTTAAAACACTAGGATTTTCAATTATAAAATCAACTAATGCTTGAACCGACATATTTTCAGGATCTAATTTCTTTTCCTTAAATACTTTAGATCTAGTAGATATAATATCTTCAAATCCATTTTCGCTATTAGCAAGCATTCTGAAAATATCTTCTTTACTTAATTTAATACTGAAGATATTTTTTTCGGAATATTGAATTTTGTATTGGTCAAACCATTTTTTCGCTTTTCTACACGAAGCACAACTCGGAGTTGTATATATTTGTATCATATTTTTTCCTTTCTTAAAGTGTATTATCAAATAATATTTTTAACTTTTTTTATTGTTACTCCTATTATACTACTTTTTTTCTTTTTTTTCAATAGTTTTTTTAATTTTTTATTAAAATATTTGACTTTTTTTATTTTTATTATATAATATAGACAATACAAATGATAAGAAATAGTAAAATAAATACTATTATTTAGTGATTGATGGATAGTGAAAACATCAAAAATAGTATTATTTGAATGGGTCTTTAATGTGAAAAGAGGAAATGCTTTTCCGTAATCTATGCGTTAAATGAAAGAGGAAAGTAGTAACTTTCGAATTAAGGTGGTACCACGGCATAAGTCTTTTAGTCGTCCTTTAGTATTAAGGGCGTTTTTTTATTATAAGGAGGAATAATATTATGAGAACAATTGTATCAGGGATTCAACCATCGGGTAAAATGACTTTAGGAAATTATTTAGGTGCAATTAAAAACTTTGTTGACTTACAAAATAGTGATTGTGAACAAACATTTTTAGTATTTATTGCGGACATGCATGCAATAACTGTACCTCAAGAACCAAAAAACTTAAGACAAAATATTAAGTCTTTAGCCGCAACATATCTTGCATGTGGCCTAGATCCCAAAAAAGTATCCTTATTCATTCAATCAGAAGTACATGAACACGCAGAAATGGGGTATTTACTTCAAACTATCACTTATATTGGCGAACTTGAAAGAATGACTCAATATAAAGATAAAATGATTAAACAAGTATCAGGAGTTTCATCCGCCCTACTTACATACCCAGTATTAATGGCTGGTGATATCTTACTATATAATGCTGACTGTGTTCCAGTTGGTGAAGACCAAAAACAACATCTTGAATTAACAAGAAATCTTGCACAAAGATTTAATAGTAGATATTCTGAAACATTTAAAATCCCCGAACCTTTAATTCAAAAAAATGGTTCAGCAAAAATTATGTCTTTACAAGATCCTACTAAAAAAATGTCAAAATCAGATCCTATTGAAAAAGCATGTATTTTCTTATTAGATGAACCAAATGTTATAAGAAAGAAAATTGCCAGTGCTGTTACTGATAGTGATGGCCAAATTAAATATGACCCTATCAATAAACCAGGTATTTCTAACTTATTAACAATTATGAGTTGTGCAACTAATAAATCAATTGAAGACCTTGAAATAGAATTTAAAGATAAAGGATATGGAGACTTTAAAAAAACCGTAGGTGATGCGGTTGCTGAAATGTTAGAACCAATTCAAAAAAGATATTATGAAATTCTAAATAGTCCAGACCTTGATGAAATTCTTAATGAAGGCAGTAAAAAAGCAAGTGAAATTGCAAGAAAAACAATTAGTAAAGTTAAACGTAAGATTGGACTAGGAAGAAAATAAACTTAACTTATAACATCAATTGAAAAGAGCTAATAAGCTAATCTTTATCTTAAAATAACTAAGCCATAATGACTTAGTTATTTTTTTAATTCTTATTTAAAAAATCTTCAATATATTGTTTTACTTCAGCACGTTGATGTACTTTTGTATAACAATGAGTAGAATCCATAATCATATGGAATTCTGAATTTTTCATTAAAGAATGATATTTTTTTCCATATTCACATGGCACTGATAAATCTTTTTCACCATGAATAATTAAAGTAGGTTTATCAAATTTATCTACATTTTGATATAAATCTACATTATCAAATCCATCTAAAAAGGCTTTATTTAAATAATATCCACCTAAATCAACATTACCATCTTCATTTACATAGTTATTAGTAAATGTTGCTTTAGCAAGTAGATTCATTGATCCGGCTGGTGATAATAATATTAACTTCTTAATATCTTTATAATATTCATAGCATAAATATCCAGCTATAGCTCCACCCATTGAAAAGCCAAGTAAGATAAGTGGTTTATGTTTATTTAATTCTAAGGCATAGTTTAAAATGATTCTCGCATCTTCTACTTCACCTAAAAATGTCATATCTTTAAATTCACCATCACTATCACCACTACCAATAAAATCAAATCTAATCGTAGCATAGCCATTTTCAACACATTTATTTGTTATTTGTTTAAATAAAAATCCATTTTCATTTTTATGGCCAGTATAACCATGAAACATAACAACTATATTTTTAAAATCAGTATCAGGAGTAGTAAGTAAACCTCTTATTATTCCTTTTTTTGTTTTAATTTCTTGATATAATATTTTCATTATTTCTCACCTAATTCACTAATTGCTTTTCGAATATTTCCTTTTACTTTTTGTAAAACATCATCAATTTTTGAAGAATCATTACAACCAGTAAAGTAATTTATTAATACTTTTTTAACCGTTTTATATTCATCTAATTTTGATACAGCTTCTTCTTTTGAATATCCAGTTAATTCAACTATGATATTTAAGGCTCTTGCGACTAATTTTTCATTAGTTGGTAATAAATCAATCATCATATTTTCATATACTTTTCCAAGTTTAATAAATACTGATGTTGAAATCATATTACAAATTAACTTTTGGGCTGTACCTGATTTCATTCTTGTCGAACCATTAATTACCTCAGCCCCCGTTACCGCCTCAATTTTTACATCAACAAGACTTGCAAGTGGACTTCCGGAACTTGTAGTAATGCATGAAGTAAAGGCACCGCAACTTTTCGCATATTCAACCCCAGCAAGTACATATGGAGTTCTACCACTTGCGGCTATACCAATTACAACATCTTTACTACATACATTAATTTCTTTTAAATCATTAATACCAAAGTCTCTGCGATCTTCAGCTCCTTCAACAGCAAAGCTAGTTGCTTTCATTCCACCAGCCATTAGTCCAACTACAACATCAGGACTTACCCCATATGTTGGAGGGCATTCAACAGCATCTAGAACGCCAAGTCTACCGCTAGTTCCAGCTCCCATATAAATAAGCCTACCACCATCTTCAATTTTTTCAACAATTTTATCAACAACAATGGCAATATTATCGATGCATTTTTCCACCGCATAAGCAACTGTTTTATCTTCATCATTAATTTTTGTTAATATCTCTTTTGTTGATAATAAATCAATATTTTTAGTTTGTTGATTTCTCGTTTCTGTTGATATTTTTTTTAAATCTACATTATTCATTTATTTATCTTCCTTTCTAGGTGGATATGTAAAATTACCTAAAATAACATCATCTAAAGCATTAGTTATTTTTTTCATATTTGATGGTTTATGACAATATGTATAATATCCTAATACACCAAAGCAAAATGCTTCATATGAGTCACTCATTTGACTGATTTTTACTTCTTTTTTCATTTTTTCTTTTATTCTAGAAACAATAAATTGATTATGAGCACCACCGCCAGATATAATAATTAAATCAATATTTTGACAATATCTTTGATATGCATCAACGATTGAATCAGCAGTAAAAGCACTGATAGTCGCAATTATATCTTCTTTAGGTGAATTTTGCATTAATTTAAATATATTATCTAAATATTCATCATTATATTTTTCTCTACCGGTTGTTTTTGGCAAAGGTCTTTTTAAATATTCATCTTGCATTAATATACTTAAGACTTCATTATTTACTTTACCACTTCTTGCAATATTACCAGATTCATCAAATTCTTTATTATAAAGTTTTCTCATTGCCAGATCAATTAACATATTGCCACATCCACAGTCAAATGCTAAAACTTCATCACTTTTACATTTTCTTTTAATATATGTTAAATTACTAATTCCACCAATATTTTGTAAAACAATATCTAAATCATCACATTTGTTTAAAACATAATTTACAAAGGGAACAAGTGGTGCTCCATTTCCACCAGCTGCCATATCCATTGTTCTAAAATTACTAATTACAAGCTTATTAAAATGATATGCAATAACACTAGGTTCACCAATTTGAAGGGTTGATGAATAATAATTATCTAATTGATTAGGATTATGCCAAATAGTTTGACCATGCATTGCGATAAAAGTAATATCATCTATTTTTATTTTTGCTTTAGTAAGAAGTTTATTTATAGCTTCTACATAAACATAACCAAGTTCAAAATTTAGACTACATATCTTTTGAACATTAGATGTTTTAATATTAGATACTTCTAAAATTTTTTGTTTTAATTCATCTGAATATTCATCAAATATAAATGAAATTTCTTTAAATTCTTCTTTTTCATTTACTTCTAATAAACAAGCATCAACACCATCTAAAGATGTTCCACTCATTAATCCAATTATTAACATTAAATCACCTATATTAATTCATTCATTTTTGCGAGAAAATAGCACCCGTAAATGGGGTCAAGACTATCACTTATTAGGGGAGCACTAATTTTATTTTCATTTAATACTTCCTTAATTCCGTCAATAATGTCTTGATTTTGTTTTTGGACAAAACCGCCACGTAAACCAATTACATAATTAGTTTTTAAATTTAATTTATTAATTGCTTTAATAATTTGATAACCTAAATATTTACCTTCTTGTTTTAGTAATTCTTTTGCTTCTAAATCATTTAGAAGTGCTCTTTCTTTAATAAAAGTAACATAAGAAGCAACTTCATTTTTACTATGAAAATAAAATAAATGTTTTAAATCTTTAATATTATTTTTATGTAAAAGATCTAAAAAATCATTTTCAAGAGTAGTTAGCAAAAATCCATTTTCCATATTATCAATTATATTTAAAGCAAAATGATGTACAGCCGCATAAGCACTACCTAATTCTCTAATGATATGGCCCCATCCTCCAATAATACAAGACTCATTATCATTTTTTCCAAATATCGCAATCCCCGTCCCCGCAACAACGACAACTCCATTTTGATAGTTATCTTTAAGTACGCTATGTAAAGCAATTAAAGTATCACCTTCAATAACTACAGGAACATGATATTTATTGTTTAACACATCTTTTATTGATGATATTTCTTCAAAAATGCTAAAAGCACTAAGTCCCATAACAATTCCTTTTAAAGCGTAATTATTATCAAGTTTAGTTATTAATTCATCAATTGCCTTTAAGATGTTATCCCAAATAACACTTTCACTAATAACTGCTGCTGATCCAGGTCCTGTCACAACTTTATCAAAAAGATTACCAAGTGAATCAATACATGCAACTACAGTTTTAGTTCCCCCTCCATCAACAGCAATAATATAGTTAATCATTAAGTTCAACTCCAAAAATGAATTTTTGACCCCTTTTTAAGGCTGATATTTGATTTTCAGATAACTTTACATAACCAAGTACATTAGTTCTATCATCTTTAGGAAGAGGTGATGTTATAATATTAATTTCACCACGATATCTTAAAAATTTATTATTATCTAGTGTTACTGCACCAATAGTTCTTTCTACCGTATTAAATGGTTCAATTTCTTTTGTTCCACGACTAGTTGTGCTTCTTAACATTAAATCATTATAATCTCTTCTTATTTGAAAAATCCCTTTTAGATGCATGCTTTGTGATTCTTCTAAATTATTTACTTTTTCAAATGGTAATATTAAATAATCGGTTTGATGATTATTTAATATATTAAGTTCATCAATACTTGCGAAAGCATCACCAAAGGCAATTTCATCAATATCTAAAGTTTTAATATCTTCAATAACTAAATTTAAATCCATATTACGATGCATCTCAATGCTTGGAAGTCCTTCATACATTGGAGGTCTTTTACCAATACTTGATGGAATAAAAATTAATAATTCAATACCATATTTTTTAAATAAAGCAATTTTTTCTTTAACAAATTCCATACTATGACCAGTATATAATTTAGGATAAAAATTAAAACTTGCTCTTAAGTTATTAGTATTTACTCCAAGGTTAATTAATTCTTCTAAATATTCTTTTGTAATAGTCGAAGCATTGATTTCAATTTTATATGGTTTTGTATGAGATAGTTCAACAATTTCTTCTTTAGTGAATCCATAATCTAAGCGTAAAGCATAAAGATTATTAAAATCTTTTAATCGATCAAATACTTTTCTTGATACATCTAAAGATAATCTCATCCCATATTCAGCTGCCTTATCGATTATAGTTTGAATTTCTTGATATTCATCATTTGCTTCACTAATATGTGCTGAAGAAAAAACTACTTCATATCCAAGTTTATGTGCTAACTCTAAATATTCTAAATTTTTACTTAGCGGATATTCTTTTAATCCAGTATATACTGAAATACCTTTTTTAAACATTTCATACCTCTAATATAATAAATATTTTTGTCTAATTAAATTAAATTCAGCAGCATCATGATCTAATACTTTTAATTGTTCCTCAATTGAAACTTCTTGTTTAATAAATAAATCAGTTCCTGCTTCAAATTCAAATAAGGAAGGACTACCTTCTTTATAAGGTTTATTAATTCTAAAATGTTCACTATAATGTTTTCTTATAAAATCTAAAATAATAAAACTACACTTTACACTATTAAATGCTTTACGGTCAGTAATATGAACATAGACCCCACCACATAATTCCCCAGCATACTTAGAAAAAGTTGGAGTATAATATTGAGGTCTAAAATATACACCTTCAATATTTAAGCTATTTAATTCACGTGATAATTGTTCTGACTTTAACCATGGTGCTCCAATTAATTCAAAAGGAGTAGTTGTTCCTCTTCCTTCTGATACATTGGTTCCTTCAAAAATACAAGTTGCATTATAAGTAAAAGCCGAAGCAATAGTTGGTAGATTTGGTGTCGGAATAACCCAAGGAAGATGAGTATCTTCAAAATCCATTGTTCGTTGCCAATTCGTCATTGGAATTACTTCTAATTTACAATTAATACCATATTCTTCATTGAATAATTTAGCAAGTTCTCCCATAGTAAGACCATGACGTTGTGGCATTTCATAATAACCAACAAAAGAGCGATATTTACTTGTATCAAGTTTATTTCCTTCAACTTGAACCCCGTTAATTGGATTAGGTCGATCAAAGACAACAAATGTTTTACCATATTCAGCACAAGTTTGCATACAATATGCCATTGTATAAATAAATGTATAATACCTTGAACCATTATCTTGAATATCGATTGCGATAATATCAATTTTATCCATAATTTCTTTAGATGGTTTTTTACTTGCGCCATACAAACTATAAACTGTAATTCCCGTTTCTTCATCTACATATGTATCAAGTCTTTGTCCTGCTTGGATACTTGCTCTAATACCATGTTCTGGTGAAAATAATGCAACAAGATTTGTTTTTTCTTTTAAAATGTCAATACTTGATTTAAAATTACTGTCAATACCTGTAGGATTTGTAATTAATCCTACTTTTTTTCCTTCAAATATATTGATATATTTATCAATATTTTCAATTCCTAATACTACTTTACTCATCTAAGTCATCCTCCGCCATATGCATAATTTTTTCTAAATCAATTTTTTCAAATTTATAATAAACACCTTCAGTTAGCTTTATTCCAAGTAAAGTTGGTAAACTTAAACCAAATAAAAGCCAAATTGGTGTCGCAATTGTGCCAACAATTTTAAGCACAAACATGCCAAATAAAATAAGGGTTGTAACAAAATATCTAAAAGATATATAAAAAGATGTTCTAATAATTTCACCAACAGTTAGTGATTCAAAAGTAATTGTTAAAAGTGGAATATGAACACATAACATTATTATTATTACACCCAAAACAATCATAACAGCAACACCTAACTGAAAGATAACAGAATTTATATCATCTTGAGGAATCGCATATGAATAAAAGTAAAAAGCAAATCCCACAACAGCAATTACTAATATAAGTAAAAGATTAATAATAAATGCTTTTTTAAAATAATATTTAAAATTACTAAAATAAGTCCTAAATATATTTGATTCATTCATATCATATTTAATTGTTGCATTCATCGCAATAATTGCGGGAAAGGCGGTAAATATTAAACAAACAAATATAAGTGTAAAAATATTCATTATTAATAATTTATAAACCCAATCAAAAAACCGATATGGTTTAGAATTTATCTTTTTTTCATAATCATTTTCCGTCATTAAATATCACCCCATTTTTAAATATTATATCACATTTTTAAAAAAAACTCAAACCATATAGATTTGAGTTCTTCTTTTATTTAAAATTATTGGATGTTATATCCTAAATCTCTCATTGCTTGTTTATACTTAGGAAGTACTTCGTTAAGTTTAACTTTAGCAGAGTCAGTAGATTTAACAATTGAACCAGCTAATGGCCAGAATCCACCATCACCGAAGTGAGAACCGCCACCAACAGTCATTGATAATAATTCCATAAGTTCGAAGTAAGTAGTACCTTGACATGACATGATAACTTCAACGTCGATTGCACGGTCTAATTTACTTTCTAGATAGTTACGGTATGATTCGTCAGCAGATAGGTTAACTGTCTTATTAGGGTCATCACCAAGACCTGCAACTAAGTCATGTAAAATATGAGTTGCATATTCAGCATTAATACCGTTCTTACCATTTTGAATATTTAAAATAGCATAGCAAGCAGTACCAGTGAATGGAACTTTGAAACTAGATTCAGACATATCAACAGTCTTAATATAGTTGCCTTCAGCATCAGTTAAATATTTATTAGCATCAAGTTGGATTGCTTCAGATACATCAGTAGTTGTAACAGGAGTACCACCTTCTCCATCAGCTGTAGGATAAGGAACAACACCGATTGTATAAGTTAATACTAATGGATTGAATCTTGTAGATTCTTTTAAGAACCAAAGATCACCATGGTGAAGTAATGTTGCGCCTGCTTGGAAACCAGGAGAAACGTCTTGAACACCACGAGCATAATATAAACCACCAGCGTATGCATCTTGTAACCATTGAATTCTATCTGTAACAGCACTGTTAGTTAAATATAATTTTTGAGCTCTAACATCAGTAATCTTATTACCATTAGAAGCAACTAAACCAATAATACTTTCAGCAAAGCCCATGTCTAATACATATTCGCCTTTACCAAGTTTAGTTTGAGCATCTTTAACCCATTTTTCAAATTTAGACATAGTCCATTCGCCCTTCATCCAAAGTTCTGCAGGATCTTCTAAGTTAAGAGTTTTAACTTTGTCTACATTGTAATACATGAAATAGTCAGGACGAGCAGCACCTTGAGCATAACCATAAACTCTTCTCTTAACAGATGCAGCTTGATTAATTGTATCGTCTTGAATGTAACCTTCTTCATCTTGAGTCTCAGGATCATAACTTAATCCAGCAAAAATACCACTTTCTGAATTCATATCATATAATTCAGCAATAGAGTTACCTTTAACAAGAGTAGGAATCCATTGAGAAGTAATAGTTACTACATATACATCACCAAATGTATTTTCTAGATATCTTTGGTTAATTTTCTTAACACGTTCTGGACCCCAAGGAGCATCATCTTCCCAGTTAGAATATTTAACCTTAATATCATAAGCAGTTTGAACTTTTGATTGATGTTGTTGTTTAATATCTTGTTGAGAACCAGTGAAACCAGGATCAAATGGGTCATATTCAGTTACTGGTAAAACTTTAATTTCATAAGTCATACCTTTACCTTGGAAACCAATTTGATTTAATTCCCATCTAGGTTTGTATTGTTTAGGAATACCATAAACAGCTGTAAGTGTAATATTACTATAACCAGAAGCCATTGTAACAGTTTCGCCTTTTTCATTTTCCCAACGTAAGAAACTTAAACTTGAATCATTAGGAATAGCATTTTCTAATTTAACACCAACACCAGCATCGAATTGAGTAGGAGCGTTACTAGGTAGAGTACCTTCACCTAAGATATATGTAATTGTACAAATTCTAATTTCTTCCCATACAGCAGTTAAAGTAACATCTTCTTTTGTTCCAGCAAGGATATGTTCTTGTGACCAAGAAACAAATCTGAATCCTTCTTTAGTAGGAACAGGTAAATCCCATAAACCAGAACCTTCATCAAATGTCATAGGAGCATCACTAGGAAGAGTACCACCATCTAAAGCATAAGAAATGCTATGAGTAGTTCCGCTTGCAGGTGATTCCCAACGAGCATATAATGTAACGTTATCTTTAGTAAGACTAGTTACTTTAGATTCAGTTTTAAATTCAGCATCTGTATACCAACCACCAAATACTTTACCTTCAAGAGTTGGAGTAGGTAATTGAACATTTGAACCTTCTTCATAAGTACTTGGAGCATCTGAAGGAAGAACACCTTCATTTGTTTCATAAGTAATAGTATAAAGAACTTTAGTTTGCCAAATAGCAAATAATGTTACATTTGCTTTTGTAGAACCTGGAAGTTTAGTACCAATTTTAATGCCATTTAATGAATTAATTGCCCATGATTCAAAAACTGCACCATCTTTTGTTGGAGTAGGTAATTGAACGTCAACTGTGCCATCATATTCACTAACAACATTAGTTGGTAATTGCCCACCATTTGCATTATAACTAATTTTGTAAGTTGTTTTATCTTTATCTTCATCTTTTTTACAACCTACAATAGCAACACAAAGGAAAGCAACTAATAAACTTAAAAATACTTTTTTAAATTTCATTTTAATTCTCCTTTTTAAATTTTGTTAAATAATAATAAGATTTCCATTTACTAAAACCAAATTTACTATAGAAATCTATTAAACTGGTCCAATCTATGATAATATCTGTTACTTCTTCATCAATTAAAACATTGAAAGAAAAAGCTACAATATCATGCCCTAAATGACGGCCTCGATATTCTTTATCAACACCAAGTGGACCAATGCCGCCCAAGGCTTTAAAACATTCTCGCCATGTAAGGCTATTACTAATTTGTAATTCCGGTGTACTTGGATAACCTAGTTTAGCAAAAGCACAAACTTTACCTTTATCCAAACATATCGCACACTCTTTTCCTGTTCCTCCATTATTCCAATAATCCAAAATTTCTTTTGTCCATCTTCCTGGCCAATTACGATTTAAAAAATCAATTACCTTATCTTTATCATCAATCGAAGCAAGTCTAAATGTATAATTGGAATTAACCAGAGTAATTTTTCCTTTATTTTTACATATTAAATCAAAAGTACATCTATCATTTTCATATCCTCTATTTATAAACCAATGTAAATTATCTTTAAGGTTTTCAGGAAGTCCTGGAAAGTAATTATTATAATCACGTCCAATATGAATTATACTTTTATTTAATAGTTCAAATTCATCTTCAACATGTTTTAATAAATTTGAACCAATCCCACGCTTTCGGTATTTTGGACAAACATAGATTAAACTAATCCATCCTTGTCTATCATATCCTTCAATTTTAAATTCATCTAGCCAAATTTTTCCTATAATAAATCCGACTAATTTTTCATTATCTAATGCAACAAAACTTGCATTAAGATAAGCATTTCTCAAGTTTCTTTCAAAAAGCTCTTTACTAATTGGAAATATATTTTTATATTCTTTATTCCACAATTTGTATAAGTCATCTTTTTTTGAATAATTGATTAATCTCTCAATTTTTATCATTTTCTTAAATAGAAGGTGGAAGCCATGACCTCCACCCTCACTCATTTAGTTATTAGTGTTTTTTTCTTAGTAAGAAAACTAATAAGCTTCCAGCAGTTAATAATTGAATGAAATATGTATTAGAACCGCATCCACCTTCAGCTGGTGTAGTATTACCATTGATTGTATCAACAGCAGCTTTAATACCATTAATAGCTTCAACATTAGGAAGAGCTTCAACAGCTTCAGCTAATTCATCTTGTCCAAGAACGATACCATCAACTTTAGAACCTAAAGCGCCAAGAGCGTCTTCAAGATCTTTAAGATCGTCAGCAGTTAATCCTTGAGGAAGAACTGTAACTTTAATAGTTTGAGATTCAACACTATTACCAGTTAAATCATAAACAGCAACTTTAACATTGTAAGTACCAGGTTTATTAGTCTTAACAGTTGAAGAAGAAACATCAACACACCATTCGAATGAAGCGTTCTTTAAATTACCATCAACGTTATCAACAGCAGTCTTAACTAAATCAGCAGGATTCCAAGTTGCACCATATTCAAGTGTTAATGAACTATAGAAATCAGCATAAGGAGCTGAAACGTCTTCAATAACAACATCGAATGATTTAGTAGCAACATGTTTAGCATCTACAGAAACAGTAGCAACAACTCTATGAGTACCTTCAGTAGGTAAATCGAAATCTAATGTTTCAGATTCAAATACAACGTTATGAGTAATATCATTACCTAAGATAGTAACACCATTATATCTTCCATCATAAGCAGTAACAAAACTCATTGGATTAATAGCATTAATAACAAATTTACCATCAACTTCTTGTGGAGTAATAAATAAATTAGCTTTATTAACTTGAATAACAGGAGTATAAGTATCTTCAACTACATAATGAACAACCATAGTATCTTCAGAACTTGTAATTGAGTTTTTAACGATAAATTTAACAGTATAAACAGTACCAATTACATCACTTGAAGTATCAATAGAATAACTAGCGAATTCTTGTTGGTTAGTTTGAGCAGGTAAGAAACCATATGCATTTGCTAAAGTAGCATTACCTTCAGCATCTTGTAATTTATAGTTAGATGATGCAGGCCAACCAGTTCTATGATCATTAACAAAGAAATTATAAATTTCAGCATTTAATGTACCAGGAGAACCGCAAGTACCAGCATTAACAACAGTTTCGAAATAAGCTGTATCAAGACCAGATGCTTTACGAACACCCATAACATAATTTACCATCCAAGACCATTTAGCTCTATATATTGTACTACCATAGAATGTAGAAGTAGAATTAATAGCAGCTAATTCCCAGTTTAAAGTACCAGCAGGATATAAATCACTAAGAGCAACAGCTTTTTTACCTTCACTTGTTCCAAATGTAGCATTACCAGCACCTTCAAGATATTCAGTAATATCATTTAGATAATCATTAATCATAGCTTGTTTCTTTTCTTCATCAGTTGCACCTTCATAAGGGTATTTATAAACAACTAAATCACCTTCAGAAGCTTTATTATTTTTAGAAACATACATTGTATATTCTAATGTATCAAGGTCTTTACTATATGATAAGAAGTTACCATCTTCTTTCCACATTGAAGCTAATCCTTCATAATTAATGATTGAAGCAGGTTTAAATGTAACACCTTGTTTAACTTCAACATAATTTTCAACTCTGTCCATTAATTGATAAGAATTGTTATCAATAACTTTTTCTTGAACTTTTAATCCAGTAGTAGAGAAATTATAAGTTTTAAATTCAGTAGTATTTACAGTACGTCCACTGTAGAATGCACCACGAATGATGTTATTGAATTTAGCAGCTTCAGTAGCAACACCTTTATCAAGGTAACCGAAATCGAATGTAGCACCACCAGCAGGAACAACGATTTGTCTTACACATGCACGGTAGTAATCACCAGTTGCAAGAGTGGCTTCACCAGCAGCTTCTCTAGTAGCGTTAGTGATTTCTCTTTCTTCATCATTAATCTTATGGTTAGTACCTTCACCATTAATGAATGCGATAGCGATATAACCATCACCTTCAGGTGCATCAATTACTAAGTCCCATAGATCGCAATCCCAACCTTCAGCTTTCCAGCTTACAGTATTAACGTTAGTTGGTTTTTCAGCATACCATGACCAAGTAAATCTCTTGTATAAGAAATTATCTTCTTCAGTATCACTTAAAACAGGTTCACCAGTGTCTTCATCAAATAATAAGTTACCTTCTTCATCTTTTAATTGTTCACGATATTTATCACAAACTGTTTCACCTTCAACATATTTTGTAACAACACCATCAACATAGCAGAATTCAGGAGCCCATACATCAGCAGGAGCACCATCAGTACCAGCTTTTAAGTAGAAACCATCCATAGCAGTACCACGAATGATACGACCTTGTCCATCAACAACAAACATTCTGTTATAGAAGTTGTGAGCATTACCAGCATCACCGATTTGAGCAGCTAAAGCAATACCATCAAATGAAATATCTTCACCAGTGAAGTTTAATCTTAAATGTGATAGAGATGGATCAGCAGGTGTAGCATTATAATTGAATTTTTCCTTAGTAGTTCCAAAAGTATTAGAGTTAACTCTAACAGTTGTTAATGTCTTAGAAGTAACATTACCAGCTTCATCTTTAGTTTCTTTATAAGCATAACCATTAATATTATTACCAGCACCAGATGCAGGGTTGCCAGCACTATCAGTAGCACTTGTTAAACCAGAGAAATAAATTGCATAGTATTTTCCAGTAGCAGCGCCAGTTTCATCATATTGAGCAACACGAAGTCTAGTTTCATTCCAAGGGTACATTCTAGCAGAACCACCCCATAGTTCATCAGCCTTCGCAGCGTTATCGTAGAAATTAGGGAATGTTGTATAAATACTTCCCATTTCATACATAGGAATTTCGTCTTCAGCAAGAGTAGGGTCAACTGTCCATTTATCGCTACCAGCAGCTTGTGCAGGTGATTTAACAGATAAACCAACTATTGCTAATGTAAGTACAAAAGTACTTAATAAAGCAAATAACTTTTTCATAATTTTCCTCCTTTTATATTATATTGAAAGCGTTTGCTCTTATATTATAGCATAAATGAAAACGCTTTGCAAGAGGAAATGCAATATTTTTTTTAATTTTTTTATTTTTTTTCTTGAAGAATTAAAAAAAGAGCTATCTCTAGCCCTTTTCTATATTATTATTTAACTTTAGAATAAGCATCTTGATCAATAATAACAGTTGTATTTGGATGCTTATGAAGAATAGATGCAGGGAAATCTTCAGTAATTTCACCACTTAATAGTTTAACTACTGTATCAGCTTTATTTACGCCACTGATTAACATTAAGATTTCTTCACTATTCATAATATTTTTAATTCCCATAGTCATTGCGTGAGTAGGAACTTCATCAATACTATTAAAGAAACGTTTATTATCTTGTCTAGTTTTATCTGTTAATTCAACAACAAATGTTTCTTGTTCAAATGATGTACCTGGTTCATTAAATCCGATATGTCCATTTCCACCAATACCTAATAATTGTAAATCAACGTGAACACTATTTAGTTGTTCATTATAAGTCTTAGCACATTCTTTTAAATCAGAACCGTTAGCAACTGGTAAATGTACATTTTCTTCATTAATATCAACATGATTAAATAGATTATCATGCATAAAATAATAGTAACTTTGAGGATGAGTTCTGTCAATTCCACAGTATTCATCTAAGTTATAAGTAACTATATTTTTAAAACTAATTTCACCTTTTTTACATTTTTCAACTAATCTTTGATAAGTTCCAATTGGACTACTTCCAGTTGCAAGTCCTAAGATTGCGTTATTTTTTTCTTTAATTTTATTAGCGATTATTTCCGCAGCCATTTCGCTCATTGCGTCATAATCTTTAACAATAATTACTTTCATTTTATTTTCCTTCTTCCTATTTTAATGTTACAGGGCATTTGCCTTGAGGTTTAATTTTTCCTGTTAATACTTTTGCTAGTGACTCAAAGCTTAAGACACTTGCTTCATAACTAATTAAATATGTTTTAGCATTTAATACACCTAAATCATAAGGGGTACGTACACCAATAACTATTAAATTATCTTGATTTAAGCTATTTATTTGATTTGCTTGTGTTTTATTAAAACAAGCATTATAACTACAATAAATTACTTTATCATATTTTTTAGCAAGTTCTACTAATTCATTTGTCTCATCAATACTAGGGTCAATAGTTGAATAATATTTATCTACTTTAAATGGCATGAAGTCACCTAATGATTTTAATGAGTTATCTTCATTTTCAGCAAGCGTAACTACTTTAATTTTAGGGAAAACAACAAGTACTTTTTCATTTTCTTTAACTGGTAATAAATTGTTTTCATCTTTAATTAAAGTAATACCATCATCCATTACTTGTCTAGCAAATGCTACTCGAGATGGAGCTTCTAATTCTTTTTCAATACTTTCAAATGAATCACTCATTTGGCCTACTTCATACATTTCTTTATATTTTAATATTCTTTCAACCGAAGCGTTTATCTTATCAATTGATATTTGTCCATTTTCAGCAAGTCTTAATGCTGTAGAAGCAAATTCTTTTTGCATTTCAATCTTTCTTGCACCACAAAGAAGTAAAATATCACAGCCAGAATTAAATCCATTTAAGACGATTTCTTCGATACTAAAATTATCAAATACAGCAGACATTGTTAATGAATCAGTAACAACTAATCCATTAAAGCCTAGCTCTTCTCTTAATAAACCAGTAATTATTTTGTTTGATAAAGTAGTTGGATACTTATCATCATATTTAGTATATAAAACATGGCTAGCCATAATACCAGGTAAATCTTTTTCAACTGCAACTTTAAATGGAACAAGTTCCATTTTATGAAGTCTTTCACTGTCAAAGTCTACCTTAGGTAATCCAATATGGGAATCAACAGCCGTATCACCATGGCCAGGGAAATGCTTAATAGATGTCATTAATTTAGCATCAGAATAACCCTTGACGGCTTCATATACATATTTAGCAACTTCTTCTGGCTTTTCTGAATATGAGCGAACATTTATTACTGGGTTTTTCGCATTATTATTTACGTCACCAACAGGTGCGAAATTAAAGTTAAAACCAAGATCACGAAGTTCAACTCCCATATTATAAGCAAGTTGATATGCATTTTCATATTTTGATGTTGCGCCTATTACCATTGCACCAGGAGATTGAGTGATTCCTTCAGTTACCCTTGCAACCATTCCACCTTCTTGGTCAATTGCAATAAATGGCGGTATTTTAGCCTTAGAATTGATTATTTTATTCAATTCGAATATTTGTTTAGGATTATCGCAATTATCTTTAAAATAAATGATTAATCCCGCTTCAATATCTTCAATTTGCATACTAAGTTCTTTACTATACTCAGTACCAGAAAAGGCAAGACCAATCATTTGGCCAACCTTTTCTTTTAATGTCATTTTACTAATGTCAAATTTTTTCATATTATTTTCTCTTTCTAAGTGCTACTACACTTAATGCAAGAAGAGT